>NZ_JAJEJP010000002.1:2812723-3125248 GCF_021390495.1 Paraburkholderia sp. ZP32-5 | reverse complement strand
GCGTCTGGGCTGAGGAGGGATTTCGCGAGAGGATACCGGCTGTGGTGATACGCGTCTATAGCGCCCATCTCACCGTTGCCGGTGAAGCGAGTTTACGAAGCCCGACTCACCTCGAGCCATTCCCGAAAACCCTCACCTCGCCCGCGCGCAACCAGGTTCGGGCTCTCCTTGCAGGTCGCGGCGTCTACGAATCAGGACGATTCCGTACCGCGCACGAACGGAGAGCAACTGCTCCCGAATCTCCTCACCTCAAAAAATTTTGCGGATTTTTTCCGGCATTACGTGGACGCGCCGGCCTGGCTACTTGGCCACCGTCGATGGGCTGCGGAGATTCGGCTTTCTTGCTTTGCGGCGCTGCAAACCGGCAATGACATCGATCACGATAGGGATCGACGAATGCGTCACTGGCGTTAGGCTGGCGCCAGCACTCGGGATTGAGCACACGACAAACGTCCGCGGAGCTGTCAGCGAACGGGCAGCGGGCGCCCTTGTTCAGCGGGCGCCGGCGGGCATTTGTCGTCTGGTGCCAACGGAAACCTCTCCGCCGCTATCGCTCGCGTGAACGAATCGAATAGACCCGGCTTCCCTATGTGGCCCCTCCAGCCAGCAGAGCTGCATCGCAAACCAAAGCGTTGCGAACCCGGGCACCGCGCCGTCTATGGCATCGCGACCGACGCGCCCGCAGCCGAAAGCTGCTCTTCATGCAACCACCAGGACTCGCAATTCATACCGCTTGCACGCGACCAGCAAAGCCTCCGTTGCCCGATACCCCGAAAAAGCTCACCTTAACGCTCGCGGAGCATATGCAACGACACCCGTCCAAGCCGCGCCAGCTCCGACCTTATCTCAAATACTCCCCCGAAAAACCTCACCTTTGAGGTTTGCCAGGACCAAGACTCACCCTCGCCAACTGGTCCCGAAAAACCTCACCTCCAGCAGGGCAGCCTTAAAAACTCTTAGTTTTCAGTTACTTACAACGAACCACGTTTATCAATAACTGATCACGGCTCCCGAAAATCCTCACCTCAAGCCAACTTCCGCTAGACCAGCCGCTCTCATTTCCCACCAACGGTCTTCCCGAAAAGCCTCACCTTCGAAATCCAGCGTTGGCAAACGACGCACATCACTACCGCCATCAGCCGGGCATTTCCAGCCGATCAGCCCCAAAATTTTCCCGAATATCCTCACCTTAACCCGCATGACTCATATGGAAGCGTCCCGAAAAGTCTCACCTTTTGCGCGAATCACAGCCCAATCACCGCACCCGAGTCGCTCGATCAACAGAATCCCGAATCCGCTCACCTTTGCAGCCGGCGCGTCGCAGCCCAGCCGTACCAAAGCCGCCTCTTTCCCCACGAAAGTAGCCTTGGCTCCCGTAAAACCTCACCTCAGCACGCGAAATGCCCATACTTTAGGCAAAACCGGCCGATTGGCCCCGTAAAACCTCACCTTCGATCCGCGTTTTCTCCCGCACCGGCTCACCAGTTGGGTAAACCGCTGCCGGACAAGGTCGAAAAACCGTGTTTACGATCGTCCCGAAAGCGCTCACCTTTGTACTGGTCAGCCACGCCAGAGACTTTCGCGCACTGTCGGGCGATTGGCGGCATCCTGGTCCCGCAAAACCTCACCTTTGCCGGAACCGGACGTATACAGGGTCCCCTGAACCCGCTCACGTTCTGTCCCGCAGCCACTCACCGAGCTCCCCGAACCCCATCACTCAACTCTCCCGCACAATCTCACCACGTCTCCCGCAAAGCTTCACCTTGTTCGGCTGGAAACCCCGCCTGGTAAGGCTTTGCCGCGGCGTTAACGTTTTTAACAAGGGTTCAAGGGTGTTTACTTTTATTACTCTCTAGCTTTTCCCCGAGAGTTCGCGGAGATACCGCTCTATCACCCCCGCACACAATCCCACGTTCTCGTGAAACAGTACGCGATCAACGAGAGATTGAGCAAAGCGCTTTATTTACAATGGCTTATTCGCTATTCTTCGTTTTGTTTCACGGAAAAAGACGGCGTACACGCGTTTACCATCGCAATTCACACACAGAAGTCCTTCTGTTTACGCCAATCTCCTTACTAACGACAAATCAGTAGCAAACGCTACGTAAATTGTTATGATCCATCCAATTCAAGCGAGGTCGAGGTAAACAATGAATCTGGATCAGGAACGCCAAACCATTCGCAATGAGCTTGAATCAATGCGCGCTCAGGGAATGCGGCGGCAGGATCTTTCACTTCACGCATGTAAGCGGCTCTTTTTTGACCTCGGCATCCGCCCGTCGATGGCAACGGTCCGTGATCTCACCCAGACCGGCAGCGCGAGCGATATTCCGAAGGACATCGACCATTTCTGGGAGCGCATCCGCAACGTATCGCGCGTGAAGATCGGCGCGGGTGCGATTCCCAAGGCACTCGAAGATCGCGCGGGCGAACTGCTGGGCGCGTTGTTCGAAGAAGCCATTGCGCAAGCCAAGCTGACGCTCGACGGCGAACGCGAGGAAATCCAGGCGCAAATCACCGCCGCCGACCAGCGTGCACGAGACGCCGACATTCGACGCGATGCGTCCGACGAGGCGATCAAGCGTAGCGACGCCCGAGCCGAAGCCGCATGGGAACGGGTCCGCGCGTTGGAAACCGAGTTATCGAGCGCAACGACGCACGGCAATGTCCATCTGGAAGGACTGCAAGCGACGACGCGTCGGCTCGACCAGGAAAACGAAGCGCTGCGCCAGCGTCTCGAGACCGAGCAGACCACCAATGCCGGCCTGCGCGACCGGATCGATGCATTGCACGTCGAACTGCGGCAAAGCACTGAACACTATGCGCAACAGATCAAGGACGCGGTTGCTGAAGCCGAGCGACGCGTCAAGCCGATGCTGGTCGAACTCGATTCGCTGCGTACCATGGCCGCGACCTATCAGTCCGGCGTTCGCGACGCGAGCCGCAAGGAATTCGAGTTTATTCAGCAGATATCCGCGGCCAAGGCTCGCGCGGACCGGCTCGACGCGCAATTGCGTGAGCAGTCGGACGAAGTGGATGCCTTGACGAAGGAGGTCGCTACGCTGCGCGGCCAGCAGGGTATCGATCCGGAAATCGCGATCCTGCTTTGCTCGCTCGTCAGCGCCGGCAGACTCACGAGCGATGAGTTGAGCATGATCGGCACCGCAGCGGACGGGCATGTCACGCTCCCCGCGCGTTGCCCGAAATGTGAGGAAGGTGAGCCGGAGCTGTCCCAGGTCGATCACCGTTTTGAACTGCTGTGCCCCGAATGCGAACACTCGTCGGGTCTTGGCGAATCCCGACTCGCCGCGCTCGGCCAGTTTCTCTCCACCGCCGATTCAACCGCGTCGTCCGAACCTCCAATTGGCGCAATGCGTTAACGAACGATTGGCCGAACGACAGCCGGAAAAACGCCAAAGGTGAGGAAATTCGGGGGCCGCAAGGTGAGGATTTTCAGGCGCCCCCCACTCACGCTTTCCTTGTCAAACGCCCGTCGCGTCTGGGTTCAGCTAATGGCGCCGCGGCCGGATCGGGATCGTCCGTCGCCGGCAAATCCTGCTGATCCGCCCAAATCTGCCATGCGCGATACAGCCGGTTCGCGGACACCGCCTGTACAAAACCGAGCCACTGACCAACCTGCTCCGCGTCGACGCCGCTCTCGAAAAGATCCGCCGCGAAACTGTTGCGCAAGGTTTGCGGACTCGCACGCGACTTTCGTGACGCGGCAATTCCCGCGGTTTCGACCAGTGCATCGACTGCCCGCAGCATCGTGGCCTTGTGCATCGGACGTCCGGACGGCGACGCGGGGAACACGAGATTGCCGGCGAGTTCCATCTGATGCCGTTCGGCGAGCCATGCATCGAGAATCGCCGTCGCGAATGGCGCCAGGCGCGTGCGGCGCGTCAACATCGGGTTCGCCGATTCGATCGTGACCCATGGCGAGCCTGCTTTTACACAACTAACCGTAAGTGCCGCGGCTTCGCCCGTCTTTATCCCTCCGCCGAGGAACACGGCGATCAACGCACGATCGCGCCGCTCCCTCCAGCGCTGCGCTACCGATAGATCCGCTAACTGCGCGAACAGCTGTGCGATCAGCGCGGTTCGTTCCGCATGGGTGAGAAAGCCGGTCGGCTCGTTGTCGCGCGCATTGCGCCACGCAGCCTCCCCATCCTGAGCGATGAAGCGCGCCGGATTGGTCGACGCCGATTCGATTTCGCGAACATGATCGAGCACGCGTTCAATCAACCGCAAATACCGCATCCGTTGCGTTTTCTTGATGTCGAGCCCGGCGACGAATTCCGCAATGGCTGGCGTGTCGACAGTGGCGAGGCCCTTTTGCCGCGCGCCGAGCCAGTCGAGAAATTGCCCCCACTGCGCCTGATAGACGAGCGCCGACGAGCGTCTGAAATTCTGCTTCGCAAGCCACGCGTCGAAAGCGATTTGTGGATCGCAGCGCCAGTCTTCGCGTTGCTGATCGAACAGATCGGCTGACGGCGCGGGTCGCGGGACGGGGTCAGTCAGATGAGGAGGTGACATTGGCAATCTTTCGATTAGTTGCGCCCGTTTGCTGTGCGTATTGTAGGCGCCGACTCACGAAACGCTGATGAACCGGCAAACGATCGAGATCAGCCGCCCCAGGCGCGCGCGCGTTTCGGTGTATCTCGCGGCACCGGTTGTTGCGCCGCACGACGCATCACCTCTCGCGCCGCGGCCTCATAAGCACTCACGGCAAACGCAAAAACGGCCGGCAGCGCATTGGACGTACCGAAATCCACGGTGTCGTCGGTTTCGGGGTACGGCAGAGCGGATGGCCGCTGGAACAGACCGAGCATCAGCGCGTCATGCCGGCTCGCAAAGCCGAGATCGGCCAGCGCCTCGGCCTCGATGGCGTGCAGCAGACGCCACGTAAGCGGCACCTGTTGGGCGATGTAGCGCGCGGCGATGCTGCGCACGATATGTTCGAGATCGCGCGCGGCGGTCTGGTAACGCAGCGCGGCCAGAGCTTGATCGGTGCGATCGGCTTTCAGGTTGTTCATTGTCGGCTCCAGTCCATAGCGAATACTGTACAAACATACAGTGTTCGATGCAACCTCGGCCGACTGGCCTATTGCTCCAACAGCCCGTTGCCGGGCGCTCAGCCGTGAATTACGACCAGCAGCGCTTTCGCTTCACCCTTGCCGGCGTTGCGGATCGCATGCGGCTCGTCGGCGGCGTAGCGCGCGGTGTCGGCCGCCTTCAGCCGCTTCGTCGCGCCGACCGCCTCGATTTCGATCGATCCGTGCAGCACGGTCAGATGCTCGCGCGTGCCCGGTTCGTGCGCGTTCGAAACCAGTGCGCCGCCTGGCTGCAACGTCAACTCATACCACTCGAACTTGCCGGCCAGCTCGATCGGGCCCCACACACGCAACTGGTATTTCGCGTCGTGACCGCTTAGCGTAGGAATATCGTGCGGACCGGAAACGGCGATTGCCTCCGGTGCCTTCGGTGGCGCAAACAGGGAGTCGAGGCTCACGCCGAGCGCATTGGTCAGACGCCAGGCGACCGCGATCGTCGGATTGGCCTTGTCGCGTTCGATCTCGGAGAGCATCGATTTCGACACGCCCGCCGCGCGCGACAGGTCGTCGAGCGTCATGCGCCGTTCGGCACGCAGCCGCTGGATCTGCTCGCCCACGCGCGGCGGCGCCGTATTCGTCGACGCCGTCACCGCGTTGGCCGTTGTATTGGCCGCGCCGCGGCGTGTACCCGAACTTGCCATTTCCTGACCCATCGTTTAGAGTTGTTCGATATACCGGATTTTAGTTCGAAAAATCGAAAATATCCGATAAAGCTGACAGTCGACTATAACAGGCCGCTTCGCCGTCAACCATGTCGCCCGTGCCGCTGAACGGGTAACGCAGGCACACGCGGGCGTCATCACTACCAGGAGTTCCGTTCATGCGAGACCAATACCTAGCCCATCTGCGCGGCACCCTGGAGCAGATCCGTGCCGACGGCTTCTACAAGAGCGAGCGCGTGATCGCGAGTCCGCAATCGGCCGACGTGCGTCTCGCCGACGGCACCGACGTACTGAACTTTTGCGCGAACAACTATCTCGGCCTGGCAGACGACGCGCGTCTGATCGAAGCCGCGAAAGCAGGGCTCGACAACGATGGCTTCGGCATGGCATCGGTGCGCTTTATTTGCGGCACGCAAACCGTGCACAAGGAACTCGAGCAGGCGCTTTCGGCGTTCCTGCAAACCGACGATTGCATTCTCTATTCGAGCTGTTTCGACGCGAACGGCGGTCTGTTCGAAACGCTGCTCGACGAAAACGACGCGATTATCAGCGACGAGCTGAATCACGCGAGCATCATCGACGGTGTGCGGCTGTCGAAGGCGAAACGCTTCCGCTACAAGAACAACGATCTCGCCGATCTCGAAGCACGTCTGCAGGAAGCCGATGCAGCCGGTGCGCGCTTCAAGCTGATCGCGACCGACGGCGTGTTTTCGATGGACGGCATCATCGCGAATCTCGCCGGCGTGTGCGATCTTGCGGACAAATACGGCGCGCTCGTGATGGTCGACGACTCGCACGCGGTCGGCTTCATCGGCGAGCATGGGCGCGGCACGCCTGAACATTGCGGTGTGATGTCGCGCGTGGACATCATCACCGGAACGCTCGGCAAGGCGCTCGGCGGCGCATCGGGCGGCTACGTCGCCGCGCGCAAGGAGATCGTCGAATTGCTGCGGCAACGCTCGCGTCCGTACCTGTTTTCCAACACGCTGACGCCGAGCATCGCGGCCGCGTCGCTCAGGGTACTCGAACTGCTCGCGAGCGACGAAGGCGCGCAATTGCGTGCACGGGTGCGCGAAAACGGCCAGCACTTCCGCAACGCGATGAGCGCGCTCGGCTTTACGCTGGTGCCGGGAGAACATCCGATCATTCCGGTGATGCTGGGCGATGCACAACTCGCCGGCAAGATGGCCGATGCGTTGCTGAAAGAAGGCGTCTATGTGATCGGCTTCTCGTTCCCGGTGGTGCCGCGCGGCCGCGCGCGCATTCGCACGCAGATGAGCGCCGCGCATACATCAGAACAGATTGATCGCGCAGTCGCCGCGTTTGCGCGCGTTGGCCGCGAACTCGGCGTGATTTCCGCGTGACCGGCAAGGAGTAATAGATGAAAGCATTGGCAAAACTCGAACGCGCACCGGGCCTCACGCTCACGGATGTGAAGAGGCCGGAAGTCGGCCATAACGACGTGATGATCCGCATCACGCGCACCGCGATTTGCGGCACCGACATTCATATCTGGAAGTGGGACGACTGGGCGCAAAAGACGATTCCGGTGCCGATGCATGTCGGCCACGAATATGTCGGCGAAATCGTCGAGATGGGGCAGGAAGTGCGCGGCTTTGCAATCGGCGATCGCGTGTCGGGCGAAGGGCACATCACCTGCGGCTTCTGTCGCAACTGTCGCGCGGGGCGCCGGCATTTGTGCCGCAATACGGTAGGCGTCGGCGTGAATCGCGAAGGCGCGTTCGCCGAATATCTGGTGATTCCGGCCTTCAACGCATTCAAGATTCCGCCGGAGATTTCCGACGATCTCGCCGCGATCTTCGATCCGTTCGGCAACGCGACGCACACGGCGCTGTCGTTCAACCTCGTCGGCGAAGACGTGCTGATTACCGGCGCGGGACCGATCGGCATCATGGCGGTGGCGATTGCGAAGCACGTCGGCGCGCGCAACGTCGTGATTACCGACGTCAACGACTATCGCCTGGGGCTCGCGCGCAAGATGGGCGCGACGCGCGCGGTGAACGTATCGCGCGAATCGTTGCAGGACGTGATGCACGATCTTCACATGACCGAAGGCTTCGACGTCGGCCTCGAAATGTCCGGCGTGCCGAGCGCATTCACGAGCATGCTCGAAGCGATGAACCACGGCGGCAAGATCGCGCTGCTCGGCATTCCACCGGCGCAAACCGCGATCGACTGGAATCAGGTGATCTTCAAAGGCCTGGAAATCAAGGGTATTTATGGTCGCGAGATGTTCGAGACCTGGTACAAGATGGTCGCGATGCTGCAAAGCGGCCTCGATCTGTCGCCGATCCTCACGCACCACTTCAAGGTGGACGACTATCAGCAGGCGTTCGCAACGATGCTCTCCGGCGAGAGCGGCAAAGTGATTCTCGACTGGACTGCTGCCTGAGCTAACACGGCATCATTGGTTCTTTGCACGACCTCGACGCCCGCAGAGCGCTTACCCGCCTGCGGGCGTTTTCACGAATTCCGCCTGAATACGCACGTGAATATCGTCGCCGACGGCCGGATACCACGTCGCTAAACCAAACTTCGCGCGGCTGAAATGGCCGTCCGCGGAAAAGCCGAGCGTGTCCTTCTTCGTCAGCGGATCGGGTGCGAAGCCGTTGAACGTGACATCGAGCGTGACCGGTTGGGTCACGCCGCGAATCGTCAGATCGCCGGTTAGCGTGCCGCGCGATTCGCCAGTGCGCTCGAAGCGTGTGCTGGCGAAGCGGATCTCCGGGTACTGCGACACGCCGAGCATGCTGTCGCTCTTCACCATCTTGTCGAGCAGCGGCACGTTCGTGTCGATGCTCGCGGCGTCGATCGTGACCGATGCGGTGCTCCGTTCAAGCCCGCCGTCATTCCAGTCGAGCTGCCCATGCTTGCGATCGAAGCGCATCGTGAAGCGCGAATATTTGAAGTGATCGATATCGAACGTAATGCTCGTGTGGTCCTGATCGATCTCATAGCGACCGACGGGCACGCGTGCCTCGTTCTGGCTGACCGAATGCGTGAGCACCTGTACCGGCGTGCAGGCCACCGTTGCCAGCAGCGCCGCGCCGAGCAGCGCGCGCACCGAGGCGGTGCGAATAGAGGATGAGTTCATCGAAGCTATTCCGGTTACGGGTGAGCGAACGTTGGGCGAACTTCGTCACGATAGCAGCAAGCGTGCCCATACCGCGCGGGCGACGCGAAGACATAAAAGACTTGACGAAGGAGAATGATCGTTCTACCTTTCGGTCATGACACGCGAAACCTCAAATGACCTGGCGCCCGATCTGGCGTCTCAGTTGGCACAAGACCCGGTGCCAGCCGGCAATGCACGCGAGCGGCTGCTCGATGCGGCCGAAGCGCTGATCTACGCCGGCGGCATCCATGCGACCGGTGTCGATGCGATCGTGCGGCAGTCCGGCGCCGCGCGCAAAAGCTTCTACACGCATTTCGGTTCGAAAGATGCACTGGTTGCCGCCGCACTCGAACGGCGCGACGAACGCTGGATGAACTGGTTTATCACCGGTACGCAGCAGTGCGGCAAGACCGCGCGCAAACGCCTGCTCGGCATGTTCGACGTGCTGCGCGAGTGGTTCGCATCGGACGATTTCCACGGCTGCGCGTTTCTGAACGCGGCCGGCGAAATTGCATCGTGCGACGACCCGATCCGGATCGTCGCGCGCAAACACAAGGAGCGTCTGCTCGATTTCGTGCGAACCCAATGCGATGCATTCGCGGCGGAATCGACGATCGATGCGCGCCACACGGCGCGTCTCGCGCGGCAGTGGCTGATTCTGCTCGACGGCGCGATCGCGGTGGCGCTGGTGAGTGGCGAAGCTGATGCGGCGCTCGACGCACAGACCACGGCGCGCACGCTGCTCGATGCCGAGACCGCGAAGTCCGCGGATAGCCCGACGAGAAATTCCACCAGAAAGTCTGCAAACCAACCCGCAACCAGACGGTCGCCATCCCGGCGTACCGCTACCTGACAGAGGAACCATCATGGCCGACACAATCGAAACCCGCCCGCCGCTGCCGCCGTTCACGCTCGAAACCGCAATCAAGAAAGTACGCGCCGCGGAAGACGGCTGGAATACGCGCGACCCCGAACGCGTATCGCTGGCCTACACAACGGACAGCGTGTGGCGCAACCGCAGCGAATTCGTCCAGGGCCGCGAGGCGATCGTTGGTCTTTTGCGCCGCAAGTGGACCAAGGAACTCGACTATCGCCTGATCAAGGAGCTGTGGGCGTTTACCGAGAATCGCATCGCGGTGCGCTTCGCGTATGAATGGCACGACGATTCGAACAACTGGTTCCGCTCATACGGCAACGAGAACTGGGAGTTCAATGAGCACGGGCTGATGGCCTATCGTCACGCGAGCATTAACGATCTGCCGATTCGCGAAGCCGATCGCCTCTATCACTGGCCGCTCGGTCGCCGTCCCGACGATCATCCGAGTCTGTCGGACCTCGGCCTGTAGTTCTTTTCCCCGACGCTTTCCTTACGTTCATCGCCGATGGCGTGCGTGATGCACGCCTCGAATGCATCGCCGATTCGCGTCGATTCATCACTTCGCCATCGGTTGTCCGTTATCGTTGCGGTTTTGGCCGCGCGGCATGTGCCGCGTCCGGCCGTGCGAGCGTGTTGTTCCCAACATCGCTCGCACGGGTTGAGGTACAGTGCGCGACGAGCAGCAAGCAGATCGCCAGAACAGCAATGACACCGGCGCCCGACCGGTGACGGAGAATCCATGCACTTTCGGCAGATGAACAAGAAATTCCGACATATCGCAGTAGCGCTCGTCGCGAGTCTCGCGGCTTGCGCCGCGCACGCGGGCAACTGGTGCGAAGGCGGCATATGGGTCGATGCGATGCTCGGCTCGTATCACATCAATCCTGATCCGGGTACCGATTTCGAGCAGTTCAATCCCGGCCTCGGCGTCGAATGTTGGCTCAACAACCAATGGGCGTTGACGGTCGGCGGCTTTCGCAACTCGCTGCGTCGGCCTTCCTATTATGGTGGCGGTGTCTGGGCGCCGGAGTTCGCGCACTGGGGCATCGTGCGACTTGCGGCGATTGGCGGGATCATTTCCGGCTACAACTACGGCAACTGGGGTCTTGGACGCAATCACACGGTCGGGCCGGTGGTCGCGCCTATCGTGATGGTCAGCTACAAACGCGTTGGCGCGAACTTCATCGTGGTGCCGCCGATTCCTTCAGATAATCTGCCGTTTACGATCGGGTTTCAGGTCAAGGTGAAGTTCTGACGGTGAGGATTTTCAGGAGCGTGGAAAGTGAATTGTTCGGTGATCCGAACAACGTGAATCGATTTCACCTATGTTTTAGCTCCTGGAATTCCTCACCGTTCTAAAACATACCGTGTTGCCGTCTCCTGGAACGGCTCACCATCCTGGAAGAACTCACCTTTCACAGTGAGTTCGCTCCACTCCTGGAAATACTCACCATTCGCGCGTCAACGCGGCGCGCTCATTCGACGTAATCCTCCGGGTTCTCTTTCGTCGCGCTCTGGTAAAGAATCATCACGAGCGGAATGCCGGGTTCCGCTGTCGCATCGGTGCGAAGCCCGGTGACTTTGCCGGCGATCCCGCTCGTATACTCCGCGACTATTTCGCCAAATGTATTGCGCTGGATTGCCACCTTCTGCCCGGGCGACACCGTGTCGTCCAGTTTGACCAGCAACTCGACGAATCCGCCATGCGTCGACAGCACCGTGTGACCGCTATTGCCGACGAAGATCCCGACATCTTTGCCGGTACGGCCCATCGGTCCGGCAATCACGCCATAACGTTTGAGCACATTCATCGTGCCTTCGACGAACGACGGAATCATCTCGAGATCGAGAACCCGCGGTGGGCCCATCTCAGGCGTGATCGCCGGAATGCCCACGTTGATCAGCGCATTGGCGAGCAGCGTCGGGTAGGCGGGGTTATCGAAGATCTGCTTGATCGGAAACAGCTCGGCCATTGCGCGCGGTTCGGGCAATTCCATCCGCGCCAGATTGAACGACGTGATATCCATGCCGGTCGTGCCCGTATGACAGTCGAGCGCATAGTCGGTATTGGGCCGCAGCAGCCGGTTGAATAACAGCCCCGCATGCCGGCTCGGCGCGCTCGCGCCGTTCTCGTTGCCCGGCCATTCGCGGTTGATGTCGATCAGGTCGATGCCTCTGCCCGAATTGGGCCAACGGCGTTCCATCGCTTCGAGCGCGGGACGCGATACGTCCAGCACCGCGAGCACGGTTCCCGACATCTGCGCCGGATCGAGCTGGCTCACGACGCTTTGAATCATGTGCACCGGACTCATCTCGTCGCCATGCACGCCGCTAATAAGTGCGACGCGTTTGCCCGGCTTCGCTCCATGCACGACGATCACCGACACGTACCAGTGCTGGCCGGTCGGCATCTGCACGCCCTGAAAATAGAACATCTGCCTGGTGCCGCGTGGCAGGTCGTTGATATCGAGCGCGCTGATCACCTTTTTGCCATCGATCACATCGCCTGTGTAGACCGTGCCGCGCGATGTGGCCGAGCCGGCGGCCGGCGCATTTGCGTTTTGCGCGTAGGCAGTGCCGGCCTGCGTAACAAGCGCGGACGATGCGCCAACCAGCGCAATCGCAGTCTTCATGAAGTTGCGTCGATCGACACTGTCTTTCGGTTCATTCTGCATGGCGAGAGGTCCTCTGGTGAGTATGAACATGTGACTGGAATGCGCTGCGGCTACGGTATCACGTGCCGAGGTCCTGATCGCATGGATTTCACCGCGCCGATGGGGGGCCCCTCATTGGGTTCGTGGAAGATAACAACACCGTGGAATACGGTGCATGCTTCGCGTTAGCCGGCAGCGGAGCCGGCTTCCTTCTTTCGAGCGAAGAAGGCTTGCTGCGCCGCTTTCTGCGCGGGCGAGCCCCAAAGCGCGCCAACGCCTCGCGCTTCTGCTTCGAGACCCGCCGCGCGACCTTCACGGAGCCCGGTGCGAACCACCGATTTCAATTCGGCAAGCGCTTCGCCGGCATTACGTGCGATCGAATTGGCGAGTGCCAGTGTTTGGTCGAGCAGCATTCCCGCATCGACGACTTCGTTTGCCAAACCAGCTTCAAGCGCCCATTGCGCGGAGACTGGATCGCCCACGAGCATCATTCGCAGCGCCCGCGAGGCACCGATCAGCGCGGGCAGACGTTGTGTGCCGCCCCAACCGGGAAAACTTCCGAGCGTGATTTCGGGCAGGCCGAGCCGCACCGTGTCCGCGACGACTCGCAGGTCGCACGCCAGCGCCAACTCCAGACCGCCGCCGAAAGCGACACCATTGATCGCGGCGATCGTCGGTTTGGCGAACGTCTCGATGCGCTCGAAAATCGCCTGACCCCAACGCATGTGCGCATATGCATCCTCGGGCGAGAAGTCGCGCTGCTCGTTGATATCCGCTCCCGCGGAGAATGCCTTCGACCCTGCGCCGGTCAGCACGACCACGTGAGTGCGCGTGTCGGCGGCAAGATTCGCAAAGGCTTCGTCGAGGTTTTGCAGCAGCGGTTTGCTGAGCGCATTCATCCGTTCGGGCCGGTTCAGCGTCAGCACGGTAACCGAATCGAAGCGTTGCTGGCTAATCGTATCCATGATCATTTTCCTGATGGGCGTCCTGTCCTGCCGCGTGTTAGCCGGCCGAGGTCTGCACGAACGAACCGCGCGCGCCGCTTTCACGCTGGTCCTTGATATCTCGCAGCGCAAGCAGTGACTTGAGGAAGTAATAATCGCCGTAGATCGTCGATTCGTCGATGCCGAGACCATGCGGCAGGTCCGCTGTCGCATGCGCGAGAATCGGCGCGCTGTCGTCGCGCAACAGGCAGCGCGAGCAGAGCGCCTGGAGCATCGTTTCGGCGAGATCGAGATGGCGCGCGTCGGTAGTCAGTTCCCAGAGCCGGATAAAACCGTACGCGGTGATCGCACCCGCCGACGAGTCCTTGACCGGCGTGCCACCCGCCGAATAATCCCACGGCGGGACGCCGTCTTGCGGCAGATGCCTTTCGACATATCGCGCGACGCGCAGCGCGGCCGTCAGATATTCCTGCGAGCCGGTCATATCCGCGAGCATCGCAAAGCCGGCGAGCGCCCAGCCCTGGCCGCGCGACCAGGCGCTCGCGGCATCGAGGCCCTGATAGGTATCGCCGGCGATCGGCGTGCCATCGGCGGGGTTGAACCGGTACACGTGAAAGACCGAACCATCCTCGCGCTGATGATTGGCGAGCGCCGTTTTCGCATGACGATGTACAACCTCGAGCAAACGAGCATCGCCTCCGTGATTGGCTGCCCAGACGAGCAGCGGCAGATTCATCAACGTGTCGATCAACACCGAGCCCGACCAGTCCTCGCTGCCGAAAAAGCCCCAGCCGGGTATGAAGCCGCCTTGCGGATTGAACTGCCCGGCGAGGCTTTCGGCGGCGGTGAGCGCGGCACGCAAATAGCGGTCGTCGCCGGTGATGCGCCAGCCCTTCACCGCGCTCGGATAGAACATGAAGCCGAGATCGTGATTGATGGCATCGGCCGCGCGCGGTAGCAGACGGTCCGTGAGCGATGTGGCAGCTGTGCGCAACGCGTCGCTTTTTTGCACCTCGTAACTGAGCCACAGCAGGCCCGCCCAGAATCCACCGGTCCATACGCCATCGGGTGTCGTACACCACTTGCCGTCTTGCGTGATGTGCGGGAAATCGCCGCCCCGGCTCGCCTGGGCTTCCACTTTGCTCACAGCCGCGGCGATGCCGTCGGTCAACCAGTTGCTCATTTCCTCTCCTTTCACGTACACGCCCGACATGCTGCCGGGTCGTCTGAAGTGTCTGACAACGTTGTCACTGTGAGGCAATTTTTCGAGAATGGCAAGCCCTCTGAAGCGTGTCTATAGCGCTAACAAGCTTTGAAATTCACCAGAATTAGCGGGGTTTTAAGGGTTTACGACGGCAAGGAGCCAGAGGATATCTGATTGACAACGATGCCAAACAGGGCCTATTGTGTTTGCAATCGTTGTCAGAGACCCGGCAGGCTGCGTGTCGCGGCCAACTCGACAGCAAACCAGAACAGGAGACAGAAGATGGCCGGAACAGCCCTACCTATCAAGCGATGGTGGATCATCCTGCCGGTCGCGTTCATCACGTACAGCCTTGCGTATCTCGATCGCGCGAACTATGGCTTTGCGGCGGCGGCAGGCATCGATCACGATCTCGGCATCAGCCGCGCGACGTCCTCGCTGCTCGGCTCGCTGTTCTTCCTCGGCTATTTCTTCTTTCAGATTCCCGGCGGCATGTACGCGGAACGGCGCAGCGTGCGTCGTCTGATCTTCTTCAGTCTGATCGCATGGGGCGGACTCGCCGCGCTGACGGGTGTCGTCTCCAGTGTGCCGATGCTGATGGCCGTGCGTTTCGGGCTTGGCATCGTCGAGGCGGCCGTGATGCCTTGCATGCTCGTGTATGTGTCCAACTGGTTCGTCAAGCGTGAGCGCTCGCGGGCCAATACCATTTTTCTGCTTGGCAATCCCGCGACCATCCTGTGGATGTCGGTGGTCTCCGGCTACCTCGTACAGTCGTGGGGCTGGCGCGCGATGTTCATTGCGCAAGGTTTGCCGGCGGTGCTGTGGGCGTTCGTGTGGATCGCCGTCGTGCGCGACCGGCCTTCGCAAGTGAACTGGCTGACCAGTGAAGAAAAGACGGCGCTCGAGAATACGCTGGCCGACGAGCAGAAGGATCTGGCGCCGGTGAAGAATTATCGCGAGGCATTCAAGACGCTCGCGGTGTGGAAGCTCGCGGGCGTGCTGTTCTTTCAAAGCCTCGGCTTTTACGGTTTCCTGCTGTGGTTGCCGTCCATTCTGCGGCATGGCGCGACGCTGAGTATGGTCAACACCGGATGGCTTTCCGCCGTGCCGTACTTCGGCGCGGTGGTGTGCATGCTGCCGGTCGCATGGATGTCGGACCGCATGCAGAACCGCAAGCTGTTCGTCGCGGTGCCGCTCGCGATTGCCGCGGTGTCGTTTTTCGCGCTGTATTTCGTGGGTCCGGCGAATTTCTGGCTGTCGTTTGCGCTGCTCACGCTCGCCGGCATTGCGATGTATGTGGTGTTTCCGCCGTTCTTCTCGATCGCACCGGAAGTGCTGCCGCGTACCGTCGCGGGTGGCGCGCTGGCATTGATCAATAGCGTGGGTGCGTTGGGTTCGTTCCTCGGCTCCTATGCCGTCGGTTATCTGACTGGCCTGACGGGCGATCCGGCGTCTTCGTATCTGTTCATGGGCGGTGCGTTGATCGTGGCCGTCGCGTTGGCGAGCAGCGTGCGGCGGGCTCACGCCGCTTCATCGCTGCCGCTTGCGGCCAGCTCCGCGCGCTGAGCCGCCTCGAAACTATGTCTATCTGGAGAATGTAATGCTTGAAGGTATGCGCATCGTCAGCTTTTGCCACTATCTGCAAGGGCCGGCGTCGACCCAGTATCTCGCCGACATGGGCGCGGACGTCATCAAGATCGAGGCGCGCGATGGCGCATACGAGCGGCACTGGTCCGGCGCGGGTGTGTTTATCGAAGACGTCAGTGCCTTTTTCCTGTGCGCGAACCGCAACAAGCGCGTGATTGCGCTCGACCTGAAATCGGAGCAGGGGCGCGACATCGCGTTGAAGTTGATCGATCAGGCCGATGCCGTGGTCGAGAATTTCCGGCCCGGCGTGCTGGATCGCCTGGGGCTCGGCTATGAGGCGGTGAAGGCGCGCAAGCCCGGCATCATCTACGCGTCGGCGAGCGGCTTTGGCGGGTCCGGGCCGATGCGCGACAAGCCGGGTCAGGATCTGATGATTCAGGCGCGTACCGGGCTCGTGGCGGCATCGGGCGGCGGTGCGACGGCGGTCGGCGCGGCGATCTGCGACCAGCACGGCGGCGCACTGCTCGCGATGGGCATTCTCGGCGCCTACGTGAAGCGGATGAAGACCGGCGAGGGTACGCGCGTCGAGGGAAATCTGTTCAATGCGGGCATCGATCTGCAAGCCGAGGCCATTACCAACTATCTGACCGCCGAAAAGAGCGCGGCGGTGTTCGAGCGCGACGCGCATCTGTCGACGTGGTTCCATCAGGCGCCTTATGGCATCTATCGCACGGCGGACGATCGCGCGGTAGCGATCTCGCTGAACAGCCCCGCGGTATTTGCCGAAGCACTCGACGACGACGGCTTGCGCGCGCTCGCCGATTGCAATCCTTACGAACAGCGTGATGCGTACGCGCGCGCCACGGCCGCGGCGGTGCAACGCTACAGCCTCGATGCGCTGGCCGTCGCGCTCGATGCGAAAGCGATGTGGTGGGCGCCCGTGCATGACTACAGCGATTTGCGCGACGACGCACAGGCGAAGCACAACCGCGTGTTCGAAACGGTCGACATCAAAAGCGGCAAGGCGACGCTGATCAATCATCCGCTGCGTTACGACGGCGAAGTGCCGGCGGTGCGTCATCTGGCAATCGAGATCGGCCACGATACACGGCAGATTCTCGAAGAACTCGGCTACCAGGGCGATCAGATCCAGTCGCTGACGGATGCCGGCGTCGTTGCCGGACGTGGTCTCGCTCATACGACGCAAACAACGCAAGCGACGGTATCGGCTTGATGCAAACGGACACGACGATGAGCGATTTTTATCTGCGTATCGGCGACACGGTGTCGCTCGAAAAGCACGTCAGCGCCGCTGCCATCTACGCCTTCGCGGATATCAGCGGCGACCGTTCGCCGAACCACGTCGATGAACAGGCGATGGCGGCCAGCGTATATGGTCGCGTGATCGCGCACGGTGCGTTGATGGTGGCGTATATGTCAGCCTGTTCGACGGCCATCGTCGAACGCGTGAACGGTGTGCGCGATCGCGAGACGCCCGTGTCGCTCGGCTATGACCGCATACGTTTCCTGAAGCCTGTTTTCGCGGGCGACACGATCCGACTCGACTATACGGTCGTGTCAGCCGATCTCGAACGCCGCCGCACCGAGGCCGAGATTCGTATCGTCAATCAGCATGGCGAGCTGGTCGGCGTGGCGATGCATATTCTCAAATGGGTGACTGCGCAATGAATGCGGTAAGCAAGGAAATGAACGTGAACGGGCGCTGCTTCGACGACCTCGATGTCGGCGATTCGATCGCGCTGGGCAGCGCGACGATCAGCGATGCGAACATCGTCACCTTCGCGGGCGTCGGCGGCGACTTCTACGAGGTTCACACGGATGACGAAGCAGCGCGCGCGCTCGGTTTCGAGCGGCGTATCGCGCATGGTCTGTTGATCGTGGCGCTCGTCGATGCGATGAAAATGCGCTGCGCGTGGCACTTGCAGGCCGTCGCAACGCTGTCGCTGACGTGGGACTACAAGAAGGCTGTCGTGAGCGGCGATCGCATTACCGCCACCATGCGCGTGGAATCACGGCGCGAAACGAAGCGCGCTGACCGCGGCATCGTCGTGTTCGCAATCGACGTGTTCAATCAGCATGGCGAGTGCGTGCAGATGGGCAAGACCACGACGATGATGGTGCGCAGGGCCAGCCAGTAAGTTGACGGCCCGCTGACCAGCTTAGGTGCCGCGCGGCTTCGACGCAGCCGGCTGGCCCGTCGTGCCGCGAATGACCAGGCGCGCTTCGAGCTCGACCCGGTCGAGCGGCGAGCCGCCTTCCAGCATGTCGACGAGAAAGCGCCCGGCTTGCGCGCCCATTTCCGCGGCCGGCACCTGCATCGTCGTCAGCGGCGGATTCAGATGCGCGGCGAAGTCGAGATCGTCGAAGCCGGTGATGGACAGCTCGCGCGGCACTTCGATTTTCGCCGCCATGCATTCGGCCAGACAGCCGAACGCAAGAATGTCGCTGGTGCAAATGACGGCTTCCGGGCGCACGGAGAGATTCAACAGTTTGCGCATGCCGTTGCGTCCCGCCGTGATCGAATAAGGTCCTTCGATGATGCGTTCCTGCGCGATGGTGAGACCGTGTTCCCTCAAGGTTTCCTCGACGCCTTCGATACGCGCGCGCACGCGATCGTTGTCCTTGCGCACACCGGTGAGCATCGCGATCTCCGTATGACCCAGGCTCAGCAGATATTCGGTGACCTGTCGCGCGGTGCGGTTATTGTCGAAGCCCACGCACGGGTGAGTCGCCTGCGGCGTATAGACATACGTATTGATGTAGGGCACGTTGCGCAGGCTCAGGAACTCGTAGAGCGCACGCTCGTGCGCGTCGCCGACGAGCACCACGCCTTCCGCGCCGCGCTCGATCATCAGTTGAGTTTGCTCCAGCTCTTTGTGTGCGTCGAAGCCCGAGGTCGTCACGATGAGTGAATAGCCTTCCGTTGCGAGCTGGGTTTCCAGCGCGTTGGCAAGGCGGGCGTAGATCGCATGTTCGAGCGTGGGCAGTACCGCGCCGATCATCCGCGAGCGGCGCGAACGTAGCGCACGCGCCGCGTTGTTAGGGGTGTAACCCAGCTTGCGTACCGCGGCGAGCACGCGTTGCGCCACTTCATCGCGCACGACGTGCGGCGTGCGCAGGACGCGGGAAACCGTGGAGGCGGAACATCCGGCCGCGCGAGCGACATCGTTTAGACTAACCGGGGCCATAGAGCTTGCAATCGTTGTCTGAATTGTGTGGCGAAGCGATGAAAAAGCCGCCGAGCAGAATTTCCGTTTATAGGCTTCACGTAAAAGACATTCGTGCACGGACCTGTTGAAGAGTAACACGAGAGTGTGCCGTCGCTGCCCTATTTGACCCGATTGGTGACAACGTTATCAGCATTTTTTCATCCATGATCAAGCTTTGTATTCTCGATTTCGACGGCACCTTGTGCGGCACTCATAACGCCATCCGGCATTGCATCAAGCTGACTTTCGACCACTATCGATTTGAACGGCCCGCGGCGGATCGCATCGACACGGCGATCGCGGCAGGCGTGGTGATGAGCGAAGCGATGTCGATGCTAATGAACGGCCAGTTGAATAGCGATGAAGCCGCGCAATGGGCGGCGACATACCGCGCGTTCTACCTGGAACACGGTCTCGATCATTCGTTTCTCTTTCCCGATGTCGAGCGGACACTGGCTGCGTTGCGGAGCAATGGCGTGGCGATGGCGATCGTCAGCAACAAATCGGAAGGCGCGGTTGTGAAGGCCATCGATCACTATGGCATCGGCCGTTTCATCGATCTGCTCGTGTGCGATCCTGCTGGCATTCCGAAGAAGCCTGACCCGGCGTGTTATACGAAGCTGATCGCGCCGGCGTTTCCCGGTGTGCTACCGAAAGAGACGCTCGTGGTCGGCGATACATCCGCCGACCTGGGCCTTGCGCGCAATATCGGCGCTTACGCGTGTTGGGCCGCGTACGGTTATGGCGATCCGGCGCATTGTTTGCAATTGTCGCCGGACCTGGTAATTGATGGCTTTGGGGAACTTGCTGAACGGCTAGCAGCGTTTGCGTGATCGGCGAGCGGGGAGCGGGTACGTCATGATCTTTCCGCGTTCGATACTGCCAGTAAACGCTGCGTAGATCACGCACACCGCGTCACGCACACCGCGGCTCCCGAAAATCCTCACCATTCACGTGATCGACGCATCACCTCCTGGAACATCTCACCGTTCGCGCTACTTCAGAAACGCCATCTGTACGACCTTCACGATCACGAGACCAATCGCGATCAGCAGATAGCCACGCAACGCACCCATCCATACGCGTTTGGCGAGCGTCAGCTTCGGCGGCGGCAATTCGTCGAGCGGCGGCATACGCCATGTATTGCGGCTCTCTTTCGAATAAGCCGGCATCGGTTCGGCCGCCGGCTCGCCGCGCAGCTTGCGCATCCCGATCGTCGCCGCGTAACCCACGACAGCGAGCAGCGTGCCGCCTGCGAGCACTTCGATAATCGTCGTGCCGGCGATGTCCGGATAGATCACCGATGCGGTCAAAACGATCGACAGCATCACGAGCGCCCAGACCACCGCGCCGGTAAACAGATTGAGCTTCTTTGAATTGGCCCACGGACCGAGCACCGCGCGGTCGTTGCAAAGCAGCAGCAGGAACACGGTCGCGCTCGGCAGCAGTACGCCGGCGAGCGTTTGCACGGCTTCGGTCAGAAGACCGAGCGGGCTGCCGGGAATCAGCACGAGCGCCGCGGCCGTCGCCACGATCGCGAAGTACACCAGATAGAAGCCCTTCGCATCCGACACACTACGATGCAGCGAATGGCGGATCTTGAACACGTCGCCGATTGCGTACGCAGTCGACAGCGACACCGCCGCCGCGCCAATGATGCATGCGTCTAGCAGCGCAATCGCGAACAGCACCGCCGAGGTGCGTCCCGCGTATCGTTCGAGACTGGCGATCACGCCACCCGCATCCGTGAAGTTGCCGAACTCGGGCCGCCCTTCGAACAGCGCGGCGCTAAACGACATCATCGCGACCGCGCCGATCAGCACGAACACGATGCCGATCCACAGGTCCGCCTTTTCGTAGTTCATGAAGCGTGGCGTGATGCGCTTGTCCACCACATAGCTCTGCTGGAAAAACAGCTGCCACGGCGCGACGGTCGTGCCGACGATACCGATCACGAGCAGCATCACATCGGAGAGTTTCGAATGCGCGGGCCAGTTCGGAACAAAGAAGTCGCGCGCGATCTGACTGGCCGGCGGATGAATCGACACGAGCACCGGCACGAGCAGCAGGCTCAGCAGACACAGTACGACCGCGAAGCGCTCGAAACGCCGGAAGTCACCGGTGCTGACGGCGGCCATTGTCAGTGCCGCGGCGATGCACACGCCCGCGATCTTCGACACGCCGAAGAAGTCGAGTACGAACGTGATGCCGATGAACTCGGTCACGATGGTCAGCGCGTTGAGGATCAACAGATCGACGACGCTGAACGCCCCCCAGAATTTGCCGAAGCGCTCGAAGATCAGGCGCGCGTGACCGACGCCCGTCACCGCGCCGAGTCGCAACACCATCTCCTGATTGACGAAGAGCACGGGCACCAGCAACAACATCGTCCACAGCAGCGTGGTGCCGTAGTTCTGTCCCGCCTGGGTGTAGATGCCAAAAGCGCCCGCGTCGTTGTCGCCGACCATCACGATGAGGCCGGGGCCGAGAATCGCGAGCAGCGTGCGCAAGCGAGCCCACCACGTTGTGCGTGGCGCGATGTCGTGATGGGCGATCGTGCCGAGCGCGCCCCTGATGTCGCCGACATGCGCCGCATCGAGCACCGCGCTGCGGGCGGAGGAAATATTCGTCGGAGTAGACATGCTGTTCTCTCCTGGTTGTGTTTATCGATAGAAACGTACGGCGGCTTGCAAACGCTACGACGCGCGAGCAGTGAGACGACGCCAGAAGGCGACGAACGGGTGCGTTTCGCGCTCGTGCAGCACGAGCATTGCGTCGTAGTGGGCGCGCGCTTCCTGCACGCGTGGGAACTTCGAAAGGAGGAGGCCGAATTGCATGAGTTGTCTCCGTGCGTCGGATCCGACGCGCTAGTGGAAAGCCAGCAGACACGGAGGCCGGACGCATCGGCGCGCGGCGGTGGAGGTCTACTCGCTTTCGTCAGTTAAAAGAACGGGTAAGCGGTGTATGGGGTAACTCTCACTGTCTGGCATGACGGCTCCTTGTCGGTTTGTTGTTGGTATAACGTAAGACCGCGTGTGATACGGCTCGATACACGCGTGCTCGTCCACGCGTACCCGCGCGTTCCGTTGAACTGACGAAAAGCGCGCGAACGCGACTGCGGGCATTACGCTCGCAATGGGGCGCCTTATCGGCGGCTGGACGCGATCAGACGCGGCGATCCAGAGAACGCTGATAAGACTCTAATAAGGTGCACGGAGAGATACTGCGGCGCGCACCGTCTGCCTGCTGGCAAGACGGCGGCTTTGGAAGGGAGCGCGGACGTCCTGCCGGTCAGGCAGCGAATCTGTTCGAAAGTCGGCTACTGCAGGTGTCCAAGGCTTAAGCCCCATCAATGAAGATTTTTGAATTCTAGGGGGCGCGTTTGGCGAAGGTCAACCTGTTTCTCAAGCACGGCGCAAAAGCGTGTGCGATGAACAACGCAACGCGGTTCGATAGATTGGGCTGATGAAACTGCGCGAATTTCAGCGCGGAGCATGCTGCGTGCGCTGAATGATATGAGCGGCCGTATCGGCCAAAGCGGAAGGGGTAAACGTCACCAGGGTGACAGAAGCGGCATCGATTGATCCGACCGGTAACCGATGCCGCCGAACATGACTCAATGACCGCTGGAGTGTCTCGTGCGCACGGTCAGTCTGTTCGACACCGACCTGACGCCGCGAACCGATCGGGCCGCGTTGCCGGCCCGCTGGATTTGCGAGCGCTGCGGCACCCAGCCCGTCAACGTGACGACGCCGTGGCGCGCGGTCACATGAATACCGGTGGAATTGAGATTCGTCGTGCGCGTGAACGCTCGGCGAACGTCACGGACGATCTGGCTATCCGAGCGGTTCTGATTCGGACGCGCCGCGACCGACTGATTTTGCGTGGACATGTCGGGCGGCGTGTTACCGCCCGCCTGTGCGTTCGCATAGGTCGCGCAACTCGCGATAGCCACCGCGAAGATCGCGCCGATGATTCTGCTCGCGCCATTTGCTTTCATTCTTCCTCCTTTGCCGGTTTGTCAGGAACTGCCGTTCGAGATGCGTAATGCCAGCGGGGAGAGGCGGTGAAAAGCGATGCCGCCTCGCGACAAGTGATCGACCGTCGGCACTGATTATATGCTGCGACGACTGCATGAACGGCGCGTTCACCGCGATGTCACAAAGCGGCGCCGGTTGCCTTGTCAGTCGATCGATTCGCGCGATGAAGCGTGCTCCGGCGAATGCGGAAAAATCTAAAGGTGAGGAAATTCGGGAGTTGGCGAGGTGAGAATGTGCGCACCTGTCTGTGCACTTCAAACCGATAGGTGAGGAAATCCGGGAGTCGAGAGGGCGATCCGTGAAATCGCGATTCTGAGTGGAGATTTCGTCGCGCTCGCACTCGATAAACGCTCGCATCGAATCTTTTTCTGCGCTTCGCATCGTGACGAAGGCCGCATTAAATGCCTTATTTAACGATGTATTCTGTCTCGCGGCGTGTTGGCCGGTGACTTGCCGCGCGAAAGGTGAGGGTTTTCGGGACCAGCGTGCAGGCAACTCCGCGGAGCGACTCGAACATGCGATATACGAAACTAACTGTCCGCCGAACTGATCATGGCGATGCGCGTATGCCAGTGGTTATCCCGCCTTGTTTGCCTAAAGGTGAGGATTTTCGGGACTAGAGCGGACCGTATCACCCTAAGCGCCGTGCCAACAACTCGGCCATGAATAAGCACACACGTCACGCCAATTGCGTGATGTAACTCATTGAATGTCCAGGCGATATGCCATTTTGCGCGACCAGTGCCGGGCCGCCGCAGGACTCTTATTTATTCAAAGGTGAGGATTTTCGGGAGCAACAGCAGCAACGCGAGCAAAGGCAGTAAAAACGCGAGCGAGGTTCAAACAACCCGCCCAAACACGCGGTTCTCCGCGCCGCAACGCTCAAAGGTGAGAATTTTCGGGAGCAACAGCACCGGCTTCATATGCCGACTCGCCATCGCTCCGTACCAAAGGTGAGAATTTTCGGGAGTATCCGGATCGCAGATCGTAGATCGCAGACTCAGGCCGATTTCACGATCTCGCGGATGTCCGCCGCTGGCGTGTCGCCGAACGCATCGCTGAGCGCGTAATCGATCAGCTGGGTCGCGCATTGCTCGGGCGTCGACAACTGGCCGTTGCGTTTCAGATCTTCGAACCGCGCACGCATCGGGAACTGCTCTTCACCGCTGCCGCGAATCTGGGCCTGCATGTCGGTATCGATGACGCCCGGCGCGAGACTGCAGATGCGCAGCGCACGATTCGCGTCGAGTGCAACTGCGCGCGCGTGATGATCGAGCGCGGCCTTCGTCGCGCCGTAGATGCTCCAGCCGGGAATCGCATTGCGGGCCGCGCCGCTGGAGATATGGACGATACGTCGGTCGGTTGCGTCGACCGCGGCAGCGGCGAATGCGCCCGCGAGCATCAGCGGCGTCGAGACGTTCAGACTCACCGCGTCCGCGATAGCCGTCGCATCCTGTCCTTCGATGGGACCAATCGGCTGCACCGTGCCCGCGTTGTTGATCAGCAGCACCGTTTGCGCGCCGCTGACGAAGTTGCGCAGCGCGTCGGTGGCAATCCATTGCGCGACGTGCGCGGGATCGGCCAGTTGCAACTCGATTTCCTCGAGCTGCGTGGGAAAGCGCGCCTTCAGCGCCGCATGCCGCGAGCGCGACAGACCCAGCACCGTGACATTGCGCGCGAGCAGTTGTTCGGCGAGCGCCGCGCCCAGGCCACGCGTGTGGCCGGTGACGATCGCGCGGATCGGAGAAGAGGAGGTCATGTCGTTCCTTGTGATCGTTGGCTTGAAGAATTCGGCATTTTCTCACGTGCTATTCAATACGCGCGTGATGGCTCTATAGAACAGGCGGCAAACCGTTTCCGCCGCATTCAGGCCGAGCGAAAACGTTCGCGATACTGCATCGGCGTGACGCCGAGCCGCTTCGCAAACACAATGCGCATGCGGTCCGCGGTGCCGAAGCCGCAATCGTAGGCAATCGCCTTGAGCGCCGAGCCGCTGCTTTCGAGCAGCTTGCGCGCCGCATCCACACGCGCGCGTTCGACGAATTCATGTGGCGTCACACCGGTTTCCTGCACGAACACGCGCGCGAAGTTGCGCGCGCTCATGCCCGCGACGTCGGCGAGCTGCTTCACCGTGAAGCTGTCGCGAATGCTTGCCAACACATGTGCCTGGACTTTCGCGGCGGGCGACGTGTTGTCGGCGGGCGCGGTCAGATACGGGCTGAATTGCGACTGGCCGCCTTGCCGCTGCGCGAATACGACGAGCCGTTTGGCGACCGCGAGCGCGGTGTGCGGACCGTGATCCTCGGCGACCAGCGCGAGCGACAGATCGATGCCGGCCGTCACGCCCGCCGACGTGACGAGCGGCCCGTCGCGCAGATAGATACGGTCGAAGTCGACATGGGCGAGCGGAAACTGCGCGGCAAGTTGCGCCGCATGCTGCCAATGCGTGGTCACGTGGTGCGCGTCGAGCAGGCCCGCGTGGCCGAGCGCGAATGCGCCGGTGCAGATCGAGCCGTAACGGCCGCAGCGCGTCGCGACGTTCGTGAGCCATTCGAGCAGCTTCGCGTCGGGCACTTCGTTGTCCGGCAGCGCGGGGCCGCCCGCGACGAGCGCGAGGTCGAACGGCTCGCGCGCCTGCTCGAACGTTGCGTCGGCAATCAGCGTCATGCCGTTCGACGCGCGCAGCGGCTCGGCCTGCGCGGCGACGAGCTTCACTTCATATTGATGACCGGGTGCGATAAAGCGGTTCGCCTCGGCAAACACGTCGACGGGGCCCGCGACGTCGAGCGCCTGTACACCGGGGAAGATGGCAATCGCAACGGTGGGCATCGAAACACTTCCATATGTAAACAGACCCTGGGAACGGACCTGGCACGCCGCGGCAGTCAGCGCAGTGCGTTTGGCAGTGTCCAGCGGTTCGCCGCGATTGTACGCGGCGGCACGCTGGCCAATACTGAACTCACAGGACGCGCGACAGAAAAGGCCGGCCGGAAGCAAGGGCATGACCGCGTGGACCGCGTCCAGCATATCAAAACGCGCATTGAAGCTGCACCGCGCGTCCCGTTCATTGCACCGTTCAAGGAGTACATGACATGACTACGATCGCAGGCATCAAGATTCCCGACAGCATGATGGCGCGCGAAGCGACCCAGCTCGTACGCGATACCGAAACCGATCTGCTGTATCACCATTCGCGGCGCGTGTTCCTGTTCGGCTCGCTGGCCGGTCAGCGCAAACAGTTGAAGTACGATCCCGAGCTGCTGTACATCGGCGCGATGTTTCACGACATGGGGCTCGTCGCTCCGTATAGCAGCGAACACGAGCGCTTCGAAGTGGACGGCGCGAACGCCGCGCGCGACTTTCTGAAGCGTCACGGCATCGGTCAAGACGATATCGACCAGGTGTGGACCTCGATCGCGTTGCATACGACGCCCGGCGTGCCGCAGCATATGAAGCCGGTGATCGCGCTTGTCACCGCGGGCGTGGAGATGGACGTGCTGGGCCTCGCGTACGACGAATTCAGCGAGCAGCAACGCGAGGCGGTCGTGCACGCGCATCCGCGCGGCGCGCACTTCAAGGAAAACATCATCGATGCGTTCACCTGCGGCACGATCCACAAGCCGCACACGACGTTCGGCAACGTGAAGGCCGACGTGCTCGCGCTGAAGGACCCGCATTACCATCGCGAGAACTTCTGCACGATCATCCTGGAGTCGTCCTGGAAGGATTGATGGAACGGGCAGCGCGCGCGCGGAGAAACGGGGGGTAGGCCGCGCGCGCCACCCGGTTTGCGCATCTCGCGTCACAATATGCGCATCGCAGACAACCCGCGCCGCGCCATGGTCATCAAAAACCTTCTCCGCAAGCTCGACCTCACCACGCTCCAGCTATTTCTCGCCGTGTTCGAGGAAGGCACGCTGACGCGTGCCGCCGAGCGCGAGGCGATTGCCGTGTCGGCCGCGAGCAAACGGCTGCTCGAACTCGAGCAGGCGGTCGGCGCGACGCTGTTCCAGCGCAACGCGCGCGGCATGACGCTGACGCCGGCCGGCGAAACGCTGCTGCATCACGCGCGCCGCGTGATGCGCGACATCGAGAACATCGGTATCGAGCTGGCCGGCCATGCGAGCGGCGTGCTCGGCTATGTGCGGATGATGGCGAACCTGTCGGCGATCGTCGAATTCCTGCCGGAGGATCTGCGCGGGTTTCAGGCACAGCATGAGCGCGTGAAGATCGATCTGGAGGAGCGGCCGAGCGGCGGCGTCGTTAAGGGCGTCGACGAAAGTCTGGCCGACCTCGGCATCTGTTCGGCCGAAGCCGACACGCGCGATCTGCACGTCGAGCACTACCGGCGCGATTCGCTGGTGATCGTGATGCGCGACGACCATCCGCTCGCGGCGCGCACCAGCATCGCGTTCGCCGAAACGCTCGATGGCGACCACGTCGGCTTGCACTCGGCCAGCTCGATCAACGCGCGCACCCATCTCGCCGCGCGCCAGGCCGGCAAGCCGCTGCGGCTGCGCATCCATGTGCCGGGCTTCGACGCGGTCTGCCGGATGGTGCAGGCCGGCATGGGCGTCGGCGTGCTGCCGCGCAAGGTGTATCAGCTGATGGGGCATCCGCTTGGCCTTGTCGGCACACCGCTCGAAGACGACTGGGCCGAGCGCAGCCTCGTGCTGGTCGTACGTGACGTCGAGGCGCTTTCGCCGGTGAGCCGGCTGCTGTTCGAGCATCTGCGCACGGTGGAGGCGCTGGAGGCGGCAGGGGACGCCGGCATCGGCGCGAGTGCCCCCACCGCCGCCACCTGAGTAACGCCCCCGCCGCGGCCCAGCCCAGCCCAGCGCATCCGTGTTCCGCGGCATGCCGCTCCATCCGTTCAGCAAGCCCGCCCCACGCCCGTAACCGCCGACCGTTCGTCATCCGCGAACGGTCGTTGGCGAATTGCGGTTGGACGTCGCCGCCGCGCCACTCCTAAGCTGTGCTCCAACACGAAACCACATCGGAGACAGCAACATGGCTGGACCTCTCCAGGGCATCCGCGTCGTCGAGATCGGAACCCTCATCGCCGCGCCGTTCGCCGCGCGCCTCATGGCCGAATTCGGCGCCGACGTCGTCAAGATCGAAGCCCCTGGTACCGGCGACCCCCTTCGCAAATGGCGCAAGCTGCATGAAGGCACCTCGCTGTGGTGGTATCTGCAGTCGCGCAACAAGAAGTCTGTCTGCGTCAATCTGAAGTCCGAGGAAGGCGTCGAGATCGTCAAACGGCTCGCCGCCGATGCCGATGTCGTGATCGAAAATCTGCGCCCCGGCGCGCTCGAAAAGCTCGGTCTCGGCTGGGACGTGCTGCACGCGATCAACCCCAAACTGACGATGGTGCGCATCTCCGGTTACGGCCAGTCCGGCCCGTATCGCGACCGGCCGGGCTTCGGCGCGATCGGCGAGGCGATGGGCGGCATCCGCTATACGACCGGTGAAGTGGACGGCGCGCCCGCGCGTGTCGGTGTGAGCCTCGGCGATTCGCTCGCATCGCTGCACGGCGTGATCGGCGCGTTGATGTCGCTGCTGCGCGTGAAGACCGGGCAGGGCGAAGGCCAGGTGGTCGACGTATCGCTGGTCGAAAGCGTGTTCAATCTGATGGAAAGCCTGGTGCCCGAATACGACCTGCTCGGCCATGTGCGCGAGCGCAGCGGCGGCGCGCTGCCGGGCATCGCGCCGTCGAACACGTACCGCACCGAGGACGGCAGCTACGTCGTGATCGCGGGCAATAGCGATCCGATCTTCAAGCGCCTGATGAATCTGATCGGCCGCCCCGATCTCGCCGACGATCCCGCGCTCGCCTATAACGACGGCCGCGTGAAGCAGGTCGCGATGCTCGATCAGGCGATTACCGCGTGGACCTCGCATCACTCGACCGAAGATGTGCTGGCCGCGCTCGAACGCGCCGAAGTGCCGTCGGGACGCATCTATTCGGTGGCCGACATCGTCGCCGATCCGCACTACCAGGCGCGCGACATGTTGTTGCAGGCGCAATTGCCGGGCGGCGCGCAGGTGAAGATGCCGGGCATCGTGCCAAAGCTGTCGGACACGCCGGGCGAAGTGCGCTGGCAAGGACCGGCGCTTGGCGAACACACCGGCAGCGTGCTCGGCGAACTCGGCTTTGCCGACGACGACATCGAGCGGCTGCGTCAGGAAGGAGCCGTGCAATGAGCGCGACTACTTACTTCTCCGCCGATAGCACGTCGTTCGACAAACTGATCGTGCAGGAAGTCGCGCCGCGCGACGGCCTGCAGATCGAGCCGACCTGGGTCGATACGCCGGACAAGATCGCGCTGATCAACGGGCTGTCCACGTGCGGATTCACGCGCATCGAAGGCGGCTCGTTCGTGTCGCCGAAAGCGATTCCGGCATTGCGCGACGGCGAGGCCGTGTTCCAGCAGATCGAGCGCCATCCCGGCGTGATCTACGTTGCGCTGATCCCGAATCTGAAGGGCGCCGAGCGCGCGCTGTCGGCCGGCGCCAATGAACTGAACCTCGTGATGTCCGCGAGCCAGACGCACAACCGCGCGAACATGCGCATGAGCTGCGAGTCGTCGCTCGCCGCGTTCGGCGACATCGTGCGTCACGTGCAGGGCTCGCTCGTGCTGCTCAATGCGACGGTCGCGACCGCGTTCGGCTGCCCGTTCGAAGGCCGCATCGATGAAGACCGCGTGCTCAGCATCGTCGATACGTACCGCGAGATGGGCGTCGAAGGCATTACGCTCGCCGACACGACCGGCATGGCGAATCCGCGCCAGGTTGCGCGGCTCGTCGCGCGCGTGCTCGAACGGGTGCCGGCTACCGCGCTGACGCTGCACTTTCACAACACGCGCGGCCTCGGCCTCGCCAACGTGCTGGCGGCCTATGAAGTCGGCGCGCGCCGCTTCGACGCGGCGCTCGGCGGTCTCGGCGGCTGCCCGTTCGCACCGGGTGCGTCCGGCAACATCTGCACCGAAGACCTCGTCAACATGTGCGACGAAATGGGCATCCCCACCGGCATCGACCTCGAAAAGCTGCTCGTGCTGTCGCGCGGTTTGCCGGCATTGCTCGGCCACGATGTGCCGGGGCAACTCGCAAAAGCAGGCCGCAACCGCGACCTGCATCCCGTACCTGAATACGTCCGGCAAATCTGATTAGCCAGACTGAACAAGCAATTCACCAACAACCGATCAAGCGACCGGACGGCCCCGCCGAATCCGGCATTGGAGACAAGCATGAGTGACCTGGGCGTAGTGGCGGGCAGCCGCGAGCAAGACACGGACGGTATCGCGGCCATCATCCGTAAAGTCGCGTGGCGGCTAATGCCGCTCATCATGATCTGCTATCTGTTCGCGTTCTTCGACCGCATCAACATCAGCTTCGCGAAGTTCCAGTTACAGAGCAGTCTCGGCCTGTCCGATACCGCGTACGGCCTCGGCGCGAGTCTGTTCGTGATCGGCTATGTGCTGTTCGAGGTGCCGAGCAACATGCTGCTGTACAAGGTCGGCTCGCGTCGCTGGATCGCGCGGATCATGATTTCATGGGGCCTTGCAACCGCGGCGATGGTGTTCGTCACCAACGAATGGCAGTTCTACGGGCTGCGTTTCCTGATCGGCGCGATGGAAGCGGGCTTCGCGCCCGGCGTGCTGTACTACCTGACGCTGTGGTTTCCGACCGCTTACCGCGGACGTATCACGTCGATGCTGTTCCTCGCGTCGGCGTTTTCGGGGCTGGTCGGCGCACCGCTCGCCGGACTCGTGATCGGCCATCTGGACGGCGCGCTCGGCATGCCGGGCTGGCACTGGCTGTTCCTGCTCGGCGGCCTGCCTTGCATCGTGCTCGGCTTGCTGGTGCTGAAGCTGCTGAAGGATCGTATCGAAGACGCGGGCTGGCTGTCGGCGACGGAAAAGACGGTGCTCGCGTCGCAGATCGCACAGCAGAGCCGTCAACCGGCCAGCGGTCATTCGCTGACGGGCGCGCTGAAGACGCCGGGCTTTCTGACGCTGTGTCTCGTGTACTTCCTGATTCAGGTCGCGTCGTATGGCTTGAACTTCTGGGCACCGCATCTGATTCACGTCGCCGGCACCAAGAACCCGACGGTGGTCGGCTTGTTGACGGCGGTGCCTTATGTGTGCGGCGCGATCTGCATGGTGGTCGTCGGGCGTCTGTCGGATGCGAGCGGCGAGCGTCGCAAGTACGTGTTCGGCCTGCTGCTGATGTCGGCTATCGGCTTCTTCGCCGCGGGCTTCTTCGACAAGCAGACCACGATGCTGGTCGTTGCGCTGGCCGTGATGGGCGCGGGTGTGGTGGCATCGATCCCGGCGTTCTGGGCACTGCCGCCGAAGCTGCTGTCGGGTGCCGGCGCCGCGGGCGGCATCGCGGTGATCAATACGCTCGGGCAGCTTGGCGGCATCGTGAGCCCGATCATGGTGGGCCGCGTGATGGATGTGACCGGCAGCACGACACCGGCGTTATATGTGATCGGCGCGATGAGTGTGGTGTGCGCGCTGATCGTGCTGTTCGGTTTCCCGGAGACGCTGCGCAACAAAGAAACCGCGTAGCGTAGCAACGACGGCGTGAGTGGCGGGTGCGTTTCCGGCGGTGGTGGCAGAGGTGGGAGCGCCCTGTGCCGCAGCGCTGCCCGCTACTGCACCCGCGAAAGATAGGCCCGCCGCATCAATCACTTGGCGGGCCTATGCGCAGGTTGTCCACAAGCTTGTTCCCAGATTATGTGGACAACTGGATGCCGGATGCGCCGCGCCACGTGCGGCGTCGTGGTTAGCCCTACCTTTGGTCGTCTCCACGCAGGCTGCCTACGCTTGCGCCGCGCGACATTAAAGCCTGCGCATCAAGTACTTAGTTTGGCTATAAGAATGTTGTCCACAGCCTTGCGAACAATTTAGGTGGACAAGTTTTTCGGGTAGGCCTTCAACTTCAGCGGTGTGTTGGATACGCCGCGCCGAATCTCAAGCCTTCAACTCCGAACCCTCCGTTCCCACCGCTACCTGTTCCTGCGATTGCACCTGCAATACCGCATCCCGCTTATCCAGTAGATGCTGCCTGAGAATCACGCTGAGCCTCTTGCCATCGCGCGCTTCGAGCGCCTTCAGCATTTCATCGTGATCGTGAATCGCGCGGTCCCACTTCGGCGTCTGATAGTTCGAACGAAACCGCAGTGCTTGCAAGCGCCGGTTCACCGATATATACGTCTGCCGCAGCGCTGAATTTCTCGCGGCTTCATTGATCTTGTCGTGGATCGCCTGGTTGCGGCTGTAGTAACCAGGCAGATCGTTTTGCGCGCGGCACGCGAGCATCGCGTAATGGAGCGCCTTGATATCGGCGAGTTCGGCGGCGGTGATCCGTTCGGCCGCGAGTTCGCCGGAAAACGCTTCGAGCCCGCTCATCAGTTCGAAGGTCTCGCGCATTTCCGCTTCCGACATCTTCGATACCGACGCGCCGCGATTCGGCCAGATCTCGATCAAGCCTTCGGCGGCCAGTACCTTCAGCGCCTCGCGCAACGGCGTACGCGAAATGCCGAGCGTTTCGCACAACTCGCGCTCGTTGAGTTTCTTGCCAGGCTCCAGCACCCCTTCGACGATAAAGCGGCGGATGTGCTCCACCACCGTGTCGTGCAGGCGCTGACGCTCGACCTTCGGCATCAGCGGCGCGGCAGTCATCCCGGCGTTGAAATCCGGATTTTGCATACAAAAGCCCTCGGCTTCACCATGATGTGGGATTTTATCGGAACGATGCCGATTCGGTAACAAGCCAATAAACACGGGTAAACACCGGTGCCCGATAGTCCAATTTCACCTTGGGAGCAGCGAAGTTCCTTTGATATAGTTTTTTGAATGCAAAATTCAATTGGAGGAGCCCGATGCTCAAGCTAGATTTCCATCCCGCTGGCCGTCACTTCCTGCAGATTCCGGGGCCGAGTCCGGTGCCCGATCGCATCCTCCGGGCGATGAGCTATCCGACCATCGACCACCGCGGCCCCGAGTTCGGCGAACTGGGCCTCAAGGTGCTCGACGGCATCAAGAAGATCTTCAAGACGCAGCAGCCGGTGGTGATCTATCCGGCGTCCGGCACTGGCGCGTGGGAAGCCGCGCTGACGAACACGCTGAGCCCGGGCGACGCCGTGCTGATGTTCGAAACCGGCCACTTCGCGACGCTGTGGAAAAAGATGGCCGACAAGCTTGGGCTCAAACCCGAATTTATCGGCTTGCCCGGTGTTGAAGGCTGGCGGCACGGCGTGCAGCCGCAAATGATCGAAGAGCGTTTGCGGGCCGATGCGCAACACGCGATCAAGGCGGTCTGCGTCGTGCACAACGAAACCTCCACCGGCGTCACGTCGGATATCGCCGCAGTGCGCCGCGCGATCGACGCCGCCGGTCATCCGGCGCTGCTGCTCGTCGACACGATTTCGGGGCTTGCGTGCGCGGACTACCGTCACGACGAATGGGGCGTCGACGTGACCGTATCGGGCTCGCAGAAAGGTCTGATGCTGCCGCCGGGCATCAGCTTCAATGCGATCTCGCCGAAAGCGATGGCCGCCAACCAGCATGCGAAATTGCCGCGCAGCTTCTGGGACTGGCCCGAAATCGTCGAGATGAACAAGACCGGCTACTGGCCGTACACGCCGAACACGAACCTGCTGTATGGCCTCAGCGAAGCGATCGACATGATTCTCGGCGAAGGGCTCGACAACGTGTTCGCGCGTCATCAACGGCTCGCCGACGCAACCCGCCGCGCGGTGCGCGCATGGGGGCTCGAGATCCAGTGCGCGGATCCGGCGGTTTACAGCCCGGTGCTGACCGGCGTGATGACGCCCGATGGGGCGGATGCCGACGCGGTGCGCAAGCTGATCTACGAACGCTTCGACATGTCGCTCGGCACCGGCCTCGGCAAGGTGAAGGGCCGCATGTTCCGCATCGGCCATCTCGGCGATTGCAACGACCTGACTTTGCTCGCGACGCTCGCCGGCTGCGAAATGGGATTGCGGCTCGCGGGCGTACCGCTGAAGGAAAGCGGCATGCCGGCCGCGATGGCGTGCTTGAGCGAGCCGCTGAAAACATCGGGGTTGAAGGCGGCAGCCTGAGTGTCGCGCAAGCCGCGGCCCGCACCATGCACTGAAATCGGCAACGGCACAACGGTAATAAACAGGGAGCGCTGCCCTCGGCAAACAGCGCGCAGAACGCGGTCTGAACAACAAGCAGTGCGTCCACGGCGGCCCTTGCCGCCAACGGGCGACGATCTGGTGCGTCACTTCAGGCGCGCCGTCGACACATGCCACGGAGAGCGACGATGAAGCGGTTTCGTTTGACCAGTGCGTCCCGTATCGTTCTAGTGATGCTATGCGTGATGTACTTCATCACCTACCTCGACCGCGTGAACGTCAGCACTGCGGCCGCGGGTTTCGGCAAGGAATTCAATCTCACGCATACGCAGGTCGGCCTCGTGTTTTCGGCCTTCGCGTATCCGTATCTGTTGTTTCAGGTGATCGGTGGCTGGGTCAGCGACCGTTTCGGCGCGAAACGGACGCTGCTGGTGTGCGGCGCGATCTGGGGGCTGGCCACCGTGTTCACGGGTCTCGCCGGCGGTCTCGCTTCGTTGCTGGCCGCGCGCCTCGTGCTCGGTTTCGGTGAGGGTGCAACGTTCCCCGCCGCGACCTCCGCGATGTCGCGCTGGGTCGCCAAGGACAAGCGCGGCTTCGCGCAAGGCATCACGCACGCGGCATCGAGAATCGGCAATGCGGTTGCACCGGCGCTGATCGTGCTCGTGATGGCGACGTGGGGCTGGCGCGAATCGTTCTATATCTGCGGCGCGCTGAGTCTGTTGTGGGTCGTCGTGTGGGCGTTCACGTTCACCGAGCATCCGAAGGACCATCCGCGCATCACGTCCGAAGAACTCGCGGTGCTGCCCGCGTCGAAGCCGAAACTCAGCGGCCTGCCATGGGGCAAGCTGTTTCGCCGCATGGCGCCGGTCACGATCGTCTACTTCTGCTACGGCTGGACGCTGTGGCTGTTTCTGAGCTGGATTCCGCTGTACTTCCTGCGCAACCATCATCTGCAACTGCAGAAGTCGGCGATCTTCGCATCGGTCGTGTTCTTCGCCGGCGTGATCGGCGACACGCTCGGCGGCATCGTGACCGATGCGATCTTCAAGCGCACCGGCAGCCTGAAGCGCGCACGCAGCTGGATGGTGTCGGTCTGCATGCTGTTCTGCCTGCTGTCGCTGATTCCGTTGATGTTCACGCACGACCTCGGCTTATCGATTGCGTGTCTCGCGTCCGGTTTCTTCTTCGCTGAAATGACGATCGGTCCGATGTGGGCGATCCCGATGGACATCGCGCCGGAATTTTCCGGCACCGCGAGCGGCATGATGAACACTGGCTCGGCGCTGGCCGCGATCATCTCGCCGGTGGTAGGCGGCTTTCTGATCGACTACTTCGGCAACTGGGATCTGCCGTTCGTCGGCAGTATGCTGTTGATGGGCATTGGCGTGGTGCTTGCGTTCCGCATGCAGCCGGAAAGCCGCTTCGAACTCGTCGCGACGGACAAGCCGCAGGTATCGACGAGCATGGGCGTATAGAAAGGCTAACGCGATGACGAACCCGACCTCGGGCTTGCTCGTCAAGCCGATCCACCTGGTGCCGTCGGCCGCGCGCGCGATGAGTCCGCTCGCGCAGCATCTGCGCAAAGCGTTGCGCGGCGATGTGCTGTTCGATATCGCAAGTCGCGGCCGCTATGCAACCGATGCGTCGATCTACCAGATCATGCCGGTCGGTGTGGTGGTGCCGCGCGATCAGGACGATCTGCGTATCGCGCTCGACATCGCGCGCAGCGAGAAGGTGCCGCTGCTCGCGCGTGGCGCCGGCACGAGTCAGTGCGGGCAGACGGTCGGCGAAGCGCTCGTGATCGATACGAGCAAGTGGCTCAACAACATCGTTGCGTTCGATGCCGACGCGCGCACGGTCACAGTCGAGCCCGGCGTCGTGCTCGATCATCTGAACGCGTGGTTGAAACCGCATGGGCTGTGGTTTCCGGTGGACGTATCGACGTCCGCGCAGTGCACGATCGGCGGGATGGCCGGCAACAATTCGTGCGGCTCGCGCTCGATCGAATACGGCAACATGGTGCACAACGTCGACGCGATCGATGCGCTTCTCGCCGACGGCAGCGAGGCGCATTTCGGCTCGTTGCGCGAGCCGCTGCAAGGTCAGGGCGAGCGTTTGCAGCAGATCATCGCGGGCGTCACGCGCATTGCACAGCGTGAACGCGATGAAATCGTCGCACGCGTGCCGAAGGTGCTGCGTCGAGTCGCGGGCTACAACATCGATCTGTTCGACTGCCAGAATCCGCGCGCCTATACCGACGACGGCAGCGCGAACCTCGCGCATCTGCTGGTCGGCTCCGAGGGCACGCTTGCGTTCAGCCGCCAGGTCACGCTGAAGCTCGCGCCTCTGCCCGCGCACAAGGCGCTCGGCGTGGTCAACTTTCCGACCTTCCGGCAGTCGATGGAACTCACGCAGCACATCGTCAAGCTGAAGCCGGTCGCGGTCGAACTGGTCGATCGCACGATGATCGATCTCGCGTTGAGCAATCCCGCGTTTCGTCCGGTGATCGGGAAGGCGCTGGTCGGCGAACCGCAGGCGATTCTGCTCGTCGAGTTCGCGGGCGAGGATCGTGATGCGCAGCTCGCGTCGCTCAAGCAACTGACCGAATTGATGGGCGAACTCGGATTGCCCGATGCGGTCGTCGAGATGCCCGACGCGAACGCGCAGAAAGCGCTGTGGGAAGTACGCAAGGCCGGGCTCAACATCATGATGAGCATGAAGGGCGACGGCAAGCCGGTGTCGTTCATCGAGGATTGTGCGGTGCCGCTCGAACATCTGGCCGACTACACGAGCCGCCTGACCGACGTGTTTCATCGACACGGCACCGAGGGCACGTGGTACGCGCACGCGAGCGTCGGCACATTGCACGTGCGGCCGATTCTCGACATGCGCCGCGATGGCGCGACGAAGATGCGCGCGATCGCCGAGGAAGCGGCCGCGCTCGTGCGTGAATACAAGGGCGCGTATTCGGGCGAACATGGCGACGGTTTGTGCCGCGGCGAATGGGTCGCGTGGCAATACGGACCCCGCCTTAACGAAGCGTTCAGCGAAATCAAGACGCTGTTCGATCCGGACAACCGCTTCAATCCCGACAAGATCGTGCGTCCGCCGAAGATGGACGACGCACGCAATTTCCGCTTCGCGCCGGGCTATCGCGAGCAGCGGATCGACACGGTGCTCGACTGGTCCGCGTGGAATGTCGCACGCGATCCGCTGAGCGGCGAAGAAAGCGCGCCCGGCAGCGGCGGCGATCTGAGTGGCGGTCTCGCGAGAGCGGTCGAGATGTGCAACAACAACGGTCACTGCCGCAAGTTCGACGCGGGCACGATGTGCCCGAGCTATCGCGTGACGAAGGACGAACAGCATCTGACGCGCGGGCGTGCGAATACGTTGCGGCTCGCGATTTCGGGGCAACTCGGCGAAGCCGGCCTCGCGAGCGACGACGTGAAGGAGACGCTCGACCTGTGCGTATCGTGCAAGGGCTGCAAGCGCGATTGCCCGACCGGCGTCGATATGGCGAAGTTCAAGATCGAGGCGCGGGCGGCGCGTGTCAAACGGCATGGCTTGAGTCTGCGCGACAGGCTCGTTGCGTTCATGCCGCGCTACGCGGGTGCGGCGAGCCGTGTGCCGGCATTGATGGCGCTAGTGGACAACGTGCCTGTGTTGTCAGCGTGGTTCAAGCGCTCGGTGGGGTTTGCCGCGCAACGGAGCTTGCCGCGCTTCAAGAAGTCGTTCCTCGCTGATGCGGTATCCGTAGCCAGGCCCACGTCTACGGATCAAACCACGCAAACTACGCAAACCACGCTGAAAGAAGTGCTGCTTTTCGTCGATACCTTCAACAACCACCTCGAACCCGACAACGCGCGCGCCGCGCAACAGGTGCTCGAAGCGGCCGGCTACACCGTGCACTTCAACGCGCGCAAGCACGAGCGGCCGGTCTGTTGCGGGCGCACGTTTCTCGCCGCCGGTCTCGTCGATGAAGCGAAGCAGGAAGCGCGGCGCATGCTCGATCTGTTCAAACCGTTCGTCGAACGCGGCGTGCCGGTGGTGGGACTCGAGCCGTCCTGTCTGCTGTCGTTGCGCGACGAGTTCCTGCAATATGGTTTCGGCGACGAAGCGCGGCGGCTGTCGCAGCACGCGTTTTTGTTCGAGGAATTCCTGGTGCGCGAGGAACAGGCTGGACGCTTGCAGCTTGCGCTGAAGCCGCTGCCGATGCAGCAGGCGCTGGTACATGGCCACTGTCATCAGAAGGCGTTCGACGCATTCACGCCGGTGCAGACCGTGCTCAAGTGGATTCCGCAACTGCAGGTATCGACGGTGGAATCGTCGTGCTGCGGGATGGCCGGCAGCTTCGGCTACGAAGCCGAGCACTACGAGACGTCGCGGGCGATGGCGGAGCTGTCGCTGCTACCCGCGGTGCGCAAGATCGACGCCGATACGGTGATGGTCGCCGACGGCACCAGTTGCCGGCATCAGATTCACGATGGCGCAGGCGTCGAGGCGATCCACGTGGCTCGCGTGCTGGCGATGGCGCTGCAATGACGGGCCGATAACCGAGCCGCCGACGCGAACAAAAACACAACCGCGCGGCTCAGATGCCAACAACCTGCCGATACGCACCCGGCGTTACGCCCATGGCTTCGCGAAAGCGATGGCTGAAGTGGCTGGCGTTCGCATAGCCGCATTGCTCGGCGATGCGCGCGAGCGGCAACGTGGTCGTGCGCAGCAGCATCCGCGCGCGATCGATCCGCTGCCTCGCGATCCACGCGGCGGGTGGCAAGCCGAACGACTCGCGAAACATCCGCGCAAGATGAAACTCCGACAGCGCCGCGACGCCGGACAGTTCGCCGAGCGTCAGCGGTTGGGCGAGATGGCTGTCGATATAGTCGCGCAAGCGGCGGCGCGTCGCGGCGGATAAGCCGCCCCTGAGCGACACGTTCGGGCGCCGCACGCCTTGCCCGCGCAACAGCAGGCTCAGCGCTTCGTGCGCGGTCTCGTTGGTGCGCAGCACGCCGTCGGGGCTCTGCCAGTCTTCGTTGACGAGCGACTGGCACAGACTCGCGATGCGCGGATCCTCGAAATAGGTGCGATCGGCGAGCGTCAGTTCGCGCGGCTCGCGATCGAGTTCCTGCACCGCGCGACGCGTGAAGTGTTCGGGCAGGAAATACAGATGCATGAAGTGCATATGACCGCGCACCCACCAGCGCGATTCGTGATCGCCGGGCAACGCGCACAGCCGCGACGGCGCGCCGTAGTGGCCCGGCATTTTCTGACGCTCGGTGCGATAGCCGCCATCGAGATAGCACGACAGCGTGTGATGGCCGGGCCGCTCGTAGACGGTCTCGGCTTCCGTCGTGTCGCGCGTCCACACGGCGATCGCGAGCCCGTCGCCGAGCCATGCGAAGCGGTCCAGATTCGCATTGGCGCTAGCGAGCGTGTGACACACCGACTGCAGGCCAAATGGAGCCTCGGCAGCGGATATCACGGGGATGGACGGACTGGCGTTCACGGCGGCGAGCGGACGTTTCCGATGGAATAGTTGAGCGGCCAGTATACGGCGGGCCTCGCGTCACGTCGCGCCGGCGCGAAAAAGTGCGCAAGCCTGGACAATCGCGCGCGACCGCGCGGTCGCATAGTGGGCTTTTCATCATTGCTGCCCGCCGTTGTGATGTGTGACCGCGGCGGTCACGGTTTCAGGGCTCGACCATGAATCTTCTGCTTTATGCGTCCACTGTGCTGATCTGGGGCACCACGTGGATCGCGATCAAATGGCAACTCGGCGCGGTGCCGCCGCCGGTTTCGATTGCGTGGCGTTTCTGGATCGCCGCGTTGCTGCTGTTCGCGCTGCTGCGCATCATGCGCCGCCCGATGTGGCCGCCGCGCGCAGCGTGGCGCTTTCTCGCCGCTCAGGGCCTCACGCTGTTCTGCCTCAATTTTCTGTGCTTCTACTACGCCGAACAGATCGTGCCGAGCGGCCTCGTCGCCGTGGTGTTTTCCACCGCGCCGCTGCTGAACTCGATCAACGGCCGGCTGTTCATGGGCCGGCCGCTGCAACCGAGCGCGATTGCGGGCGCGTTGCTCGGGCTCGTCGGCATCGTCTGTCTGTTCGTTCAGCAGATGGCCGGCCATCTCGGCGATCACACCGCGTGGCTCGGCCTCGGCATCGCGTTTCTCGGCACGATGTGTTTTTCGGCCGGCAATCTGCTGTCGAGCCGGATGCAGTCGATGGGCTTGCATCCGTTCGCGACCAATAGCTGGGCGATGCTGATCGGCGCGGGCGTCCTCACGCTCGGCAGCGTGATCGCCGGCTATTCGTTCACGGTTGAGTTCACTGCGCGCTATCTCGGCGCGCTCGCGTATCTCGCGGTGTTCGGCTCGGTGATCGGCTTTACCGCGTACCTGATGCTGGTCGGGCGCATGGGTCCGGAGCGGGCCGCTTACTGCACGGTGCTGTTCCCGATCGTCGCGCTGGCGGCATCGACGATCTTCGAGGGCTATCGCTGGTCCGCGCTTGCCGTAGTCGGCCTGCTGCTGGTGGTGGCCGGCAATCTGGTCGCCTTCGATCTGACGCGGCGGATCTTCTTGCGGCGCACGGCGACGCGATCGTAACAAGCTCGTGACGAGCGGCTTCACGATGTCGGGCGTGCCTGCTGTCCGAAACGCGCTGAGGTGAGTATTTCCGGGAGCAGAAAAAGCGACTGAATCCGTAATCAGGTGAGACTTTTCAGGAGTCGGTTTTTACCGGCTCCAATTGCGTGGCGATATCGAATATCGCTGATCTTATGCGATAAGAATTATTTGAATGGGTCCCTGTTAAATAAGATTTTTTTAGCATTTAATTCAGGACTTTCTGTGCGAGGATAAAGCGCTACGACTGATGTACGGGCGCGCGAATTCGCATCAATTCACGTGCGTGCCCAGGCGAATGTACGCGGCTCAAGCCGGCCACGCGTGCTTCGCGCCTCGCAAGGAAATACCGCCGTGAAGCTCATCTCCCGCCTTGGCATTGCCGTGGTTTTAATCCACGGCCTGATTTCGCCGAATACCTACGCGCAATCGCAACTCAATTACACGACGTCGTGGATCGGCAATAGCTTCGGTTTTGGCGACGGCAAATGGATGCAGCAGGATATCCAGGCCATTAGCGTCGGCGCCGACGGTACCGTTTATACCAATGCGCCATGGGACGAAAGCGGTAGCGAAATCGCCGCCTATCGCGCCGGCGACAAACTCGCGGTGGCCGGCTCGACGCACGGCTGGGGCGCGGCCGGTGGCGATGCCGTCGCGGTGAATCACACGTACCTGTATGCGGCGATGTCGATCGGCAACGAGAGCAATGCGCTGGTCGGCGCGGATTATCCGCCGGCCAATCTGACCTGGTACGGCATCACTCGCCGCACGCTCGCGAATCTGGCGGTCGGTGCGCCGTTCAGCGGCGGCATCGCCAATAGCGCGAACGCGACGAAGAACAGCTTCGTGCCGGTCGAAACGGTGACGACCGGCATCGACGCGAGCATTCGCGGTCTCGCTGCAACGGATAGCGAACTCTATGTGGCCGACACCTATGGCAATCGCATCGTCGTGTACGACGCGCAGTCGATGCAGCCGCTGCGCTCGTGGAGCGTGAATTCGCCGGGACGCATCGCGATCGATACCGATGCGACGCTGTGGATCATCACCGGCGTGCTGTCGGGCAACCTGAGCATCCTGCACTATGCCGCCGATGGCAGCGCGCTTGGCGGCCCGTTGCCGCTGCCGGCGGGCACGGTGCCCGCCGACCTGACGGTGACGCCCGCGGGGCAACTGCTCGTCGCCGACAACGGCCCGTCGCAGCAGATTCTGGTCTTCAACAAGGGCGCGGACGGGCAGCGGCAGGCGGGCACCGCGATCGGTACGCGCAACGGCATATTCCACGCGGTGCGCGGCGTACCGGGCGACGTGCGCTTCAACGGCATCACCGGCATCGGCGTCGATCCGGCCGGCAACCTGTACGTCGCGCAAAACGGCGAGGGACCGCGCGCGCCGGGCTCGGCATCGGTCGGCCAGGGCGCGGTGCTGGAGAGCTACGTGTATGGCTCGCGCGTGTTGAACTGGCGGCTGTACGGGCTGACGTTCGTCGATAGCGCCGCCTTCGATCCGGCCACGCCCGCGTCGGTCTACACCGGCTCGAAGCGCTTCACGCTCGACTACAGCCAGCCGGTCGGCCACGAATGGACGTATGCGGGCTTCACGCTCGACCGCTTCGATTATCCCGACGATCCCACGTTTCACCAGCCGCGCGGCGTGCGTGGCGAGCCGATGGTGCGCCGGTTCGGCGGCCAGCTTTTTCTCTATACGCTCGATCCTGGCGCGCACTACCTGAACGTCTATCGCTTCGATGCCGCGCATGGCGAGATCGCGATTCCTTCGGGTCTGTTTGCGCAGAATCCGCTGCCGGGGACATGGCCGGCCGGGCAGCCCAGCTTCGGCGAATGGCTGTGGCGCGATGGCAATGGCAATGGCGTCGTCGATGCGAGCGAGATCACCGGCAATCCTTCGACCGGCAGCACGGTCGGCAACGGCTTCTGGTGGGTCGACGAACCGGGCAACGTGTGGCTCGCCACGCCGTTGAGCGGTATCCGCGAGATGCCGTTGCAGGGCTTCGATACGGCGGGCAATCCGATCTATACCTACGCAAGCGCGAAGATGTTCGCGATGCCCGCACCGTTCACGCGACTCGCGCGGCTCGTCTATTTCGCGTCGACCGATACGATGTACCTGTCCGGTTTCACCAGCGCAATTCCGTGGGACCCGACGCACTGGAAAGAAGCGGGTCCCGTGCTCGCGCGCTACGACAACTGGAGTTCCGGCACGCCCACGCAGGCGTATGCGATTTCGCTGCCATGGAACACGCAGAGCAATCCGCAGACAACCACGGTCGGCGTCGCGGTGGCGGGCAATTACATTTTCATCGCGGAGCTGTACACCGCGAGAGTCGATGTGTACGACGCGCGCAGCGGCGCGGCGGTCGGCTATATGACGCCGGGCGCGAGCGTCGGCAACACGAGCGGCTGGGTCGACGTGTATCTCGGCATCAGCGCGGTGCAGCGCGATAACGGCGAGTACGTGGTGCTGCTCGAAGACGATGCGCGCGCAAAGATTTTGATGTATCGCTGGACGCCTTGATGTGGATCGCACCCGCGCCGAACACGAATAGACGGCAACGCACGATCGGTATATAACAACGTGACAGGTTTGTTTTACCGATGCACTTACAGGAGCGATGTTTCATCATGACGCAAGACGATTCTCCCAAGCCGCCCTCTGACGATCGTCCCGACATGGAACACCTGGATGCCGCGCTCAGTCACGTCAATCAGCAGGTGTCGTCGGGCAGCATTGCAACGGGCGCTGCCAAAGGCATTGTGTATAGCTTGATCGAAACGCTTGGCGCATTGGTTGGCGATCCGGATCTGCCGGAGCATGCGCGTTCGGGTTACGAAGGATTGCTGGAGGCGGCGCGCGAGTTGCGCGCGAAACTGGACCGCTAGCACGTGCGCGTTTCCACGCTTTAGCAGTGCGGGCAGGGTCGGTGTCGATGTTGAAAAGCGCGCATTGCGAATAAAGCGAAACCCCAAAAGTTGCACGCCAACTTTTGGGGTTTTTTCATGCTCGCTTTTTGCTCATGCGCCCAGGGCCACGGCTTCCCCGGCCGATGCCGCCAGCAACTGGTGAATCTGCGCGACGACCGCCGCGCCTTCGCCGACCGCCGCGGCCACGCGCTTGGTCGAGCCCGCGCGCGCATCGCCGATCGCATAGACGCCTTCGACGGTGGTCGCGAGATCGCAGGCCGTGGCCGAGCCATTCGCGCCGACGCCGGTCAGCACGAAGCCTTTCGGATCGAGTTCCACGCCGCAGGTGCGCAGCCAGTCGGTGTTCGGATCGGCGCCAGTGAAGAGGAACAGATGCCGCGTGTCGAAGTGATCGACGCCATCGGGCAGCGGCTTTTTCAGCGCGACCGACGCGAGCCCGTGCTCATCGGCATCGAGCCGGCCGATTTCCGAATTCGGATGCACGAACACATTTGGCAGCGAGCGGATGCGGTCGATCAGATAGCGCGACATCGTCGCTTCGAAACCGCTGCGACGGATCAGCACGTGGACCTTGGCCGCATGCGTCGCCAGATAGACGATCGCCTGACCAGCCGAATTGCCGCCGCCCACCAGAACGATTTCCTGGCGCTTGCACAGCTTCGCCTCGACGGGTGACGCCCAGTAGTAGACGCCGCGTCCGTCGAAGCGGTCGAGCCCTTCGAGCGCGGGCCGCCGGTATACGGCGCCGCTCGCGATGACGATCGTGCGCGCGCTGATATGGCCGCCGCATTTGGTTTGGAGCCGATATGGTGTTTGTCCGCAGTGCAGCGCGTCCACGTTGACCGGAATCGCGACGCGCGCGCCGAACTTCTGTGCCTGCACGAACGCGCGGCCGGCCAGTGCCTGGCCGGAGATGCCGGTCGGAAAGCCAAGGTAGTTTTCGATCCGCGAACTCGCGCCGGCCTGGCCGCCCGGCGCACGGCTGTCGAGCACGATCACCGAGAGCCCCTCGGAGGCCGCGTACACGGCAGTGGCAAGACCCGCCGGTCCCGCGCCGACGATCGCGACGTCGTACACGTAGCTGTCGTCGAGATCGGGCAGCAGGCCGAGACAGGTCGCCAGTTCCGGCATGCTCGGATGACGCAGCACCGAGCCGTCCGGGCAGATCACGAGCGGCAGATCTTCGCGTTGCGCGGCGAACTGTTCGATCAATCGCAGCGCGTCTTCGTCGCGCTCGTCGATCACCGAATGCGGATGGCCGTTGCGCGACAGGAAGCCTTGCAGCATCACGAGCCGCGCGTCGTTGCTGCTGCCGACCAGGATCGGGCCGCCGGAGCCTTTTTCGATCAACGCCACGCGCCGCAGGATCAGCGCGCGCATGATGCGCTCGCCCAGTTCCGCTTCGGCGACGAGCAGCGCGCGCAGACGCTCGGGCGGAATCAGCAGCGCCTCGACCAAACTGAGTGCAAGCCCGTTCACGAGCGCCGGCTTGCCCGACAGTTGCCCGACCTCGGCCAGAAATTGCCCCGCGCCTTGTTCGCCGATCACGATCTCGCGGCCGATACCGTCGCGCTGATAGATCTTCACGTGTCCTTCGAGCAGCACGAACATGCCGGGGCCGGGGCGGCCGGTCTCGAACATCAGTTCGCCGGACTTCCAGCGGCCGATCTCGCCGAAGCGGCGAATCCGGTCGATCTCCGCGCAGGTGAGCGCGGGGTACATCTGATGTCTACGCATCGACAGCGACGAATACGGCGCGTCGGCAACCACGCCTTGCTGCCCTTCTACCTCTTGAGTCGAAACTTCCGGAGTCGAAAGCATTGAACCGCTCCTTCGATGTTCATTGCCAGATTAAACGGGAGACGAGGCCGCGCGCTGGGGCGGCCAACGCTGCGCGCTTCGGATGGGGCGGGCGCCCAATCAAGGCGCCGGCGCGGCGCTAGACGGCTTTGGGCGCGACGTCGTCGACCGCGACTTCCGGCGGCGGCGCATCGGGCAGCGTGTCGACCGGTTTGCCCGAATCGCGCCACGCTTCCATGCCGCCGCGCAGCGGCAGCACGTCGGAGAAACCGGCCTCGTTCAGCTGCTTCGCCATCCATGCCGCGGAAATCTCGTTCGGGCAGGAACAATAGATGACGAGTTTCTGATCGTGCGAATAGGTGGAGACGATGTCGCCGAGTTGCCGTTCGTCGGCGAACTGCGCGCCTGGGATGACGAACGGATCGAGCTTGCGCTTTTCGTCCGAACGGATATCGAACACGACCGGCGGTTTGCCGGCCGTGAACAGCTTCGCGAGTTCGTCGACCTCGATGCGCGCGGACGCGAGCTTCGCGATCAACTGACGGCGCCGGATCCACCGGTACGCCGCGTACAACAGCAGCAGCGCGACGACGACGAGCGCGGCCGTACGACCGAGCCGCCCGGCGACCGCGAACAGCATGTCGATCTGCCGCGAGAACAGCGCGCCGATGATGAGCCCGGTGCCCGACCACAGCGCGGCGCCGACGCCATCGTAGGTGAGGAAGGTGCGGTAGCGCGTGCCCATCGCGCCCGCCATCGGAATCGACACGATCGACAGGCCCGGCACGAACTTCGCGATGGCCAGCACGCGCACGCCCCAGCGGCCGAAAAAGCGTTCGGTTTTCTTCACGCAGGTGTCACGCGACAGCGATAACCGGCAGATCGTCTTCAGCGTATTGCCGCCGTAGATGCGGCCGGCGAGATACCACGCGCTGTCGCCCAGCAGCGTGGCGAAGATTGCCAGCACGAGCACCGGCATCAACTGCGTGCCGACTGAGCCGGGGTGCATTGCGGCCATCGCGCCGAACAGCACGAGCGACGGCATCGCCGGCACCGGCAGGCCGAGGGCGGCGGCCAGTACGTTGACGAAGACGAGCGCTGGCCCATATTGCTCGACGAGGTCATGTAGCATCGTTTTACATCCGCGGCCCTTGCGGGCGCAGCGCGGTGAGGATCGCAAAGGGAATGCAAGGATTATGGACGTATTTTCGAGACGTGCAAACGGCTTGAAAACACTGTTGCCGCCCTCAGCGATTCGCGCGACAGGCACGGGGAAACCGCGAGCGCGGCACGTCCAGTTCGGTGAACGCCCGTTCGGCAATGAATGCGGCGGCGCGCGCTAAATGCGGTAGAAACGCCCGAATTGGCGGCGTACGCGGAAAAAAGGAGCGTCAACCGACGCGCGAGCGAAACTGGCGCGAAACAATGCCCGGCATCTGCTTCGATGCGCGGCCTGGCTCACGGGAGAGACGGAGCAGCGCGTGCGGCACTTATGCCGACGCGCTGCGGATGTCAGGAACGATGGTTGTGCTGCTCGCCGGGCAACTCGGCGCCGTGCGCGCGGATAGCGGCGATCAGCTCGGCCGGCGTGATTTCGTAGCGCACTTCGCGGTGTATGCCCGGTTTGCGCTCATCGACTTCGATCAGCAGGATGGCTTTGCCGTCTTCTGACGATTCGAGCCGCAGCGAGCGCAGTTCGCGCCCGGTTGCTTCGTCGGATTCGGTGAGCAGGGCCATTGACCCGGAGGACCCGGTAATGCGCATCGAGGTTGTCCTTCTTCCGTTGTTGATCGAACCATTGTACGGGCAGCAAGGCGCGCCGTCTGCCGCGCCGTGATGCCATGCTGCGTTTGATTCCATGCCGCCGCGCTTTGCTCCACCGTGGTGCGGTGGCTATCGCCGGCTCCGCAGCGCGACGATCAGTTTAACGCGACTCCCTGCGACCACGAATGCATTTTTCGTGCCCCTCGCGGGCCGCCCCCCGTTTCCGGTTGTCACGCCGGTGACGCACGGGCGAGGTAAGAAACATGGGCTTCTGCGGCCCATCATGGTTCGCCGTCATCCGGTGGATCCGCGTGTGCCGTTGCAGGTCGGCTCCCGAACTTCCTCACCAGACTGGATCGCCACAATCACCGTACGCACGCAAAAAATGGCCCGTCCGGATCGGGACGGGCCGTTAAACGCCGTTGTTACTCGGGTCAGCCTGCCCTTGCAACGTTGGGCGCTGACGGTTTCCATCGTCTTGCTTCGATCGCGCGTTGTCGAGGTGGGAGTAATGCCGATCTGTCAGAACAAAGCGCTTCGGCCGCCTGCGCATGGCGTCAGGCGGGGCTCACGCGGATGCGGTCAGCTGAAACCGCGTGGCGCGCGCGCCACGCTTATACCAGGCCCGTCGCGTAATACACGGCGATCACGAAAAACACCGCCATCGTCTTGATCACCGTGACCGCGAAGATGTCGCGATACGACTGCCGATGCGTGAGCCCCGTCACCGCCAGCAACGTGATGACCGCGCCGTTGTGCGGCAGCGTATCCATGCCGCCGCTTGCCATCGCGACCACGCGATGCAGCACTTCCAGCGGAATATGCGCGGCTTCCGCGGCCTTGATGAACAGATCCGACATCGCCGCAAGCGCGATGCTCATGCCGCCCGACGCCGAACCGGTAATACCTGCAAGCGTGCTGACCGACACGGCGGCGTTGACGAGCGGATTCGGAATGCTTTTCAGCGCATTGCCGACCACCAGAAAGCCCGGCAGCGCCGCGATCACGCCGCCAAAGCCATATTCCGACGCGGTGTTCAGCGACGCCAGCAGCGCGCCCGCCACCGCCGCCTTGGTGCCCACCGCGAAGCGCTGGCTGACACGGCCGAACGCGGTCACGATCACCATGACGATGCCGAGCAGCAGTGCGCCTTGCACCGCCCAGATCGCGACCACCGCCTTGACGGTCGTTTCGACCGGCGCATGCAGGCCCGGCAGGATATCCGGCGTGATCGTGTAGGTCGGGCCGTACCAGGTGGGAATCCATTGCGTCAGCAGGAAGTTCGCGACGCCAACGACGATGAGCGGCGCAACCGCCAGCAGCGGATGCGGCAACTGCTTCGCTTCGACGCGTTCCGGCTCGTTGACGAGATCGGTGCCGTAGCCCTCGCCGGTTGCCATTGCGGCGCGGCGGCGCCATTCCAGATACGTGAGGCCGACCACGATGATGAACAGCGAGCCGATCACACCGAGTGTCGGTGCGGCCCACGAGGTCGTCTTGAAGAACGTGGTCGGAATGATGTTCTGGATCTGCGGCGTGCCCGGCAGCGAATCCATCGTGAATGAGAAGGCGCCGAGCGCGATCGCGCCGGGCATCAGCCGCTTCGGAATATTGCTCTGCCGATACAGTTCGGCCGCGAACGGGTAGACCGCGAACACGACGACGAACAGCGACACGCCGCCGTAGGTGAGCAGCGCGCACACGGCAACGATCACCGCATTCGCGCGCGAGCGGCCGATATAGCGGATCGCCGCGGCCACGATCGATTCCGAAAAGCCCGACAGTTCGATGACCTTGCCGAATACCGCGCCGAGCAGGAACACCGGGAAATAGAGTTTGACGAAGCCGACCATCTTGTCCATGAAGATGCTGGTGAAAACCGGCGCGACGGCGGCGGGTTCGGTCAGCAGGACGGCGGCGAGCGCCGCGATCGGCGCGAACAGGATGACGCTGTAGCCGCGATACGCGGCGAACATCAGAAACGCCAGCGCGGCGAGGACGATGACAAAGGACATTGAGTCTCCAGAGCTTGGTTGTTCGCTACATGTACGCGGTCCCGACGATGCGATGACGGCGCGCGGCGCGCACGGAACGCAGGTTCCATGCCATACCGGCGATGTCGGTCACGAAGCCCGCCGGGCAAGCCCGCAACGCGCATCGGCGCCGAAAGACGACTCGGCCGATTGTACTCAAACGTCTCCAGATCGGGATTTTATTCGGCCGAAGGTAGGCCGAAGCCGCTAACTCATTGATGGATAAAGCTTGTGGCTTGTCTCCATTTGGAGATAATTGCGTCCATAAAGAGAGACTAACCCAATCAAAACCATACCCCGGAGACAGCGACAGCATGATGACCGACTGGGCGGGCCTGCCCGCCGCCTATGGCGACGTACTGCGACGTGCGATGGATTCACTGTTTCGCACCTTTGAGAATTTCAGCGAAGGCACCTTCATCGTCGATGCCGACGCGCGCGTCGTCTGGATCAACAAGCGCTATGCGGCGCGCTTTGGATTCCCGGATCCGCAGCAGGCGATCGGCCGCGACTGCGAAGCGGTGATCCCGAACAGCCTGATGCGCGAGGTCGTGAACACCGGCAAGCCGATCCTGCTCGACATCATGGAAACGGATCGCGAACCGCTCGTCGTCACGCGCCTGCCGTTGAAGGATGACGCGGGCGCAACCGTCGGCGCGGTCGGCTTTGCGCTGTTCGACGAACTGAAGGCGCTCACGCCGCTGTTTTCCCACTACTCGCGGCTCCAGCAGGAACTGATCGCCACGCGCCAGTCGCTCGCACAGGCGCGGCGCGCCCGCTATACGTTCGGCAGCTTTGTCGGCACCAGCGCGGCCAGCCTCGAAGTGAAGCGCCAGGCGCGCCGCGCGGCACAACTCGAGTCGCCGGTGCTGCTGCTCGGCGAAACCGGCACCGGCAAGGAACTGCTTGCGCATGCGATCCACGGCGGCTCGGCGCGCGCGAACCGGCCGCTCGTGACCGTCAACGTCGCGGCGATTCCGGACACCCTGCTCGAAGTCGAATTCTTCGGCGCCGCGCCCGGCGCCTATACCGGCGCCGATCGCAAAGGCCGGATCGGCAAGTTCGAACTGGCGAACGGCGGCACGCTGTTTCTCGACGAAATCGGCGATATGCCGCTGCCGTTGCAGGGCAAACTGTTGCGCGTGCTGCAGGACAAGGAGTTCGAACCGCTGGGCTCGAACCGGATCGTGCGCGCGGACGTGCGGATCATCGCCGCGACCTCGGCCGATTTGCCTGAGCTTGTCGCGACCGGCCGCTTTCGCGCGGACCTGTTCTATCGGCTCAATGTGCTGACGATTCATGCGCCGGCACTGCGCGAACGTTCGTCCGATATCGAGGCACTCGCATACGCGATGCTCGAAGATCTCGCGACGCAGGCACACGGTAGCCATTTCGAGTTGCAAGACGATGCGTTGAGGCTGCTGTGCCGATACGGCTGGCCGGGCAACGTGCGTGAGTTGCGCAACACGCTGGAGCGGGCCGTGATGCTATCCGACAGCGAGCGGATCGACGCCCGGGCGCTCGCGCCGTTCATCGGCTCGGGCCAGGGTGCCGGCGGGATGCGCGGAACAGCTGGCGGCGCGCCGATGCTGGAGCAGGCAGAGCCATCCGCGCCTGCGTCCGGCGCGGTTACCACGGACGCCACCGCCGGGCCTGGTTCATGGAGCGACGCGATGGCTGCGTTCGAAAGGCGCTTCCTGAGCGACGCGTTGCGCGCGAACGGCGGGCGCGTGATCGACACCGCGAAACAGATCGGTATGGGACGGGCGACGCTCTACAAGAAAATCGCCGCGCACGGTATCGCGGTCTGAAACGGAGCGTCGAGCCAGCCGGCAAGTGGCGTAGGCCCGGCGCTTCGCCCCGAGTGACGCAGTGCAATTGCCGCGTGGCACAATCGCGAGATCGAACAACAAGACGTGATCGGGGCTTCCAATGAAACGCAGTCTTTCCTTCTTCGCGCGCCGCTCGGGTTTCATGCTGGCTGCGGGCACGGTCGCGGTGCTCAGCGGTTGCAGCAGCAGCCCGCCGTTGTTTCTGCCGGATGGGCGCGCGACCACGCTGGTGCAATGCCCGGCCGGCTCCGACTCGTGCTCGCAGCAAGCCGCCGCCGGCTGCAACGGCGCTTACGACGTCGTGCGGCAGACGACTGAAAACGGCACGCTCAACCTGATCTATGCGTGCCGCGCGGCCGCGAAGTAAGCGCTTAGCCTCCGCGCTCGGCGGGGCCTAAGCGGGGCCGATGAAATAAACGGCATTTTTCTCCTTTTTCTCCGCGAATCGCTGGCGCGGGCTTTGATTCTTTCCGCATCGCCCGCCGTTTGCCGAAACCAGAAAATCCGTCCGATTCGCACGCTCGTGTCATTGCGACAAGCACATAGCCGTCATAAAACTCTGTGCCTAATAGACGGGCGATAACCCGTTACCATGCATATGAGTTTAGAGACGGCGTTTTGAAGGCTTTGAGTCGCACGTTCGTAATTATTTGTCGTCGTGCTCATGGTTCGATAATCGCTAACCGTTTTCGATGTCGAACCGGGTCAGTGCGGAAGCTAACGGAACGCCAAGTTTGGTCGCAGTAGTCTTTTTAAACCGTTGGCGATTTAGCCCCGGCAGGCAGGTTTTGCCGGTTATTTCTGATGCAGCAGATATTCAGGAAGGTTTTTCCGCCCCCGGTGTGCGTGACGCTGGCTTTTGCCAGCGGCCGCGCCTGCACGCTTTCGATTTTTGCTTCGACATTAATCAATAGAATCCGGGGAAAGCAATGAATCATCAGCAGCTGGAAAAAGATATTCAACATCTGGAGCAGGTTATTTCGCACATTTCAGCGGGAGACCGTATTCCACTGTCTTATTGGCGCAGCCGCATCGAACTGGTTTCGGGCGCGGTTATCGTGCCGGCGCAGGCGACTCGTGTCCGACGGCTGAATGCCGCGCTTTGCGAGTTGGAGAAAGGGCGCAAAGCCTGAATCTTGAAACCGAATGTCAGCAATATAGGAAGTACCTCGTGTACGCTTCGAGCGGATGGGTTTCGTCGCGGGTATCCGTATTCGATCCTCGGGCGACGCGAATGCCGAAGCGGCTTAAGCGGTCGAAGCGGCGCGCGAATTTTCCTTTTGCTGACACAGGACGAACATGCAGATAGCGGGACTTGCCGCGAGCCGGCTGGCAGCGTTGACCAATGCGATGCAGGGCTACGTGGCGCGCGGCGAAGTGGCGGGAGTGGTGTCGCTCGTGTGGCGGCGCGGCGAAATCGGCTACTTCGAGCCGCTCGGTCTGCGCGACGACGCCGGGCAATCGCCGATGGAACGCGACACGCTGTTCCGTATCGCGTCGATGACGAAGCCGGTGACGAGCGCCGCGATCATGATGCTGATCGAGGAAGATCGTCTCGCGCTCGACACGCCGATCTCGCTATGGCTGCCCGAACTCGCGTCGCCGCGCGTGCTGCGCGATCCGGCCGGCCCGCTCGACGATACCGATCCAGTGCGCGCGCCGATCACGGTGCTCGATCTACTTACCCATCGCGCGGGCTTCGCGTATTCGTTCACGGCGACCGGGCCGCTCGCCGACGCCTACGCGGCGGCGTTCAACGGCCTCGACGCGCATGGCGGCAGCAGCGCGTGGCTCGCGCGCATCGCGGCGTTGCCGCTGATGTTCGAACCCGGCTCGCGTTGGCACTATAGCGTTGCTACCGATGTGCTCGGCGTGCTGATCGAACGCGTGAGCGGCATGCCGCTCGGCGATTTTTTCCGCACGCGCATTTTCGAACCGCTCGGCATGCGCGATACCGCGTTCTGGGTGCCGGATGCGCAATTGCGGCGCCTGGCCACCGCGTACAACATCGACCCCGGCACGTGGAGGCGCGTGGTCGAGGATCATCCGGACGCGAGCCGCTGGGCAAATCCGCAACGGTTCCAGAGCGGCGGCGGCGGGCTCGTATCGACTGCCTGGGACTATCTGCAATTCGCGCAACTGCTGCTCGGCCGTGGACGTGTCGGCGAAACGCGGCTGCTGTCGCATCGCTCGGTCGATCTGATGCGCAGCAATTTCCTGACGCACGATCAGCGCCGCGTTCCGGCTTTCGGACGAATGATCTGGGCCGGGCAGGGTTTCGGCCTCGGCCTGTCGATCGTCGATGATCCCGCGCGGCAGCTGCCGCAAGGCTACCGTTCGCGCGGCGCGTTCGGCTGGCCGGGCGCGTACGGCACGAGCTGGTTTGCCGATCCCGTCGAGGATCTGATCGGCCTGATGCTGATCCAGCGCCGCTCGATCGACCCCTTTCCGATGGCCATCGACTTCGAACGCCGCGTCTACGACGCGATCGACGACTGAGCGCGCTGTTCGCATAAGCGTCGTATCTATTGCGTGTTGAGCGCGGTCTGCACGATAACCATGATGTGCATATGGCTGTGCGACTTACTATGCTGTGAATTATTCGTCTGGTACTGTCCGCACAACGCAGTTCGTGACAGTTCATCCAATCGATGGGGGAGCACAGGCATGGCCTCTTACAAGCAATTGACCGCGCAACTCGAAAAACTTCATAAGGAAGTCGCAGCGGCCCGCGAGAAGGAAATCGCACAGGCCATCGCCGACATCAAACAGAAAATCGACGAATACGACCTGACCGCCGAAGAGCTCGGTTTCACGAGCAGCCCGCGCAAGCCGAAGCACAAGACGGCGTCGGCATCGGTTGCCAAGTACCGCAATCCGAAGACCGGCGAAACGTGGAGCGGCCGCGGACGCTCGCCTGCGTGGCTCGCTGGTAAGAATCGTGAGCGTTTTCTGATCGACGGTTGATGCGCGCGGGGCTGGTTTGAACGGCTGATTGCCGGGCCAACACGGGCCGGCGCCGCTGCCGACAAGGTGCGGCCAAGGTTTGATTGGGCTCTCAATAGCAGCAGCCGGGATTCGTTGCACGGGTCGCAAACTTGCGTCGTGCTCGCTCGCTGGATCTATCGCCACGCGGCGATATGGTTTGAAGTGATGCGGGATCTGGTTGGTTTCGCACCGTTGTGCAGGTCCCGAAAACTCTCACCTTTAAGCCGCGCCCGCCACGCGCTCGGCTTGCGAGTAGCAGGTTGCGCTGCGTGTCCCGAGTTCGTGCGCTTGCTTCGGTAAGCCAGGTTTTTGGCGCGTGACGTGCCGCTCAGCTTGGGCGCGGCCGTTCTTCTCGCGTTCAGTCCCCAACAGCAGGTGCGCGCCCGATCTTCGCGATCCTCATCTTTTTTGCGGCAGTCCGATCACGGTCGCCGCGAGGTCCCGAAAACTCTCACCTTTAGCGATCTGATCGATACACAGGCCCACCACGGCCTGAGTTCGGATCATTCTCCGGACCGACGCGGGCCACACGGTATCGACCGGCAAAACACGCGTCACCGGCCGGCAAACGCGCCGGACGTGTATCATTCGCTCCTTGCGCTGTTCTGCGCTGGCGATTTCCGCTTGTCGAAGCCCGGATCGCGACCTCGTTCGCAGCCCGTTGTCGACGCGGCGAGCAAGCCGGTCGATGCGGATCTGAGCCCGACTCCCGCAGCTCGACGCCGCCGCGCCACGCGCGGCATACCGGCCGCCGGGAACCGCCTGAACCCCTTTCCGTGACCGCCAGACCCGATGTCAGTCTCCGAACTCAAACGCCGCCGCACGTTCGCGGTCATTTCCCACCCGGACGCGGGTAAAACCACGCTCACCGAAAAACTGCTGCTGTTCTCGGGCGCGATCCAGATCGCCGGTACCGTGAAGGGCCGCAAGAGCAACCGCTATGCGACGTCCGACTGGATGGAGATCGAAAAGCAGCGCGGCATTTCGGTCGCGAGCTCGGTGATGCAGTTCGAGTACGGCGATTGCGTGATCAACCTGCTCGACACGCCGGGTCACGAGGACTTCTCCGAAGATACTTACCGCGTGCTGACCGCGGTCGACGCGGCCGTGATGGTGATCGACGGCGCGAACGGTGTCGAAGCACAGACGCTGAAGCTGCTCGAAGTGTGCCGCAGCCGCAAGACGCCGATCGTCACGTTCATCAACAAGCTCGACCGCGAAGTGCGCGAACCGCTGGAACTGCTCGACGAAATCGAACAGCACCTCGGCGTATCGGCGGTGCCGTTCACGTGGCCGATCGGCATGGGCAAGGATTTCCAGGGCGTCTATGACGTTCAGCGCGATCAGGTGCGCGTGTTCCGCGCCGGCCAGGATACGGCCGGCGGCGCGGTGGAAACGCTGCAGGCGCTCGGCAACGAGGAAGGCGAGCGCCGCTTCGGCCATGCGTGGGTACGCGCGAAGGAAGAGATCGACCTGATCAGCGGCGCGACGCCAGAGTTCGATCGCGAGCAGTTTCTTGCCGGTCAGCAATCGCCGGTGCTGTTCGGCTCGGCGATCAACAACTTCGGCGTGAAGGAAATTCTCGACGCGCTGGTCGATCTGGCGCCGCCGCCGTCGATGCGCATGACGGTGCAGCGTCCGGTGCAGCCGGACGAGCCGAAGTTCACCGGCGTCGTGTTCAAGGTGCAGGCAAACATGGACCTCGCGCACCGCGACCGCGTCGCGTTCATCCGCGTGTGTTCGGGGCGTTTCGAGCGTGGCATGGCCGTGAAGGTCACGCGCTCGAACAAGACGTTCCGCGCGAACAACGTGGTGACGTTCCTGTCGCAACGTCGTGAAACGGTGAGCGAGGCGTATCCGGGCGACATCATCGGGATCCCGAATCACGGCACGCTGAGTCTCGGCGATACGCTGACCGAAGGCGAGCAACTGCAATTCGTCGGCCTGCCGTTCTTCGCGCCGGAAATTTTCCAGACGGTCGAAGTGGTCGATCCGATGCGCGCGAAGCAGCTTGGCGAAGCGCTGAAGCAGCTGGGCGAGGAAGGTGCGATCCAGGTGTTCCGTCCGGAAGCCGGTGGCCTGATGATTCTCGGCGCGGTTGGGCAACTGCAGTTCGAAGTGGTGTCGCATCGTCTGTCGACCGAGTACAAGGTCGATGTGCGGATGGCGCCGGCGCGTTACCGGCTGTCGCGCTGGGTGACCTGCGATGACGCGGGCGAACTGCGCCGCTTCACCGACTCGTACTCGGCGCGGATCGCGCTCGATGCATCCGATGCGCCGACGTATCTGGCTTCGCACGTGTCCGAGATCGAAGTCGCGCAGAAGGCGTGGCCGAAGATCGTGTTCAACGAGTTGCGCGAGCACTCGGGGGCGCCGTTCAGGAAGTCGATGTAAAGCGCGGTTGAATGGAAAGACTGTAGCGGTCGTTGTGAAGCGATGAAGAAGGCTAAATCGCGTTATAACGGCCGTTGTTTTTTGATTGCCGTTATCTGTTGGCCGGTTCTTGCGAGCGCGTGTCGCGCGTTCTTCTCTCTTAGCTACTGCTCTGGCCTGGCGGCAAGTCGTGCTGCTTGCGCTTCCGATGCGCTTCCGGTGTCGTCACATTTCCCTCAAATCGTGTCCTGTATCTGATTACGGATGCTGCTCTGGCAGTCATATAAAAATAATAACTGTGCCTATTCGCTGCACAATTTCGGCTAATCAATAGCGATCCTCAAATATCGCATTTTGAAGGATTAATTTGCCATTGGCCTCAATTAATTCTTGAAATCGAGACTGGTCCTATAGACCTCTCAATTTTTTTAAAATTACGATATCACGCATAGATGGATTGACTGATCTTTTTTCAAAAGGGATTGATTCCATGCTTCGAGTATTTGGCATGAAAGCGCGGGTACGATTGACGGCGCTACTCGTCTGTATGTCCCCGCTCGCCGGCGCTTGGGCGAGGTGCACCACCACCAATGTGACCGCGAGTTTTCCGCAGACCGTTGCGACGCAGCGGGACTCTCCTGGCGGAACTGTACTGGCGACAGTGCAAACCAATTTTGTCGTTACCTGTGATGCATCAGATTCAGGTGATAGGGATGCCTCGTGGTACGTCTATCTCAGCCCGTCCAATCCCGACTTCGGCTCGGCTCCCGTCACGAATACCAGAGCCACCAATTATGATGGAATCGGCATGCAATGGGTCAATCACAATTCGAACACAGGAACGGATTCGACGGTTTCAAGCAGGCCGTTGAATAATCAAGACTGGAATCGTGGAATTGCCTTCAGAGGGACAAGCACACTGACAGACACATGGACGCTTGTAAGAACCGGCCCAATTGCTTCCGGCATTTTGACATTGCCGCCGCTGTCCTTTATCTACAGAGGATCGAATTCGAGGAAAGAGATGGGCCCGCTGGCGACCATCGATTTCACGAGCGTCAACATTGTCGCAAAGTCTTGCAGTCTGAATACGCCGACAATCGGGGTTTCTTTGGGGCGGAATAGCCTGAACAAATTTACCGGCATCGGTTCGACAACCAACAACGTTCCTTTTTCGATCGGACTGTCCTGCAGCAGTGGCGCGAGGATCAATGTGGCACTGGAGGTGATGGCCGATTCCAGCCAGCCGGGCACCATCCAGTTAACGCCGGGCAGTGCCACGGCCATGGGTATCGGCGTGCAGCTACTCGATGCGCAGAGCAATCCGCTGCCGCTGAACATCAGTTTCCTCGCCGGCACAGCGGCCTCAGAGGGCCTCTACAACCTCAATTGGAATGCGCGATATATCCAGACGTCGAGCAAGGTGATATCCGGAACCGCCAACGCCACCGCGACATTCACGCTGACGTATCTATAAAGCGTTTTAAAAGCACTCGCACGCAGAAGCCTGATATCCGGCACCGCGCACATCCCGCGCACGTCATTACCGGCGGATATCAGCGTACCCTGTTTCGACGCTTCCTCCGCATCCATCCCGCCGACGCCCACACGCGTTCCAGCGTTGCATCGCGCGGCGAGACGTCGAGCCAGTAGCCATACTGGCTCCGCCACTTTTGGAAGTTCGCTTTTCTTCCAGCAGAACGAGGTCCGTGGTGTGTCTGGCTAACCTCAATGAATCGATGTCCGGGATATTCCCATACATCAAAAATCACGCGGTCTCCGTGGGATTGGTTACGGGTATATGCCAGTTGATTCGGACTGGTCCTACATACGAATTGCTTTCGAATCAATAACATGGCGATGCGCCTGAACGAGAAGCCAACAGTTCGAAGTGAAGACTGCTGCGGAACGTTGGAGCGAGCAAGGGCGTACGGCAGATCACGGCAAAAAGCATAGGCCGTACACATAAATATCTATTCATCCACTGGAATATCAAACATGAAAGCAACTTTCTCGGTACTTGCAATCGGCGGCCTGTTGGGTCTCGCATCGCTCGGCGCTCACGCCGCAGACGGCTTGATCACGATTAACGGCACCGTGACCGACACCACGTGCTCGATCAACGGCAACACGGCTGGCTCCGACTCGAGCAAGACCATCACGCTGCCGACCGTGACGGCGGCTTCGCTGGCTGCGATGGGCGCGACTGCCGGCACGTCGCAACCTGCCGACCTCGAGTTCAAGCTGACCGGTTGCACGACCGGCACGAAGGCAATCGCATCGTTCGAAAACGGCCCGAACGTCGATCAGGACACCGGCAACCTGACCAACAGCGGCGGCACCGCAGGCAACGTGCAGGTCCAACTGCTGAACGGCAACATGCAGCCGATCAACATCACGACCAACTCGAACAACCAGTTGGAAACCAACGGCGGCTCGATCACTGCGGGCGCGGCCGACCTGAAGTACTTCGCGCGTTACTTCGCAAAGGACGCGGCAACGGCTGGCACCGTGAACACGTCGGTGCAATTCTCGATGCAGTATCAGTAAGCATTGAGCAAAGGCGCTCACGTGAGCGAGCGCCTTTTTGACGGCACTTATTCCAAATCCAAAACATTAAAGGTAACGGTGATGAACCTGCTCAGAAAAACGACTATGACGATCGGTCTTGCGTGTGCGTTGCTCGTTGGAAGCGCACACGCAAGCGTGACGATCGGCGGTACGCGTGTGGTGTATCCGCTCGAGCAGCGTGAAGTCACGGTCAAACTGGATAACGACAGCAACACGCCGTCGCTGGTCCAGGTGTGGATGGACGAAGGCAACGCCGAGGCGAAGCCAGGCGAGATCAAGGCGCCGTTCGTAATTACGCCGCCAATCTTCCGTATGGACCCGAAAAAAGGGCAGATGCTGCGCGTGATGTATAGCGGCGAAGCACTGCCGCAGGATCGCGAGTCGGTGTACTGGCTCAATGTGCTGGACATTCCGCCGAAGGCGGAAGCGAGCGCCGACGCCAACGTGCTGCAACTCGCTTATCGCACGCGTATCAAGATGTTTGTACGTCCGGCCAAACTGGCCGGCAAGCCTGAAGATGCACCGGCGCAACTCACGTGGAAAATCGCGGCGGCACCGGACGGCAAGGGCCAGGCAGTGAGCGTCTCGAATCCGACGCCTTATCACGTGTCGTTCAGTGGAGTCGATGTCGAAAGCGGCGGCCACACCTACAAGAACGAGCGTGGCGGCATGGTGGCGCCGTTTGCCACGGAAGTGCTACCCATCGACAGAATGAACGCAGTATCCGCTGGCGCGAAGGTTCACTACAACGCCATCAACGACTACGGCGGCGCCATCGAAGGCGACGCCACGCTTGGTCAGTAAGCCGTAGCGTTGCCACGGGAGCGGCAAGCTCCCATCCCGAACTGAACTCTACCTGCGAATGGCGTGCGTCGCACAGGCGACGCACGGGGACAACGCACGCCTACTAAAAACATCAGAACTCGAAAAGACCAATGAAGCATTCACCTCGCCCCTCGTCTAAACGTCGTGCCCGTGAAGTATCGGATTCTTTCGGCCTAAGTCCCTTTGCCGCAATTGCCGTGCTGGTATTTGCGGTCGTGGGCGGCGTTCAATCCGCGAACGTGAAGGCTGCGGAAACGACCACCGTCGCGGCCGTCCAGTTCGACTCGACGTTCCTGCGCACCGACCCGACGCAAACCGTGGACATCTCGCGATTCTCGCAAGGCAATCCGATGGCCCCGGGGATTTATCCGGTCGATATCTACGTGAACGATATTCGTGTCGCGCGCGAGGACGTGCGTTTCGTGGCCGGGGGCGAGGGGCAAGGTGCGCATGCGTGTCTGAGCCGGCAGATGCTGGAAAAGCTCGGCGTCGATTTCGCCAAGGTGAGCGTGGATAGCGCCGTCAAGGCGGACTCTGCCGATGCAAAATCCGCTGCACATGCAAAGGATGGCAAGCAGGCGGGTGAATCGATGGTGGCCAATGCCGACGAATGCGTCGACATTGCGGCGATGGTGCCGGATGCGTCGATCGACTTCGATTTTTCGGAACAGAAGCTGATGCTGAGCGTGCCGCAGAAGTACATGCGTAACGCCGCACGTGGCTATGTGCCGCCGGAAATGTGGCAGGACGGCGTGAACGCCGGCTTCGTCAGCTACAACGCGAACACGTATCACACGTTCGGCTCCGGTATGGATTCGACGCAGAACTATCTGGGTCTGAATGCTGGCCTGAACATCGGCAGATGGCATTTCCGTCATCAGTCGTCCGTTACGCAGGGGACCGGTCGAGGCACGCAGTTCGACAACATCGCCACGTACCTGCAATACGACCTTCCGGCACTGAAGTCGCAATTGACGGTGGGCGACGGCTACACCACCGGCGACGTGTTCGACAGCGTGCAGTTTCGCGGCGTGCAGGTCGCCACCGACGATCGCATGTTGCCCGACTCGCTGCGCGGTTACGCGCCGGTTGTGCGCGGCACGGCCGAGTCGAACGCGCGCGTGACCGTCAGACAGAACAATCAGATCATCTACGAAACCAGCGTTTCGCCTGGGCCGTTCGAGATCAGGGACCTGTACGCGACTGGTTACGGCGGCAACCTCGATGTGACCGTCACCGAAGCAGACGGGCGCACCAGAAGCTTCACCGTGCCTTATGCGTCGGTCGCGCAGTCGTTGCGGCCGGGCACCACGCGCTTCTCCGTGACGGCGGGTCAGTTGCGCAACGGCACGTTCGGCAGCAAGCCAAATTTCGCGCAGTTCACGTTGCAGCACGGCTTGACCAACATGCTGACGATGTACGGCGGCGGCATTGCGGGTAACGGCTATCTGTCGGCGAACCTTGGCCTCGCGCTCAACACGCAGTTCGGCGCGATTTCCGCCGACGTAACGGGTGCGCAGACGCAAATTCCGAATCAGAGTTCGATGCGCGGCACCAGCATGCGCATCGGCTACAACAAGTTCTTCGATCCGACGAATACGAATATCGCGGTGGCGGCATATCGCTATTCGACCGCGGGCTTCATGAGTCTGTCGGACGCGGCAGCGGTGCGCGATCTGGCCGATCGCGGCGGCGACATCAATTCGGTTTATCGGCAGAAGAACCGTTTCCAGCTAACGGTCAATCAAAGTCTGAAGGATTACGGCAGCGTGTTTCTGAGCGCGTCCGCGCAGCAGTATTGGAACCACGGCGGCAGCGACACGTTCTATCAAGCGGGTTACACCAACAGTTTCAAGTACGGCACCTACAGTCTGAGTGTGGGACGCACGCGCAACGCGGACGGCTCGATGTCCAACCAGTACATGGCCAGCACGACGATTCCGCTGGGCCGTAGCACGCATTCGCCGCTGTTGTCGACGAGCCTGTCGAGTTCGGGCGGCAATACGAGCATGCAGGCGAACATGAGCGGTTCGTTGGGCGACACCAATCAGTTCTCGTACAACGCGTACGGTACTCAGGGCTTCGGCAATGGCGGCACTTCGTCCAATGCGGGTGTCAGCGGCGCGTACCGCGCGCCGTATGCGCAGTTGAACGCGTCGGCCAGCACCGGCTCGGGTACGAGCCAGGTGTCGGCAGGTATCAGCGGGTCGGTGGTCGTGCACCCGGGCGGCGTGACGTTGTCGCAGACGGTCGGCGATACCTTCGGCGTGGTCGAAGCGCCGGGCGCCGAAGGCGCAAGCGTGACGAGCGCGGCGGGCGTGAAGGTTAATAGCCGCGGCTATGCGGTCGTGCCGTACCTGACGCCGTATGGCATGAACACCGTCGACATCGACCCGAAGGGCGTTTCGACCGATGTCGAATTCCAGTCAACGTCGGAACAAGCCGTGCGGCGCCTCGGCTCGGTGGTGATGCTCAAGTACAAGACGGTGACCGGGCGCGCTGCATTGATCCGCGCGCCTCAAGCAGGCGATAAGGCGTTGCCGTTCGGTGCGGATGTGGTCGACGGCAATGGACACACCGTTGGTGTCGTTGCGCAGGACAGCCGTATTTTTGCGCGCGGGCTTGAGGATACGGGCTCGCTGTTCGTGAAGTGGGGCGCGGCGGCGTCGGAGCAATGCAAGATTGATTATGTATTGCCGAAGTCGACGGGTAAGGCGGGGGCGGCGTATCTGTCGGTGGAAGAGCAATGCGTCAGCGTGGAAGAGCAACGTCAGGCCGAAAATTTATCCGGCTTTGACGTCAACGTTCCCTTACTGAAGGGCTAGATTAAAGCGCTACTACGAGGGGATCAGTTTGGAAAATTGATAGCCTGCGCAACTGGCAGCGGCCTTCGGGAAAAATAGCAGCGTACCGTGCAAGGAATGAACATCATGAATTTACAAATAATAGGTATGAGTAACGCTCCAAGGTTAATGAACCGAGCGGTTCGACTGACGCGATCGCTTGCGCTGAAAATGGTTTTCATTATCTCCGTATTTTTATTGACGGATTCTCCAGCGCAAGCCCAAGCTTCTTCTGGTTGCACGATAGTCGGGCCGCAGCTGCCAGATACCGTGGTGAATTTCCCGGATACAATCACCACTCCTCGTAATGTACCTGCGAATACAGTGCTGGCTTCCATAACGGTTCCACTGAACGGAGCAACAGTCGGAAAGACTTACGCAAGCTGTACTTCTATATCGGAGCCGCTTTGGCGCTGGACTACATCGCCCGCCGCTCCCCTTCTAGCTAACCGGATTAATCCCACTTCTGTAACGGGAGTCGGTTATGTTGCGTACCTCTCTGGCGGCGGCTTCACCGATTCTATGCCACTAGACACGAGTATTCCCTTGGCATCTGTCCCCGGTGCGTCTATCAGTGGAACGCTAATCTCTGCCAGATTTGTTTCTCAAATGTTTGTCACCGTAAATCTTGTCGCGACGGGGATACCGATCGTGCCTGGCAAACTGACATTAAACCCGAGTGGCAGTGGGGCTGGTGTAACCGGCAGAGTTGGGTCTTTATTCGCGCTTTCAGGCGGTGGCATAACTTCTAACGTAACCGTCCCCAGCAACCAAACGACGATCGCAGCGCCTGCGTGCTCAGTGACAACTCCTTCTTCTGCAGTCACACTAAGCCCGGTTCCGGTAAGTACATTGAGAGGCGTCGGGTCTGCTGCAGGGAGCGGCTCTGTGTCACTAAGTCTCAATTGTGCCGCCGATGCAGGTCGAATCTTTGTCACGCTGACCGACAGCACTAATCCAACTAATTCGGGAAACACGCTTTCGCTAGCATCTGGCTCGACTGCAAGCGGCGTCGCGCTGCAGATACTGGATCCGTCGGGGAATCCGATCCTGTATGGCCCGGATTCATCGAACGTCGGAAATACCAATCAATGGCTGGTCGGTCCGGCTAATGTTGGGACGATGAATATTCCGCTTACCGTGAGATATGTGCAGACGGGCGCGAAGGTCCAGCCGGGCACCGTCAACGGAGTCGCCACCTTCACGATGTCGTATCAGTAGTCCGTGCGGGGCGGCGTTGTCCGCCCTTCGTCGCGTTGTGTGAAATCAGCGCGGCATGATGGCGGGCAAGCGCTCTGCGCTCCGGCTTCTCTTGCGGGTAGATGACGCCCGCCGCCTGCCGGGCTTCCCCTGCTGTCACCTCATGACGTGCATCACTCGCTCCTAACCTGTTTTCCGACGCTGCCAGTTGGCCAGTCGACGACGCGGCCGAACTGAGCCATTTCACCGATTCATACTCGGCGCGGATAGCACTCGACGCATCCGACGCGCCGACATACCTAACCTCGCACGTATCCGATATCGAACAACTCGCGCAAAACGCGTAACACGAAGACCGTATTCAACCAGCCGCGCAAGCACCCGCCCGCGCCGTCCAGCCAGTCGACATCAACCCCACCCCAAACCACACGCACCTCACAGCATCGGCGAATGCAGATGATCCGGATGATCGAGCATATCCGCGACCAGATGCAGCGACTCCTCGATCGCGCTCGCATCCCCAGGACCACCAAGGCAGATACGCACCGCGTTCGGTGGATTGCCGTCGGTACTGAACGCCGCGCCGGAGACCACACCGATCTGTTTCATGCGCAGATGCGAAGCAAGCTCCGACGTACTCCAGCCGGTTTCCGCAGGCACCGTCAACCACAGGTGAAAGCAGTCTTTCGACGCTTCGATATCACGCGAGGCGAACACCCGCGCGGCAATCTGCTGACGCACGACGCATTCGCTGCGTATCGCGGTGAGCATCTGCTGCGCGATACCGTCTTCAATCCAGCGCGCCGCGAGATGCGACATATACGGGCTCGCCATCACCGTGGTCGCGCGTAACGCGCCCGACAGCCGCTCCGCATGGCGCGCGTTCGGCGCAACGACGAACGCCACGCGCAAACCCGCGCCGAAGCATTTCGACATGCCGGTAACGTAGTAAGTCAGTTCGGGCGCCAGCGTCGCGAGCGCGACGGGCGGTGTCTCGCAAAGCATGCCGTAAGCGTCGTCTTCAATGATCGGCACGTCATAACGCAACGCGATATCGGCGATATGTTCGCGACGGTTGCGCGACAGCGTGCGCGTGGTCGGATTCTGCAGCGTCGGATTGCAGTAGAGCACGCCTGGCTTGCGCGTCTTGCACAGCGCCTCGAACGCCGCCGCATCGATGCCTTCGTCATTGCGCGGCAACGGCGCGAGCGGCATACCCAACTGATTCGCGATGACCTTCAGGCCAGGGTATGCGAGGCAATCCGTACAAATCGCCTCGCCCGGCTTCACGAGCCGCAACAGCAGCGCAACGAGCGCGCTATGAATGCCGGGGCAAACCAGCAGCGCGTCGGCGCGGTGCGACGGCACGGTGTGGCGCAGCCACTGGCTCGCCATCGCACGTTCGAACTGCGAGCCGCCGAAATCCTGATAGCGCAGCACCGACCACGGATCCGCGCCGCCGACGATCCGCGCCGCCGACTCCGCGAGCAGCGCCGTCATCTGCGGCGGCTCGGGCGGCATGTTCATGGTCATCTCAAGCGCGGTGCCCGCGCGCAGCGGCACCGCGGGCGGCCGGCCGCGCACGTACGAGCCGCTGCCCGCGCGTGAATCGATGAGGCCGCGCTTGCGCGCTTCGGCATAACCTCGCGCCAGCGTCGTGTAGTTGACCCCGAGCGCATCGGACAGATCGCGTAGCGCGGGCAAGCGGTCGCGCGGACGCAGCCGGCCGCTCGCCACGTCTTCTTCGATCAGGTCGGGAATCGTCTGATAAACGGGCTTTTCGCTTTCGGCGAGCCGTTTGAGCCAGTGCGCGGTGACGTTTGACATGAGCGGGCGCGATCAATCGCGTAAAGAATGAACGACTTGATTCTAGTGAGAACGCACGCCGGAAAATAAACAATTGATTGCATGCGATTGCATCGAATGATCCGGTTTGATGCACACACGCACCGAATCAATAATTGCTTGCCCCACGGCTGGGCGAACGCGCATTCGCGCTATTTCCGCGATGCCACGCAGGCTCATCGCTAGCGCGCATTCGACGAAAAAAATTGCCCTGGATCATTGCCGACACGCGGTATTGATTGGCAATTGATCGCATGTCGCGCGTCACTTGATGGCATACCCGTTGCAAAAGAACAGGCGTCGGCTACCCGCCGGCAGAAGCCCTCAACCATTGAACGGAGTCATGCAATGCCCGCCATCACCACGCTTGCCCACAAGACCGGCGACTTCCTCGTCGATTACGAAGAGAAGGTATTCGAGGACGTCAAGGCGGAACCCGGCGAGAAAGCGCTCGTCACGTTTCATACCGTCGCATTCGAAGGCTCCATCGGCTTCGTCAACATGCTGCAAGCCACGCGACTGCAACGCAAGGGCTTCGAAACGACGATCCTGCTCTACGGCCCCGGCGTGATGCTCGGCGTGCAGCGCGGCTATCCGACGCTCGGCGCCGAAGCGTTCCCCGGCCATCTGAACTTCAATAATCAGTTGATGAAGTTCATGACAGAAGGCGGCAAGGTCTACGCGTGCCGCTTCGCGCTGCAGGCGCTCTACGGTCAAACCGAGGCCGCGCTGATCGAAGGCGTACGCGCGATCAATCCGCTCGACGTGCTCGACCTGAAGCTGCTGCATCGCAAGTCGAACGCGCTCGTCATCGACACCTGGACTGTTTGAGCGCGAGCATCGCCATGTCGACCTCATCCTCGAAGCGTATCGTTCGCGCCGCCGCCGTGCAGATCGCGCCGGATCTCACGTCGGGCGCCGGCACCCTCGCGCGCGTGTGCGAAGCGATCGTCGACGCTGCTCGCCAGGGCGTGCAGCTCGCGGTGTTTCCCGAAACCTTCCTGCCGTATTACCCGTACTTCTCGTTCGTGTTGCCGCCGGTGCAGTCGGGTGCCGAGCATCTGCGGCTCTACGAAGAGGCGGTGACGATACCGGGCCCGGTGACCGACGCGGTGGCCGCGCTTGCACGCGAGCATGCAATGGTGATCGTGCTCGGCGTGAACGAGCGCGATCACGGCAGTCTCTACAACACCCAGTTGATCTTCGATGCCGACGGTCAGTTGAAGGTGAAGCGCCGCAAGATCACGCCGACTTTCCACGAACGGATGATCTGGGGCCAAGGCGACGCCGCTGGTCTTAAAGTCGCGCAGACCGCCGTGGGCCGCGTGGGGGCACTCGCGTGCTGGGAGCACTACAACCCGCTCGCGCGCTACGCACTGATGACGCAGCACGAAGAGATCCACTGCAGCCAGTTTCCGGGCTCGCTGGTCGGTCCCATTTTCAGCGAGCAGATCGAAGTGACGATCCGCCATCACGCGCTCGAATCGGGCTGCTTCGTCGTCAACGCGACGGGTTGGCTCAGCGACGCGCAGATCGAATCCGTCACGAGCGACCCGAAGCTGCAGAAGGCACTGCGCGGCGGCTGCAACGCCGCGATCATTTCGCCCGAAGGCCAGCATCTCGCGCCGCCGCTGCGCGAAGGCGAGGGCATGGTGATCGCCGATCTCGACATGGCGCTGATCACCAAACGCAAGCGGATGATGGATTCGGTCGGCCACTACGCGCGGCCCGAACTGCTCAGTCTCGCGATCAACGAACGGCCCGCGTCGCCGGTGTTTTCTTTCGACGCAGCGCCTGCTGCCCCTTCATGGAGTGCTCACGATGAATGCAAGCGTCAATTTGCCGGAATCGAAACTGCAGCTGCTGACTGAACTTCAGTCGAGCGGTCTGCGGCTCGGCGAACCCGACGCCGCGGGTTTGTCGCGTCGTGGCGGCGCGGGACCGTCCGATCACAAGGCCGTGGTGGTCGACGGCGTCACGCTGATGGTGCCGGTGCATACGCATGGCGCACGCCAGTCGGCATTCGTCGCCGGTGCGCCCGATGCGAACGGCGTCAGCGTGCTCACGCGCGGCAAGATTCCCATCGCACAGATCGCGTTCGCGCAAGCGCCGCGTTTCTACAAGCTGCAAACGCTCGACGGCGTGCCGTACTCGCATATCGCCACCTTGCATGGCACCGATGTACTCGCGACCACGGTGCTGCAAACGTGCATCCGTTACGAGAGCCGCAAGAAGGCTTGCAAGTTCTGCGCGATCGGGCAATCGCTCGCGGCGGGCCGCACGGTTGCGCACAAGACCCCGGAGCAGCTCGCGGAAGTCGCGCGCGCGGCCGTGCTGCTCGATAAGGTCAAGCACATGGTGCTCACGACCGGCACACCGCCGACGCCCGACCGCGGCGCGGCGATTCTGTGCGACAGCGCGCGTGCAATCCGGCGCGCCGTCGATCTGCCGATTCAGGCGCAATGCGAGCCGCCCGACGACGACGCGTGGTTCGCACGCATGCGAGAAGCGGGCATCGACACGCTCGGCATGCATCTCGAAGTGCTCGGCGACGCCGAGCGCGCGCGCATCATGCCGGGCAAGGCAACGGTGCCGGTCAGCCGCTATATGACGGCGTTCGAGGCCGCGGTGCGCGTGTTCGGACGAGGTCAGGTGAGTACCTACATTCTCGCGGGCCTTGGCGATTCGCAGCAGCGCATTCTCGATACCGCGCGGCAGCTCGTCGAGATCGGCGTTTATCCGTTCGTCGTGCCGTTCGTGCCGATTTCGGGCACGCCGCTCGAAGACCATGCGCCGCCGACGCCGGAATTCATGCGCTCGATTCTCGCGCCGCTCGGCGCGATGGTGCGCGAAGCAGGTTTGCGCGCCGACGATATCAAGGCCGGCTGCGGCAAGTGCGGTGCGTGCTCGTCGTTGTCATCGTTCGAAAAGGCGGCCGCATGAACGCACTCGATAGCCGTGGCGAACTCGTGGTGCGCTGGGCACGCGAGGCGTGGGAACGCGATGCGGCCTTTGCGATCCGTCGCGAGGTGTTCTGCGCGGAACAGCGTCTGTTCGCGGACGACGACCGCGACGCGATCGACGACCACGCGCAGGCGCTCGTGGCGGTGTGGAGCGCGCCAGGCGCCGGGCCGATCGTGGTCGGCACCGTGCGGATTCATCGCGATCCGCAAGCAGACGACACCTGGTTCGGCTCGCGTCTTGCCGTGAGCGCGGAATTCCGCCGTCACGGACGCATCGGCGCAAACCTTATCCGCCTGGCCGTGAGCAGCGCGCATGCGCTCGGCTGCACGACTTTTCTCGCGCACGTGCAGGCGCAAAACGCGCCGCTGTTCCGTCGGCTGCACTGGCGCACGCTGGCGGAAGAGTTGTTGTTCGGCCGCGCGCATCACGTGATGCAGGCCGACCTCGCGCACTATCCACCGTGCGCGACGCCCTACGAGGGCTTCGTCGTCGATCAGCGGAGCGCGGCATGAACCTCGATCAGATCGTCGACAAGGTGCGCGCGAGCCGGGGTGTCGCGCACAAGACCGATATTGCGCCGATGCTCGAAGTACTCGGCGCGGGGCACGCGGTTGGCACGCCCGATGACGCCAGCGCGGTGATGGCGGCCGGCGACGACTGCGCCGCGATTCCCGATGGCGACGGCTGGCTGCTGTTCGCCGCGGAAGGCATGGTCAGCGACCTGATCGACGCGATGCCGTGGTTTGCCGGCTACTGCGCGGTGTACGTGAACGTCAGCGACGTGTGCGCGATGGGCGGCCGGCCGCTCGCCGTGGTCGACGTGATCTGGAGCCGCGGCGTCGAGCCCGCGAAGCCGGTGCTCGAAGGGATGGCGGCTGCCGCGCGTCAGCTCGGCGTGCCGATTGTCGGCGGCCATAGCAACGCGCGCAGCGAACGCACGCAGCTTGCGGTCGCGATACTCGGGCGCGCGAAGCGGCTGCTGTCGAGCTTCACCGCGCGCGAAGGCGAACGTTTGTTGATGGCCGTCGATCTGCGCGGTGCGTTCGTCGAGCCGTATCCGTACTGGAATGCCGCGACCGAAGCGCCCGCCGAACGCCTGCGCGGCGACATGGCGCTGCTGCCGCAGATTGCCGAAGACGGTCTGTGCGCGGCGGCGAAGGACATCAGCATGGCCGGCATCGTCGGCACCGCGATGATGCTCGCGGAGTGCTCGCGCGTCGGCGTGCGCATCGATCTCGAACGCGTACCGAAACCGGACGGCGTGCCGCTCGAACGCTGGCTCGATGTTTTTCCGAGCTTCGGCTATCTGCTGAGCGTACCGCCGCATCACGCCGAAGCGGTGGCCGCGCGCTTCGAAGCACGCGGCATCGCCTGTGCCGATATCGGCGAAATCACCGGCAACCAGTCGGTCGATTTACGTTTGAACGGCGACACACGCAGTGTGTGGCGGCTCGACGAACAGCCGTTCATCGTGCCGTCCGACCGCCGCGCAACGCGCGCGTTCGACGCGCCGGTTACCTGAATGTTTTAAGGAACACGCTCATGCCCGTCACTCATTTCGTCGTGCGCTGGCCCGATGGTCGCGAAGAGCGCTGCTATTCGCCATCGACGATCGTGCGCGACTATCTGCGCCCCGGCGACTACTCGCTCGACACCTTTCTTTCCCACGCGCACGACGCGCTCGACGCCGCATCCGAACGCGTGCGCGCGAAATTCGGCTACGCGTGCTCGTCGGCGCTCGACCAGTGGGCGGTGCTCGAGCACACCGCCGAAGCCTATCGCTCGAATCCGGCGGCGCGGGTCACCGTCGTCAGCGTAGATTGACCTTCACAAGGAGATTTCCATGTCCAAACAGACGCTTGCCGCTGACGCGCCGGTCGCCGACGAACATTTCAGCGCGATCATCGTAGGCGGCGGTCAGGCTGGCCTGTCGATGAGCTACTACCTGAAGCAGTACGGCATCGACCACGTCGTGCTCGAAAAGCGCACCGTCACGCATACGTGGCGCGAACAGCGCTGGGACGCGTTCTGTCTCGTCACGCCGAACTGGCAATGCGCGCTGCCCGGCTATCCGTATCGTGGCGACGATCCGCACGGTTTCATGAAGAAGGACGAAATCATTGCCTATCTCGATGGTTTCGTGCGGCATGTCGATGCGCCGGTGCGCGAGGGCGTGGCCGTCACGCGCGTGACCAAGCGCGCAAACGGCGGCTTTCTCGTGCAGACGAGCGCGGGCACGCTGAGCGCCGATCAGGTCGTGGTGGCGTCAGGTGGCTATCACACGCCGATCATGCCGCGCATGGCCGAGCGTCTGCCGTCTTCGATCGTGCAGATCCAGTCGTCGGAATACCGCAATGCCGCCGCATTGCCGGCGGGCGCGGTGCTCGTCGTCGGCTCGGGGCAATCGGGCGCGCAGATCGCCGAGGATCTGCATCTGGCCGGGCGCCGGGTCGTGCTGGCGGTGGGCGAGGCGCCACGTTGCGCGCGGTTCTATCGCGGCCGCGATGTGGTCGACTGGCTCGCGGAGATGAAGTACTACGACATCCCGGTCGATGAGCATCCGCTGCGCGAAGGTGTGCGCGACAACACCAATCACTATGTGACGGGCCGCGATGGCGGGCGTGACATCGACTTGCGCAAGTTCGCGCTCGAAGGCATGGAGCTTTATGGCGCGCTCGACGATTACGTCGATGGCGCGCTGCGCTTCGAGCCGAATCTGCGCGCGAACCTCGATGACGCCGATGCCACCTATAACCGCATCAACGCGTCGATCGACAGATTTATCGCGCAGCAGGGCATCGAGGCGCCTGCCGGGGAATCGTATCGGCCGGTATGGGAGCCACAGGCGGAGCGTGGCGAACTCGACCTCGCGTCGAGCGGAATCGGCAGCATTGTGTGGTGCATCGGTTTTCGACCCGACTTCAGCTGGATCGATCTGCCGGTCTTCAACGGCCGTGGCTATCCGGGACACGCGCGCGGCGTCACGTCGTACGACGGCCTTTATTTCGTCGGGCTGCCGTGGCTGAACACGTGGGGCTCGGGCCGCTTCTCGGGCGTCGCTCGCGACGCCGAGTACCTGGCGGGCCGCATCGTCGCGCAGGCGAGGCCCGATGCGCGCGCGGCGTGAGTCCGCCGCGGGCGCGCGATCATCTCCGCGCGCGCCGCAGCCGACGCGCACGCATTACGTGGCGGGCATGCCGGAACTCGCGTTCGCGGGGCTGTCGGAACAATGGCTGCTGCGCACCTGCGGGCAGTTGCACTGGAGCGCGCTGGCGGCGCAGTCGGACTGCGCGCTGCCCGACTTCTACGACGATGAAGGCCGCAAGTCCTACGCGGCGTTCATGGCGATCCGCGTGCGCGAGGCGCGCCTCGAAGACGTTAGCGAGAACCAGCGCTTCGCGATCGAGACGGACGTCAGGCGCATTGCGGGTGCGCGCCATTTCGGACAGTTCCGCGTGTTCACGACCGAAAGCGCGATTGCGCGTGTCGAGATGGTATCGACGTTCGTGCGGCGCGAGCAGGCCGGCGACAATCGCTCCGTGTGCCGCGCGATGTTCGCCGGCACACCCGTGAGCGCGACGCCCGACGCGGCCAGCGAGCTGGTCGCGCAGGCGAAGCGCTTTCGCTCCGGCGAATGGACGCGCCACGGCCCGCTCGATCGCGCGGTGCACGCGGCGCGGCATGTGGTCGACTATCTGCCTTGCCCGTCGCTCGATTTCAACGGCGCGCATCTGCTCTATTTCGCGAGCTTCCAGTCGATGGTCGAGCGGGCCGAATGGCATTGGCGCTCGGCACAGCACAGCGCGCCGCCAGCGCTCGTCGAGCGCGAGATGGCGTTTTTCGGCAACGCCAACGTCGGCGACAAACTGACCCTCACGTTCGGCGCGCGCCGCGCGGACCACGACGGCCTGTCGCACTGGTGCACGGTCGCGCGCGTGGCCGATGGCGCGTGCATCGCCGAAATCGTCACTCATAAACGGTGGACCCATGAATGACGCAGTCGCGTTGCCGCGCAACGCGCTTTACACGCAGAACGATCTCGCGGATGTGCCATGGCTCGACGCGCGCCCCGGCGAGTTTCCGTATCAGCGCGGCATCCACGCGACGATGTACACGCAGCGGCCTTGGACCATCCGGCAATACTCGGGCAGCGCCGACGCGGCCGCGTCGAATCGCGCGTATCGGCAGGCGCTGGAGCAGGGCGCGAAAGGCCTGTCCGTGGCCTTCGATTTGCCGACGCATCGTGGCTACGATTCCGACTGCGCGGACGTGGCAGCCGATGTCGGGATGGCGGGTGTCGCGATCGATTCCGTCGAGGATATGAAGCGCCTGTTCGATGGCATCGCGCTCGACGAAGTCTCCGTTTCGATGACGATGAGCGGCGCGGTGCTGCCGGTGCTCGCGTCGTACATCGTCGCGGCACAGGAAGCCGGTGTCGAAGCGGCGCAACTGCGCGGCACGATCCAGAACGACATCCTGAAGGAGTTCATGGCGCGCAATACGTACATCTTCGCGCCGGAGCCGTCGCTGCGCATCGCGACCGACGTCGTGCGTTACGTGCTCGAACACATGCCGCATTTCAATGCGATGTCGGTGTCCGGTTATCACTTGCAGGAGGCCGGAGCGGACGGTGTGCTCGAACTCGCGCTGACGCTGGCGAATGCGCGCGAATACGTGAGCCGTCTCGTCGACGACGGCGCCGACGTCGAGCGTGTGTGCGCGCAATTGAGTTTCTTCTTCGCGGTGGGCCGTGACTTCTTCGGCGAGATCGCGAAGCTGCGCGCCGCGCGTGTGCTGTGGGCGCGGCTTGCGCAATCGCTGGGCGCGTGCTCGCCGCGCGCGCTGCAACTGCGCATGCATTGCCAGACAGCGGGATCGACGCTGAGCGCGCGACGCGTGCACAACAACGTGGTGCGCACGACGGTGGAGGCGATGGCCGCCGTGTTCGGCGGCACGCAGTCGCTGCATACGAACGCGTGGGATGAGGCGCTGTCGCTGCCCGGCGAGGCTGCCGCGACGCTCGCGCGCGACACGCAGTTGATCCTGCAGCACGAGATGGGATTGTGCGACGTCGTCGATCCGTGGGGCGGCTCGTATCTGATCGAGGCGCTCACCGCGCAAACGGTCGCGGCGGTCGAAGCGACGCTCGCCGACATCGACGCTCAAGGCGGTGTCATCGCGGCGCTTGAAAGCGGCTGGATCGACGCGCGCGTGCATCGTGGCGCCGCGCAGATGCAGGCGCGGACCGATGCGGGAGAGCGGCTGGTGGTGGGGGCAAACCGCTGGCACGAATCGCAGCCGGAGCAAAGCGAGTGGCTCGACATCGATGGCGGACTGGTGCGCGCACAACAGGCGGATCGTCTGCGTCGTCTGAAGGCGGCACGCGACAGCGAGCGTGTGCGTACCGCGCTCGCCGCGCTGTCGGATTGCGCACGCGCCGGCAGCGGCAATCTGCTGGCGGCGACGATCGACGCGATAAGCGCGCGTGCCACCGTCGGCGAATGCACGGCGGCGCTCGAATCCGTGTGGCCGCGCTGGCGGCAGCCCTTGCGAGTTGAGGCGCAGGTCTACGCCGAGGCCCGTGACGGCGATGCGGCGTGGCAGGCCGTGCGGACCGCGGTGTCGGGCTGGAGCGCGGCGCGCGGGCGCAAGCCGCGGATGGCGCTCGTGAAACTCGGGCAGGACGGCCACGATCGCGGCGCGCGGGTGATCGCGGCCGCGCTCGGCGATGCGGGATTCGAGGTCACGCTCGGACCGCTGTTCGCGACAGCTCGCGAAGCCGCGGCCTGGATCGCGGCGGATGAGCCGGATCTCGTCGGCGTGTCATCGCTCGCGGGCGCGCATCTGAGCTTGGTTTCATCGCTGATCGATGCGCTACGCGAGCGAGGCAGCGAAACGCCGGTCGTGCTCGGTGGCATCGTGCCGTTCGCGCACCATGCCGCGCTGAGGGCGTGCGGCGTGGCGGCCATCTTTGTCGCGGACACACCTGTCGACAGGATCGTGCTTGAACTGCTGCGGGTGCTGGACAAAGCAAAGGCATTGACCGGGTGAGATCAGCGCGCCCCGGCGGGGGCACGCCAATTACAAAGATTCGTCAGTAGCCGGCGCCGGCCGTATGGGGACACGCATCGCAATAAGGTGCCGCGCCGGTCCCGGACTTCGCCTATGCTGACTGAACCACGCGCCTCGCTACGAGGCCCCCGCCTCGCCCGCCGCAAGGAGCGCCCGTGACCGTCCGCAATCTCGACGCCCTGTTCCGACCCAAATCCGTCGCTGTGATCGGCGCGTCCGAACGTCCGGGCAGCACCGGTGCGATGGTCTGGGCGCGCGTGCTCGACGGCGGCTTCGCTGGCCCGCTGTGGCCGGTCAATCCGAAATACGACACGCTCGGCGGCCACGCGGTGATCCATGACGCCGGCGATCTGCCGCAAGCGCCTACCGTCGCCGTGATCTGCACGCCGCCCGCGACGTGGCCCGCGTTGATCCATAGGCTCGGCGGCATGGGTACGCGCGCGGCGATCATCGTCGGCGAGGTGCGCGATGACGACGACCGGTTGGCGCTGCGGCACGCGCTATCGGCGGCGCGCCCGCACCTGCTGCGCATCGTCGGGCCGGGCAGCATGGGTGTGGTGTCGCCGGCGCTCGGCGCGCATCTCGGCGCGCCGTCGTGCACGGTCAAGGCGGGCGGCGTCGCGTGGGTGTCGCAGTCGAATGCGCTGACCAATGCGGTGCTCGGCTGGGCGCGGGCGCGCGGGCTCGGCTTTTCGCATGCGGTGGCGCTCGGCGATGAGGCCGACGTCGATGCCGGCGACGTGCTCGATTACCTCGCGAGCGATCCGGGCACGCGCGCGATCCTGCTCGAACTGGATAGCGTGCGGGCCGCGCGCAAGTTCATGTCGGCCGCGCGCGCGGCGGCGCGCAACAAGCCGGTGCTGGCGCTGCGCTCCGGCCGCGACGATCCCGCCGATGGGCTCTATACCGCCGCGTTCCGGCGCGCCGGCCTGGTGCGCGTCGATGCGCTCGACGATCTGCTCGATGAAATCGAAACGCTCGGCGTCGGGCGTGTGGCGGCCGGCGGCACGGCGACGCTGATCACCAGCGACCGCGGCCTCGCGACGCTCGCGCGCGACGCGTTTGCCGCTGCCGGCGGCGTGCTCGCGCCGTGGCCCGCCGAGGCGTCCGAGGCGCTGCAACAGGCGCTGCCGTATGCGACTTGCGGCAATCCTTTGCTGCTCGGCGATACCGCGCGCGCCGAGGATTTCGGCACCGCGCTGGAACTGCTCGCCGGGCATCGCGAGACGGGCACGGCCTTTGTGGTCCACGCGTCGACGCATGGCGCGCCGGTCGATGAGGTTGCGCGGGCGCTGATCGCGCATCAGCGCTTCGCGTATCGCGGCTTGCTCGCGTGCTTCTTCGGCGGCGTCGATGCGGCGATGCGCGACGCGCTGCACGCGCAAGGCATTCCGGTGCACACGACGCCGCAGCGGCTCGCGCGGGCGTTCGCGCGTCTGGTCGATTACCGGTTGGGCCGTGAGCTGCTGATGCAAACACCGGAGGGCTTGCCCGCGCAGGTTCCTGAATCGATCGATGCGGCTCAAGCTCAGGTTCGCGAAGCGCTGGCGGTTGGCGAACACACATTGATTGGCGCGGCGGCGGCGCGGTTTCTGGCGCGCTTCGGATTAAGCGCGGAAGAAGTCGACGGGGAAGAGACAGCGCATCGCGTGGCCGGCAGCGAGAGCGGGGCGGTGAGCGCAGCGGCGAATGGCATGGCAGATCGTGCATCGGGAGATGCGGCAGCCAATGCGCTGGCAAATGAGCTGACAAATGAGCTGACAAATGAGCTGACAAACGCGCCCACCGCCAGCGCGCCAACCGCAAAACCCATCGTCGACCTTGCCATCGAACTGCACGACGATGACAACTTCGGCCCAGTGTTCCGCTTCACGGTGCCACCGGTCGACGGCGTGTCCGCGGCGTTGAGCGTCTACGGCCTGCCGCCGCTCAATCCGATGCTCGCGCGCGATATCGTCACGCGTTCGCAGTATGCGCGGCTCGTTGCGCCGGAGCCGACCCTCGCTGCGTTGACGGCGTTGTCGCAAGCGGTTTGCGACGTACGCGAAATCGTCGGGCTCGCGTTGACGCTCAGGGTCTATGTAGATCACGTGATGGTGGTCGACCCGGTGCTCGATCTCGGCGCGCAGCGCAGCCGCCTTGCGATCGTGCCTTATCCGCGCCGCTTCGAAGAGACACTCGACTGGCACGGGACGCGCGTAACGGTGCGGCCTATCCGTCCTGAAGACGAACTCGCGCATCGCGATTTCGTGCACGCGATGACGCCCGAGGATTTGCGACTGCGTTTCTTCGGCGCGATCGGCGCGTTCGATCACTCGCAACTTGCGCGCATGACACAGATCGACTACGACCGCGAAATGGCGCTGATCGCGACTATCGTCAACGAGCAAGGTGTCACGCAGACGCTCGGCGTCGTGCGCGCGGTAGCCGATCCCGACAACGAAACGGCTGAATTCGCGGTGGCCGTGCGCTCGGATCAGAAAGGCCGGCGCCTTGGCCAGTTGCTGATGCAGCGGATCATTGCATACGCGCGAGTGCGCGGTATTCACTGGCTGATCGGTGAGGCATTGCGCGAGAATGGCGCGATGATCGCGCTCGCGAAGTCCAGCGGTTTCACGATCACGCGGACCGACGATCCTGGCGTGGTTGGGTTTCGAATGGCGCTCGACGAGACGGCCGGAACGGACGCGAAGAGCGGGCCGACGACAGGCCAGCAACAGCCGGCGCGTTAAACGCGGCCGGGTGCCGCGGCGAGATCGCGTATTGCGAGTTTGCGGCGACGCCGTGCGCGCACAAGCGCCGAATGTGGCGCATGAAGCTCATCTTTTGTCTTCATTGGCTTAACGGGTAAGCATAAAAAGTACTGTCAATTCGAAACAGTTGTGGGCAGAGCACGCGAATTCAGGATCCTGAAAGCTATCAGTACGGGCTCTTCCGAAGATCGCGCTTTTCGCCCACCGCTACTTCTTATGGCTATCTTTTAAGGTCGAATTCAGATGAGCACACCTGCTTCCGCGACACTCGGGAAGCGTGTGAAACGCCGCATCAAATGGCCGTTGATCGCGCTCGTAGCATTACTTCCCGATAGCCTGCAGTCGGTTCTTTTCATTCCCAGCGTTCGGCGCTTCGGCGAGCGCGTGCCGGTGTTGCGAGTGGTTTATACCGGTTGCTACCGCAAGCATCCGATCGATCGCGAACTCGGTACGGATACCGGCGGCCTCTTTCCACCCGAGCCGCTTGATGGCTTCGGCGCGGAGAGCGGTAATCTGCCGTACATGGGTTCACAGCCGAGCATCGTGCGGCGCGTGCTTGCGCAACTCGGCGACGTACGCGGGCATACGTTCATCGATGTAGGCTGCGGCAAAGGGCGTCCAATGATTGTCGCGACCGAGTTCCCTTTCGACGCGGTGCTTGGCTATGATCTCGCCGCACGCCTCGTGGACGTCGCAAACAGCAATGCAAAGATCGTCGCGCGTGCGCATCCTGAACGCACGCCAATGCAAGCGTTTGCGGCGGATGCGCTTGAACTCGAGTTCACCCACCGCAAACTCGTCGTCTTTCTCTTCAATCCGTTCGGCTCGAGCGTGATGTCGAGGCTGCTCGACCATCTGGAGCGCGCATTGGCCGAGGGGTCGATAGAGACGCTGAGGGTGGTCTATATCTACCCCGTCTGCGCGCATTTATTCGATGCTTCACCGATGCTCGCGCGCGATTGGTCCGGCTGCGTGCCATATGAACCTGGCGAAATCGGCTACGGCACCGAAGAAAGACAGGACGTCATTAGTTGGAAAAGCATCGCGAAGCCACAAGGTGATTTTTCGTCGCGGCCGTGATAACGCGTGGCGGATGCTGCCCCGATCGGCGGCCTAAGGTCGCTTTTCTCTCGAAACCATCTATTCGTGCAGCCTGGGATTTACCCGGCAAAAGTACTATGCACGACCACTCGTATTGCGAAGCTGATTTGATGCCGTTTTGTCTAAACGTCATGGAGAGCCGCGAAAACAGGACCTCTTCAATATCGCCGGGTACAAGCACAAATTAAAACCATTGAAGCAGGGGGCGCCACTGTCCAATAGCGGGATCGAAACTTTCTTTTTCGCGAATCAAAGCAGGCTCGACAACCCGAATTTAATCGTTTAGCGTATGGAGGAATGAAATACCGACCATCGGAAGAGTCGGTAATTAATATTCTAGTGGTGTCTGTTCAAGGGGGCCATGAAAAGTACCGGACCGCGTGTAGCCGACCATGCTTTGCTGTCTGGAGAGTGGCAATGAATTCGACACAACCCAACGAGTGCGCCGAAGTTCACATTTCCGCAGTAAGAGATATTACGGGAGTGGAAATCGTTCTATTCGACGGTTTCTCATTACCGGCGATCGCGGCTATTCTCGAAATCTTTCAAAAAGCCAACGATTCGATACAGGCGCAAGCAAGTGGACAACCGCGCTATGTCGTCTCACTTCTATCCTCTTCAGGCGGAAGAATAGCCAGTTCGTCCGCCGTGAATGTCTGGACTGAAAAAGCAGGTTTCGACAGTGCCGCGGATTCAACGGTTCTGCTATTCATTGCCGGAGGCGCGGGCGCGATGCGGGCAGCGTGCGACGACCGGCTATCCGGCTGGGTTCGCCGACGCTCTGCAACCAGCGCCATCGTATATCCAATCTCGGAGGGCAAACTGATTCTGGATGCCGCCGGCTTAACGGGCCGAAATGACTTGCAGTCCACCGAGCCGCACGGCGCATCTCACGTTCACGAGCAGGCGCAGTGGAAAGATTCAACGAGTCCCATTCGGACGGTGCTTCGGGTCGTCGAGGAAGATCTCGGCATGCTAATGACGAAGCATTCGTCAGATCCCGTTCGCGCACCCGTGCCGCCGCCTCTACGCGTTAGCGACAAGATCCTGGCATCGGCCCGCTGGCTGGACGCAAACGTCGATCGTCCGATTTCGATCGGCCTGGCAGCCGATGTGGCCGCCATGAGTGAACGGAACTTCCTGCGTCGCTTCAAGGCTGAAATCGGCATGACACCGTCGGACTATCTTCAGAACGCGCGACTCAGACTGAGTTGCCGCATGCTGGTCGAATCGCAACTCCCGGTGGACAAGATTGCGCGCCGTTGCGGGATCGGCAGTGGCGGGCAACTCGCCAAGCTGTTTAAAAGACATCTGTCGATTACACCAACGGACTACCGGCTCGGCAATCTGCGTCACGAGAAGATTGGCATCGCTTTCCGCGATCTGGAGCCGGCGAATCAGTCCTGTCACTCCGCGATGAATGAGGGGCCGTGAAAGCGAGTCCATGTCTGGTGTTTGCTATTCGTCCCGCGCGCTCTTCCCGGCATCACGCTTGCGTGCCACGTTCATAACCTCTCGTGTGCGCGCACGCGCGCCGCGTATGAGTGCGAAGTCGACCCGCATGTATTCGAACTGGTACCGCCGCACCAGTTGGCCGCCGAAGCCCGAAAGGAATTGCAGAATCCCCGCTGTCGAAACGCCGTCGAAGTCGAACTCGACGTTGCGTTCGCGGGCGATCTTCATCGCTTGCCAGATCAGCAGCGCGACTGCACCGCTGTGCGCGGAGGCATTGCGCGTCGCCAGAATGTAATAGAGGTTGGCCCGGTCCCACACGAGCGCGGTCGCGGCAGTCAGCGAACCGGCGCTATCGAAGGAACCGAGTAGCGTGCCGGCTTCCCGTTTCAGGACCTCGGCCAGTAGCCGTCGCATGATAGCGGAGCCATAGACGTTGTCGAGTTCGCGCTCAGAAAGGTTCGAATCGTAGAAGCTGACGAACGCATCGACGTCTGTGATCTGCTGTACGACGAATCGCTCCGACGCGCGCCGGACATGATTGCGGGTGTTTCGGTGAAGCCTGCTCCAAACCGTTTCTTCGTCCAGGCCCGCCGGCAATTTGAGCGTGAATTGCACTGACACCTTGAAACCGGCCAGTGCGAATGCGGCTGCCTCGGCTTCCGATACGAGGGGGTCCGCAAGCTGTTGAAAGTGCGCGCACCGGGGCAACTGCGAGATCAATTCTCGCGTGACATCCAGACGATGGACCCATTCGGCGTTGCCGGCATGCGCGGACTGGCGCTTGATCACCGGCCCGAGGGTGCGGGTGATAGGCGGCAGATACGACACTCGCCATAGGCCTTTTTGGGTCAACGTGTACGGCATTTCGCCGACGACCTCATCGCCCGATTTGACGATGGCCATGTGCCAGTCTTCGCCTGCCGTGGCATCCAGCCACCATGGTTCATGAAATAGCGATCTTTCTACTAGCCCCACCAGGGGATCCGGACGCAGTGACGACTTCAGACGTCTGTCGATCGGCGGTTTGAGCGCATTCGACTTGAGGGCATCAGGCACGATGACGACGGGAGTACTGTCTCTTTTCATGACGGTCGATTCCTCTCACATTTCGACCGATCCTAATTAAGCGTGCGCATCCGCTTACGTCAATTATTTGGCCCATTCCGACAAGCGCTGCAGATAGAGATCACAAGTACTGCATTCGCCGTTCGACGCGCCGGGAAGCCGGACTGAAAACCCGTTCGACATTTGGCGGAATCAATCACAACAGTGACCGAAATCTCCATACGGGCTGCCATAGGCTTAGGCCGTATAGCACCCAAACGACGCGGCAGCATGACTTCGGAACGTTAAGGGCAATCGACATGCAAACCAAGCAGCTGTTGATCATGGGAACACGGGGCATTCCGGCGCAACACGGCGGTTTCGAGACATTCGCCGAACGGCTTGCGCTTCATCTGACAAGACGTGGTTGGGCTGTGACTGTCTATTGCCAGGGCTCGGTCGGCGGCGCACAACTCACCGAGGACAACTGGTGTGGAATAAGACGGATCTTCGTACCCATCAAACGAGATGGTGCAATAGGAACCGTGGAATTCGACTGGAAGTCGGTTCGAAGTGCCGCTGAAAGCGAGGGCTCGCTCGTGCTGACGTTGGGATACAACACTGCGATCTTCTGTACCTATCTACGTTGGCGCGGCATGACGAACCTGATCAACATGGATGGCCTCGAATGGCGCCGCACGAAATGGCGTTGGCATGAGCGCGCGTGGCTGTATATGAACGAGCGCATTGGCTGTTGGACAGGCAACCATCTGATCGCCGATCACCCGTCCATTGCTGCTCACCTTGGCACGCGTGTGAATCATCGCAAAATCACGATGATTCCGTACGGCGCCGATCGTATCGACGAACTGAGCGGCGATCTGCCCAAAGAACTGAGCCTGGACAAGACATCCTATGCGCTCGTCATTGCGCGCCCCGAACCCGAGAATTCGGTACTCGAGATCGTGACCGCTTTCTCACGCCGCCCTCGGGGGGCCAAACTCGTGGTACTGGGCAAATACGATTTCCAGAACAACCAGTACCATCGCCAGGTCATTGACGCCGCGGGGCCGGAGGTGTTGTTTCCCGGTGCCATCTACGACCAGACCGCCGTGAATGCGCTGAGATGCCACGCGCTTTTCTATCTGCACGGGCATCAGGTCGGCGGCACCAATCCGTCACTCGTCGAAGCGCTGGGCGCAAGTTGCGCGGTCATTGCGCACGACAACGAATTCAACCGTTGGGTAGCAGGGCCCGAAGCGCGTTTCTTCTCGACTGAATCAGACTGCGATCTGCACATCTCGGCGTTGCTTGCCGATGCCGCCACCGTGCACGCAATGCGCCAGGCAAGTGGGCGGCGTTTCGACAGTGCTTTTCGCTGGGACAGCGTACTCGCGCAGTACGAGGCGCTACTCGAGCGCAATCTGCAAAGCGGGCGCAAGCAGAAAGTCGCGCCGATGCTGCCGTCGACCACGCCGTCGCAGCTCAACGCCGTTCGCGAACCGGCGGCGACCGCGGGGGGACCCCTAGTGACGACGGGTACGTTGTCTCATGCGGCGAATCTCGAAGTCGAGGCGATCTTCGTTGATAAGGAAGTCGTCAATCGTCGGTAGTCTCGACGGCCAATCCAGGTGTGTCAGCGATGTCAACGAAATCCGGACCGAGTACCCAACTATGAATGCCCGCAGTCCTCGACAGTTAGATCGCACGCACGAGTCCGAAGAGTATGGACTGGTCCGGCTCGTCGATATCATCGTCGAGCAGCGCCGGATGATGGTTCTCGTCACGCTCATGTTTGCTTTGGCGGGGGCGCTATATGCTTTCCTCGCGACCCCGGTCTATGAGGCCGACATCATGGTCCAGGTCGAGGACAGTCCCGAGGCGTCGGCGGGCAGGAGCCTGCTTGCCGACGTGTCGGCGCTATTCAGTGTGAAGTCGACTGCCGCGGCCGAAGCCCAGATACTCGGATCACGCCTCGTCGTCGCTCGCGCGGTCGATGCGGTGCATGCGTATATCGTCGCCGCGCCAAAACGCTTTCCCGTGCTTGGCCGTCTGATCGCCCAGCAGGCATCCGGACCCTCGAGTCCGGGGTTGTTCGGGCGCGGCGGTTATACGTGGGGCACCGAGGCAATTGACGTTCCGCTATTCGATGTGCCGGCTCGAAGCGAAGACAAGAACTTTACGTTGACGCTTCGGAGCGAAGGCCGCTATGCGTTGTCCGGTCCGGGGCTCGAATCGCCGGTACAGGGCAGCATCGGAACCAGGGAGGTGTTTCACGGACAGAATGGCGACATCTCGCTTCTCGTTCAATCAGCCACGGGAAAACCGGGCGCCGCGTTCGTATTAAAGCGACGCTCGCGACCGATGACGATTCGCGACATCCAGGCCGGGCTGAATATTCAGGAAAAAATCAAGCAGTCGGGCGTCGTCATCGCCACACTTCAAGGCAAGGATGCGGCATACCTGCGCGATCTGATGACACAGATAGGCAAGGAATACGTGAAGCAGAATGTCGATCGAAAATCCGAAGACGCGGCTTTGTCGCTCAAATTTCTCGAGGCCCAGCTGCCGGTACTCAAGCAGCAGCTTCAAACGTCCGAACAAAGCCTGACGAGACTGCGCGACCAGAACGGTACATTCGATCTCGACGAAGAAGCGAGGATTATTCTCGGACAGGCGGCCGATACCAGAACGCGATTGATTCAGTTCCAGCAGAAGAAGCAGGAGCTGTCGGCTCACTGGGGTCCCGATTCCAGGGAAGTTTCGACAGTCGACCAACAGATTGGCGTGTTGCAGAAGCAGGCGGATCAATTAAACACGAAACTCAAGTTATTGCCCGACCTGCAGCAACAACTGGCCAGAGTCATGCTGGATGTCAAGGTCAATACAGATCTATACACGTCGCTCCTGACCAACGCTCAGCAACTGCTGCTGGTCAAAGCAGGCAAGGTGGGTAATGTCAGACTGGTCGACACGCCGGCATTACCGGACGAGCCGGTCAAACCGAAGAAAGCGCTGGTGATCGCTGCGTCTCTGGTATTTGGACTGATAGCGGCCACCGTCGCCGCTTATGCTCGCAGTGTCCTGTTTGGTGGCTTCAGTTCAGCGTCGCAGATCGAACAGAGTATTGGCTTGCGTGTGTACGCGACGATTCCTTTCAGCAAAATTCAGGCGGCCATCGCGCGAAAAACAGCCGATCGTCATGCCCGTGCCCGCATGCTTGCGTTGGAAGCGCCGCATGATCCGGCCGTGGAAAGCCTGCGTGGTTTGCGCACCGCGTTGAAGTTCACACTCTTCGAAGCAACGAACAAGATAGTGCTCGTGACCGGCCCGACGCCGGGCGTTGGAAAGTCGTTTGTATCGGCCAATCTCGCGGCGCTTCTGGCTGCAACGGGCAAGCGAGTCCTGCTCATAGACTGCGATATTCGCGAGGGACGTTTGCACCGCTATTTCGACGGCCCCATTGCGATTGGCTTCACTGATCTGATCACGGGCGTGGCCGCCCCCGAAGCCGCGGTCAGACAGGTGGCTCCCAATCTCGACTTCATTGCGAGAGGTTCGATCCAGCGGAACCCGTCCGAGTTATTAATGGACGATCGCTTATCCGAACTCGTCAACGAGTTGTCGGCCGGATACGACATTGTGTTGATGGATTCCGCGCCGGTGCTCACGGTGACCGACGCGACGGTATTGGCGCCCGCGGCCGGCACGGTATTCATTGTCGCCAAGGCTGGCGTGACGAAAGCCGGCGAACTGAAGGAGTCGATCAAGCGGCTATCGCAGAATGGTGTGACGCCGGACGGCGTTCTTTTCAACGGCGTCAATCCGAATCTGGGTCGATACGGATTCGGTTCGATTTACGGGAGCTATCGATACGCTGCTTATACGTACGAAGATCCTCCCCGGCTCGGCAGGTAGTCAGTGGGCTCAAGGATCATTCACGACGATCGCCGGTCATGAGCCGACTCCACATCCGCAATCGCCACATGCAAGAACCGATGATATCCGTGTTGATGCCTGTGCATAACGGCGCCAAATTCCTCGCGGAGGCAGTGCACTCCATTTTGCAGCAGCAATATCGAAACTTCGAACTGTTGATTGTGGATGATGGATCGAATGATCAGACCAGCGCGATCGCTACCTGTCTGCGGCTGTTTGACCGGCGCATCCATGTTCTGTGGCAGGAGAAGAGTGGAATCGTGGCGGCGTTGAACAACGCGATGAACCATGCGAATGGAAAGTATCTCGCGCGAATGGACGCCGACGACATCGCCCATCCGTTGAGGCTCGGGATGCAAGTGGCGAGGATGGAAGCAGAGCCGCGGCTGGTGGCTTGTGGAACCGACTTCGTCAAGTTCGGCGATGCGGCACAGTATGTACCCACACCGCGCACCGACGAGGACTGCAAGGCCCTGTTGATGATCGAAAGCTGCTTCGCGCATCCAACGGTGATGATGCGCGCGCAAGTGATCAAACAGGAGGGCCTTGTATACCGCGCCGACTCCGAATATGTCGAAGACTACCGGCTATGGACCGAACTGGCGCGCTTCGGGAAGTTCGCCAACATTCCACGGCCGCTACTGCGCTACAGAGTGCACGGCCAGCAGGTCAGCACGTTGCGAATCGACCGTCAGCGGGATGCGCACGTCGGGATAGCGAGCGAAATGCTGGAACAACACGGGTGCACGGTCCAAACCCAAAAACTCAGAGAGTTTCTTTGGCCGTCGGTTTCCGGCGTGGAAAAGGCGATTCCGTACTTCATCAGCTCACGCGTACTGGCAAAGGACATCAACGCGGCAGCTCCGCAGTGCAACTGGTTGCATATGCGCATTAGAAGAATCCGGCTGCGCAATACGGTGAAGATGGCAGATGGTCAGAACATATAGGGAAATTCCACGTGAATACGGTACAGCAGTCCCCTACGCAGACGAAACCCACGGTGGATGTGAGCATGGTCGTGGCCAATTTCAACAATGGCCGCTATCTCGACGAATTCTTCCGTTCGATCCTTTGCTCGACCGTATTACCGCGAGAGATCATTTTCGTCGATGACGGCTCCACCGATGATTCGCTGGTTATTGCGCAACGGGCGGCGGAAGACGTGAAATGTATGAAGATCATTGCGTTGCCGAAAAACGTCGGCTTCGCGAATGCGTTGAATGCGGGTGTAGCAAACAGCGTCGCGAGCTATGTCATGAGGATGGATCCTGACGATATCCTTTTGCCGACACGCATAGAACGCCAATACGACTACATCACCCGGCACGGGCTGGACGTAGTTGGAGGTAACGCGCTGATCTTCCACAGCTCGACAGGTGCTTCCATCGGTTCGACGAACTTCCCGTCGGATCACTCCGACATCGAGAAGACGATCGTCAAAGGCGAGAACGGCGTGCTGCACGCCACGGTGATGGGTCGCACCGCGTTCTTCAGGAGCGAACCGTACAAGCAGGAAAATGTTCCCGCCGAGGACTACGACATTTTCGCGAGATTCCTTAAGCGGGGAGCCAGCTTCGGCAATTTTACCGAACCACTGATCCGTTACCGGATACATGACACCAGTGCATCCGCGCGGTTGCGCTATTCGACGATTCTGCGCACCTACCAGCTGCGCGACAGTATTTTCGGTGGACATACGCCGCGCTGGAAGGTGCGTACCTATTACTGGTTCATCAAGTGCTACCGGAATTATCTGGATTCGCGATCGGTGGTGTCGAAATACGTATGGGCCGGGCTCTCGGCGCTGTGCTATCCGCAGAAGCTCGTGAGAAAAATTGCCAGACACGTTGCTTACCGGCCGGGAAGATGAATATGAACGAGCCAATCCATGACCGGCGCTTCGGTAATGAACGTCCGTCGAATGGCGGCTTTCCTGCTCGCACGGAGCGTTCGCGGCGCGGATCGCTGCTGTCCGTGATCATGGAGGACTGGCGTTGCAATCGTCATTACAAGTCCCGGTTCGTACTCGCGCTTTTCAGGCTCGCGCATGCATCGTATAACGATCGGCGGCACTTTACGCGGGCGCTGACGGCGCCGTACAGGTTGCTGTACCGGCTCATCGTAGACTGGGTGATGGGGATCGATATCCCGTGCCAGGTCACGATGGGTCGACGTGTGGTGCTCTATCACTGCGTCGGTATCGTGATCAACGACCGTGTGACGATTGGCGACGGCTGCACCATCCGGCACGGAGTAACGATAGGAAACAAGCTCGGAAAAGACGGCGAGAGCGCGCCGCCGATCGTCGGGCAGCGCGTCGAATTCGGTGCGGGCGCGATCGTGATAGGGGATATCAGCATCGGCGATGACGCGACGGTCGGCGCCGGAGCGGTGGTCACCCGCAATGTGGCTCAATGCGCAATAGTGGTCGGCAATCCCGCACGGGAGGTCGCTCGAAATGCGCCGCGAATCTGATGATCTTCCGGTCTACTTTATCGTCGGTGCGTTTGCGTTGGATAACGCGGTCAATTATTTTGCCGCGCTTCCGGTGTACGTCGCGTCGATCCCCGTATCGATACTCCTGATGTCCCGTTTCACGCGCGACCAGATGGACCGGCTCTGGTTTATCGCGTCCCTGCTGGTTCTGATGGCATCGGCGCTGGTCAACTTCGCGCGGTTCAGGACATCGATCGAAGATGTCTCCGACATCCTGTTCCTCGCACAGTTCTTTTCGGCCTTCTTTTATGCCCGGAATGCGCGCGTCAGTCCGTCCGCGATCAGTCATGCGACCTACGTCTTCGCGCTGCTCTTCCTGCCGGCACTGATAGGCATCAACGCGAGCGGCTTCGGTGAAGATGTCGACGTGTTCACGTCGGGATCGACCGACGTCGAGTTTCTCAGAGTCTACAACCAGGGCTTGTATCGGCTGCCTCACGTCGCGTCTTACATGCTCGCCTTCAGCAGCCTCTGGTGGACCTATGTGGCCACGTATAGCCGGAAGACACGGCACCTGATATTTGCTGCCCTATTTCTCGCGTTCACGCTGTACACGGGGTCGAGAACCCCGGTGATCGTGATGGGCGCCGCCTATCTCGTCGCGAACATCCGGCTCCGTGTCCGGGAGATGGCGATCATCGCCAGCATCGCTATCCTCACGGCACTGCTTTTTGCCTACATGTCGGAGATTCTGAATGCTCTGTTCGGAAGTTTCCTGTATCAATATGTATCGTTCTTCGAGACGATGCACGACAACTTTGACCGATTGAGTCGCGTGATCATCTGGAACAGCTGGTTCTCGGCAATATCGTCGTTCAACGCGCTCGACTTCTTCGTCGGCCGTAACTTTTCGAGTTCATTCGATTTCAACGCGCGCGAGATCGGTCTGTACATCTGGTTCCATAACGACTTTTTGAGTGCCTTTTACTCCTACGGCATCTGGGTTTTCATCGCGTATGTCATTCCACACCTGCTGGCGATAAAAAGGTCGTTGCAGGTCGCCTCGTCATCCAGATTGCTTTCGATGCTGGGTTTTTATATTGTCGCGGCCGCCTTTGTGAACGGCTTCTATAAGTATTTGCCGGTGATCTTCTTCGTGCTGCTGTTCTCCGATGAAGTGGCCGTGGCCGGGTACGCCAGGGGCGGCAAGTCATCAGCCGACATTGCGCCGGCCGGGGTTGAGATTGACGAAGGCGATCACGTAGCGAGTGCGCGATGAAAATCGCACCGACATTCTTTCGCGCATTGGCCGCCTTGCTGTTTGCGATCGCGTTCGTGGTATCCGCGCCCGGCGCGGAAACGAAGAACTACAGCGTCGGTGTTTACTACTATCCGGGCTGGAGGTTTGCGCCTCCGCTGATCCAGGAGCCGCCCTGGGGTGCGATACGCGAATACGGCGGTCGCAAGCCGGTTCTGGGCTGGTACGACGAAGGGAAGATCGACGTAGCGACACGTCAGCTTCAATGGATGCACGAGTACGGTATCGACTTTGTCATTTACGACTGGTACTGGATCAACGACGGCGGTCCGGCTCTGACGCATGCGATAGACGCCTATTTGCAGTCGCCGGCTCGCTCTACCGTCAAATTTTCGATACTTTGGGCGAACCATACCGATACGCCATCCTCGCTACAGCAGTTCGATGCGATCGTTGACTATTGGATCCGTCATTACTTTTCCCAGCAATCGTACTATCGCGTCGATGGCATACCCGCCGTTTTCATTTTTTCTCCTGACGGCCTCGAGCGTAAGGCCGCTTCGTTCGGCACCGACGTCGAACAGTTATTGGAGCGGGCACGCCGAAAGGCGGTCAACGCAGGTCTGCCGGGAATCTATTTCGTCGGCACGAGCCAGGCAGTCGCCGGGCCTATTCAGCATGATCTGCCGGCATCCGGCTACGACGCCGTCAGTGCATACAACTATCACATGGGGCTCTCGGGTCACTACTCGGCAGACATTCCGCTTTCGCATTCGTATCGTGAGTTGACCGATGGCTACCGTCAGAGTTGGAACTGGATTCTCTCGCATTCGCGGTTGCCTTATTTCGTACCGGTCACGTCCGGCTGGGATAAACGTCCATGGGGTGGCAGTCCGGACAGGATGCATGACCAGTCGTACGGCACGCCGCGCGAATTCAAGGAACATCTGGAGAGTGCGAGATCGCTACTCGATCGCTATCCAGGCGCAACACGTCGTACCGTGGTCATTTGCTGCTGGAACGAGTTTGGAGAAGGTTCTTACATCGAGCCGACGGAGAAGTGGGGTTTCGAATATCTGCAGCAGGTAAGGAGTGTTTTCGGCGCGCGCACACAATGACAGGCACTGTCGGCTCATATCCGTGCATCGACGGACCGGCATGTGGGTGCTCGCGTTCCTGAAAGATCGGATAGGTGTTTATGTGCGCTGCTGGTGCAGATTCTAGAGGCCATTTCGAATGTTTCGCCAAAAGTCGGCAACCGTGATCAATCCACGAGATTCCGTGGTCTCGCTATGCGGAGTCGTGACGGCTCAGCTTGCGATGTTTGTCTGCGTGTACCTGCTCGGCCATTGGCACGGGCAGGGTGCGCTCGGACGGTTCAACTATTGGCTTGCGATAGGCTCCTTTACCAGTTCGATTCTCGCTTTTCGCTTCGAGCTCGCCTGCGCCGACGACCAGCCATCGGCTTCCTTCAGTGCGTTTATCCACTCAAGCGTGATGGCGGTCGTGGTCATTCTGGCCGCGCTGCCGGTCATTTATCTGCTCGGCGATCCGGACTACTACGTCATTGCGCTGTTCTCGCTGGCATCGTTCATTCAGATAGCGGCGTCGCTGTACTACAACAGCTTGCGCAGCTACGGAAAACTCGCGATCCCCCGAACGGCGATCAACCTGATGTTCATTGGCTATCTGGTTTTCGATCATTTTCGCGCACAGCCCGACGGCTCGGAACCTTTCGTCTGGTACACGGGGATCAGTGCGAGCGTCGCCCTGGTGATGGCGATCAGCATCGTCAGAAGTGCGAGAAAAGAGGGATTTCCTTTCCGGATTTCGAGGCGCTTCTTCGTCGAAAACCGGCGCTTTGCCATCTACATTCTTCCGTCGACAGTGTGTGAATCGCTCGTTGGCTGCGCGCTGGCGGTCGTCATTCCGAAATGGTATGGCGTAGAAAGTGCCGGTTATTTCGCGGTGGCTTATCGTCTGGGATTTTTCCCCGTCTCATTGATCGGCCAAAGCCTGGGAGGCGTTTTCAGGCGGGACGCGCTTGCCGCGATATCGGAAGATGGCACGGGGATGGAGTTGCGACGGGTCTATGCCACCTATGCACGTACATTGACAGCGCTTGGCGCACTTTACGCGTTGGGCGGCGGTTTGCTGTTCGCACCGCTGGTGAGACTGACCTTCGGGTCGAGTTGGCATGAGACTATCGAGCTCTTCTTCCGTCTCTTGCCGTGGTTCACCCTGCAAATCATCTTCCTGCCGCTTGCGCAGATTTTCCTTGCCGCCAGAGTGCAGCGCACGCATTTCCTGTTTCAATTCACGTCCTGCGTGGGACTTTGGGCGACGTTGTATCTGACGAGGATGGCAGGATTGCCGGTTCAGGAATCCGTGCAGGCCTTTTCACTGGCGGCCGCGGTGTTGACCGTTCTGGGGATTGCGCTGACATATCGGACAGTCAATGCAAATGGCGCGCTTGCGAGTAAGGAGGCTTGACTCTGCTCTACGCGATTGAAGGCCCGAGACCTTTCTACGCGGAGCCGCTATCGGCCTGGACTGTTCTCCGGCAGTCCAGTGGGATCAACCTGCGGCGATTCGACATCTTTGCCCGACGCGCTTGCGCGCTTCACGACATTGCGCAGCAAGCGGCGCACATGAAAGGCCGCGAGACCCCACGATGAATTGATCGCCAGCGTCGTACAGCAATAGCTTTGGTTGCCGCGTGACCAGTAGGACTTGAATTCCTCGGCGCCTGGTCCGCATTCAAAATCGAGGCGAAGCTCGAATGCCCACTTCGCGGTGAGTTCGACGGTCAGCAAACCGAGCGACCATTTTCCGAACGCAGTATCGAAGCTCGACATGGTCCCTGTCACCGCGCGAGCGTCGGAGCAGACCACCACGACGGCGACGGGCACGTCATCGACGGCGATAACGGTTGCACGGCTTCTGACCGCGTTGCCTTCCGTGCTCAACCACGCAACGAGAAAATTGCGGTAGTGCTCCGAATCGAGCCATGGCCCCTGTTTGCCCGCGCGCACTGCCCAGTCGCGCTTCCACGCGAGCATCGTGTCGACTGCCGTTGCAATTCGTGCTCGATCGGTCCAGTCGAGCACATCGATGGCAACCCTTCCCGCTGTCGCAAGGCGCTGTTCGAGTTTGCCCGGCTTTTTCCTATAGAAGGTGCCGAGCGAATCGCAAAACGCCTTCCAGTCGTAACGTTGCGATTCTTCGCTCATCTTCGCGAAATAGCGCGGCGTATGTTCACGCACCACGAAGTGACGTTGCTTCAGCGCGAGCCGGTGCAGGTCCGTCGAGTCGGGAACATAGGGCATCTGGATGAAATCCGCGCCGCAACGCTGGCGTGCCGCGTCCCACGCGCCCTCGACAAGCGCCGCGGTGCGTGCATCGTCTTCGACCAGAATGCTCGTCAGATCCGCGGATTCGGACGACAACGGCATCAGATAAGTCCAAAGGGCCCGTCTGTGAGTGATCAGCGGAAAGATCAGCACGACGCTGCCCGCTTCGCGTTGCACGATGATATGCAGCTTTCTGCCAAGCGGTCTCGCGATGTGTTCCCAGGCGAGCCAGCAATAACCGAACGACTGGTAATACCATCCGCGCGAGCGCGCCCACAAATCATCCCATTCGGGCTGAAGCGCGCGAAAGCTCGCTTCTTCTGTGACGATTTCGTATGCCGTACTCGCGTCGTTCATTGTTTTCCCTGACGTTGGGCACGTGGCTTGGAGCGGCTGTTGATTCGTGCGCGTGATCTGGCGAGTTCTATTGCGGAGAGAGCGGTGCTAATGGGCCGGCGCAGTGGTGAAAAGAATTGCACACGGCTGTGTTCCATTCCGGTGATGCGCACGGCGAACGACACGGCGATGCCGAGAGTCGAGAATGCCCGATTCGAACGCAACGTGTGTGCGATCGCGCACGCTGCGTAGCAAATTCGTCTGGGGTGGTCCAAAAGACGGACGTCGCGCGCCTGGCCGCGATGGTGGAAAGTGCCCGGTCATGCCGGGCCTATCTTTTCGATGAGTAGTCGGACTTTTTTATTTCTGATGGCAGCCGACATCAAGCTTGGCCACTAGCTCAAGCAGCCAGCTTCCCCGCCGCCTCATCCACCTGCGCGCGCGTCACCGCGAGTTCATCGAGCCACGCGTCGGCATACACCGCGCCAGTCTCGCGTTCGAGACGCGCGATCGTCGCCGCGCAACGAGCGGCATCCTTCTGCGTCGCGATAAACGACTTCACCGATTCGCCGCCCTTGAACGCGTCGAACAGCGGTACGCGGATTTCATCGGGCAACGCACGCGTGGTCCATTGATACGGCTTGCCGTTGAACGTCAGCGACGGCGGCAATACGCGTTCCTTGCGCGCGGCCGGAATCAGGCCATAGGTGCGCGCCGCTTCGCCGATCTGCTCGGGCGAAAACAGCTCGTCTGGCGTGATGTCGAATTGCTGGATGAAGGTTTCGATGCTTTGCATCGCCGCCGCGCGATCGTCGCGGCGCTTCTGCGCGTGAGCGACGATGTCGCGCAGTTCGTCGGCCTCTGCGGAGGTGATCGTGAAGCTCGACTGCTTCTGCTGGAGTTCGGAAAAACGCAGGAATTCGGAATCGGTCAGAAGTTTGGCCATTGCTCAATCGATGCGCGCGCACGAGCGATTCGTGCGGCGTCAGTTTGAAAGGGCCGCCATTCTAAACCATGTGAGCGGGCGCGCTATAACGCGCCAAACCACTGCCCGTATCCAGCGTTTTGCGAGCACACGAGAGAGACCGCACACGCGCTACGCCGCCTGCTCCCGAAACATCGACAGCGCCTGCACCGTATCGCGCAGCAAGCCGGTGGCCGCTTCGAGCGTCGGCGCGACGTATTCGTCGATCCGCCGCAGATACGGGCACGTAAGCACCGCGATCGCCTGGCCGGCAGGCCCGAGAATCGGGAACGTCACGTCGGTCACGCCGAAGGTCTGCTGGCTGTCCTTCTGCGAGAAGCCGGCCGCGCGAATCCGCTCGAAAGCCTGATCGAGCGCGTCGCGATCGATCGTTACTTCGCCCTTCACCTTGGTGTGTTCCGCGAGCATCTGCTGACGCTGCTCGGCGCTCTGGAACGCGAGCATCACGCGCCCCGAACCGGTGTCGATCAGACCGACCCGCGAGCCGAGCCGCACCGACATCCCCCACGTGCCCGGCCCGTCGACCTGCGCGATCACCAGCAGATTGCCGCGATCGTAGACGACCAGATGGCACGACTGCTCGGCGAGGTCGGCGAAACGCTGCATCAGCGGCAATGCCTCGGCGATCAGCCGGTTCATCGGCGGATGACGATGCGCGAGCGCATACAGCTTCAGGCTCAGCGAGTAGCGGTCGCCGGCCGCCGAGCGCACCACGTACTGCCGCGCGACGAGGCGTTCGAGCATCCGGTACATCTCGCTCGCGTTGCGGCCGAGCAGTTTGGTGATTTCGGCGCGCGTCAGACCTTCCTTCTGCTCGGCCAGCAGTTCGAGGATGTCGAGGCCTTTGTCGAGCGCGGGCGCGCGGTAACGGTCGTCGTCTTTGTCTTCTGTGTCCATCGTGATCGTTAGCGAGGTTCCGTGAGCATTTCTCATTATCTGGCGCGCGAGTGTAAGTGCGTAGCGATTCCGGCGGGAGACCCGACCCGTCCAGGGAAAATCCGGACGCCGTCGGCCGCGTCCTTTCCTTGACTTCGATAAGTTCGTATATGAATAATATGTTCATTGGTGAATGAACGCTACGCCAATATCGAGATAGAGAAAGCGCAAGACGAAGCGCCGGCGACGACCGGCTCACGCAGTTCCATCACAACACCTGGCAGGAGACAAACCCATGTCGTTCGCTCAACAGCCCCGCGCGGGCCGCCGTCTGTTCCGTCGCTCACTTTCCGTGCTGGCCGCCGCCGCTTGTGTCGCGGGCGTTGCTGGCGTCGCCGTCAGCGGCGCCGCGCAGGCCGCCGAGGCCGGCAAGATCGGCCTCGATCTGCCGCTGCTCACGTCGCCGTTCTGGCAGTCGTACAACAACTACCTGCCGAAGTACGCGAAGGACATGAGCCTCGACATCCTCGCGCCGGTCAATTCGAATGGAGACCCCGCGCAGCAGATCACCGACATGAACAACCTGCTGAACCTCGGCTCGAAGGGCATCGTGGTCGGCCCGCTCGATTCGGCCGCGATCAGCCGCGCGCTCGACGCCGCGGCCGCGAAGAACGTGCCGGTCGTCGCGGTGGACGTCGCGCCGACCCAGGGCAAGGTCGCGATGGTGGTGCGCGCCGACAATCGCGCGTACGGCGAGAAGGCGTGCCAATACATCGGCGAGCACGTGAAGTCGGGCAAGGTCGTGCAGATCATGGGCGACCTCGCATCGGTGAACGGGCGTGATCGCTCGGAAGCGTTTCGCGCCTGCCTGAAGGGCTATCCGAATCTGTCGCTGCTCGAAATCCCGGCGGCGTGGAAGGGCGATGTCGCGGCCACCGCGCTCGACAGCCTGCTGACCGCGAACCCGGACGTGAAGGCGATCTACATGCAGGCAGGCGGCGTCTATCTGTCGCCGACGCTGCAAACGCTGCGCCGCAAGCAGATGCTGTTTCCGGCCGGCGACGCGAAGCACGTCGTGATCGTCAGCAACGACGGAATTCCGCAGGAATTCGACGCGATCCGTCGTGGCGAGATCGACGCAACCGTGTCGCAGCCCGCCGATTCGTACGCGAAATACGGGCTGTTCTACATCAAGGCCGCGCTCGCCGGACAGACCTTCAAGCCGGGCCCGACCGACCACGGCAGCAACATCATCCAGCTCGCACCGGGCCTGCTCGAAGACCAGTTGCCCGCGCCGCTCGTGACGAAGGCAAACGTCGACGACAAGGCGCTGTGGGGCAACACGGTCAAGTGAGCGCTTCAATGAGCCAGATGTCTTCTGCTCCCATCTCCCCGCAAGGGACCCCCGCGGCGGCCCCGCGGGGACTCCCTGCGGCAGGGACCCCCGCGGCGGCCCCGCGGGGACTCCCTGCGGCCGGTTCGCAGGCGCTCGCGCCGGTCGTCGAAGCGCTCGACGTCGGCAAGCGTTACGGCTCGCACGCGGCGCTCATGGACGTGAGCCTGCGCGTGATGCCCGGCGAGTCGCATGCGCTGGTCGGGCGCAACGGCGCGGGGAAATCGACGCTGGTGTCGATTCTCACCGGCCTGCGCAAGCCCGATACCGGCGAGGTGCGTTTCGGCGGCGAAGCCGCGCCGCCGATCGCGGATCGCGATGCATGGCGCGAGCGCGTCGCGTGCGTGTATCAACACTCGACGATCATCCGCGAGCTGAGCGTCGCCGAGAACCTGTTCATCAACCGGCAGCCGATGCGCGGCGGCATCATCGATTGGCACGCGATGCGCCGCGACGCGCGTGCGTTGCTCGATCACTGGAAGATCGACGTGCGCGAGGATGCGCGCGCCGGCGATCTGACGGTCGAAGCGCGTCAACTGGTGGAGATCGCGCGGGCGCTGTCGTATGGCGCGCGTTTCATCATCCTCGACGAGCCGACCGCGCAACTCGACGGCGATGAAATCAAGCGGCTATTCACGCGCATCCGTGAATTGCAGCGTGAAGGCGTGACGTTCCTGTTTATCTCGCACCATCTGCAGGAGGTGTACGAGATCTGCCAGGCCGTCACGGTGCTGCGCGACGCGCGGCATATCGTCAGCGCGCCGGTATCGGCGTTGCCGCGCGAGCAGTTGATCGAAGCGATGACCGGAGAACGCGGCGGCCTTGCGGTGAACGATGCGGCGTCGCGCGCTGCATTGCCCTCTGACACGCCGGTCGCGCTGCAAGTCGACGCGCTGGCCGGCGCCGATTACGAAGACGTGTCGTTCACCGTCAGGCGCGGCGAGGTAGTTGGCCTGACCGGCGCGACGAGCAGCGGCCGCACCAGCGTCGCCGAGGCGATCGCCGGTTTGCGCGCGGCGAAGCGCGGCGCGATCCGCGTCGACGGCAAGACGCTGCCGCCGGGGGACGTGCCCGCCGCGCTTGCGCACGGCATCGGTTGCGTGCCGAAGGACCGGCATCACGAAGGGCTCGTGCTGACGCAATCGGTCGCGGAAAACGCGTCGATGACGATCGCGCGCCTGCTCGGCAAGTTCGGCATCGCGCCGCCCGCGAAGAAGAACGCATTCGGCCGCCGGATGATCGACGCGCTCGGCATCGTTGCGCAGGGCCCCGAGCATGTGGTGTCGGGGCTATCGGGCGGCAATCAGCAGAAGGTGGTGATGGCGCGTGCGCTTGCCACCGATCCCAACGTGCTGGTGCTGATCGACCCCACTGCCGGCGTCGACGTGAAATCCAAAGAAGCATTGCTGTCCGTCGTGGATCGCGTGCGCGAAGAGGGCAAGGCCGTGCTGGTCGTGTCCGGCGAGCTCGACGATCTGCGCACCTGCGACCGCGTGCTCGTGATGTTCCGTGGCCGCGTCGCGGCCGAATTTCCCGCCGGTTGGCAGGACCACGATCTGATCGCATCCGTTGAAGGAGTCAGTCTCCATGAAGAATAGTGTGCCCACCCCCGCGTTCGGCGCGGCGGTGGCCCAGTCGCAACAGGGCGCGTCGAACGTTGCCGCGACGGCGACGCGTGGCAAACGTGCTCGCTTCGAACTCGCGCGGCTTCGCGACCTCGCACTCGTCCCCGCGCTCGCGTTGCTGATCGTGATCGGCGCATTCGTGAGCCCGAGCTTTCTGACGCGCGCGAATCTGATCAGCGTGCTTGGTGCGTCGGCGGCGCTCGCGCTCGTCGTGCTCGCGGAATCGTTGATCGTGCTGACTGGCAAGTTCGACCTGTCGCTCGAATCGACGGTTGGTATCGCGCCGGCCGTGGGTGCGATGCTGGTGATGCCGGCCGCGTCCGCGGGCTTCGGCACGCAATGGCCGGCGGCGGCGGGGCTGCTCGCGATCGTCGTGGTCGGCGCGGTGATCGGCCTGATCAACGGCTTTCTGGTCGTACGTTTGCGGCTGAATGCATTCATCGTCACGCTGGCGATGCTGATCGTGCTGCGCGGCATGCTGGTCGGCGCGACCAAAGGCGGCACGCTGTTCGATATGCCGCCGTCGTTCTTCACGCTCGCGACGACGATCGTGTTCGGCTTGCCGTTGTCGGTATGGCTCGCCGCCGTGGCCTTCGCAATCGCCGCGTTCATGCTGCGTTATCACCGCCTGGGCCGCGCGCTGTATGCGATCGGCGGCAATCCGGAAGCGGCGCGCGCGGCGGGCATTCGCGTCGAGCGCATCACGTGGGGCGTGTTCGTGCTCGGTAGCATGCTCGCTTCGCTTGGCGGCCTGATCGTGACCGGCTATGTCGGCGCGATCAACGCGAACCAGGGCAACGGCATGATCTTCACGGTGTTCGCGGCGGCGGTGATCGGCGGCATTTCGCTCGATGGCGGCAAGGGCACGATGCTCGGCGCGCTGTCCGGCGTGCTGCTGCTCGGCGTCGTGCAGAACCTGCTGACGCTCGCCCAGGTGCCGTCGTTCTGGATTCAGGCGATTTACGGCGCAATCATTCTCGGCTCGCTGATGGTGGCGCGGCTTGCCAGCGGCGAAGGCCAGAACTGATGCTGCGCACGCACGACGGAGAACTTCTTTGACGAGCCATTCAATGCATCCCTTGCATTCATTGCCGACCGACCCGCGCCTGATCCTGCTGAGCCCCGCCGATAACTGCCTGATCGCGGCGGCGCGGCTCGCGGCGGGCATGCAGGTCGACATCGAAGGCGAGCGCGTGACGCTCGCGAAGACCATCGAACTCGGTCACAAGGTGGCGCGCCGGGACTTGGCGCGGGACGACAAGGTGCTGCGCTACGGCGCGTCGATCGGCCACGTCACCGCAGCGGTGGCACGCGGCGAGCATCTGCATACGCACAACCTCGCGAGCGACTACCTGCCCACTTACACGCACGACGCGGGCCACGAGTTCGTTCATCACCGACACGATCATGACTGACATCTCCGCAACAAGCGCCATCGCCAGCGCGATGCAGCAGCCGATGCTGCAAGGCTATCTGCGCAGCGACGGCCGCAGGGGCATCCGCAACGTGGTCGCGGTCGCCTATCTGGTCGAATGCGCGCATCACGTGGCGCGCGAAATCGTCACGCAGTTTCGCGAACCGCTCGATGCATTCGACGACCCCACCGCCGAGCGCGAACCGCCGGTGCATCTGATCGGCTTTCCCGGCTGCTATCCGAACGAGTACGCGGAGAAGATGCTGGAGCGTCTGACCACGCATCCGAATGTCGGCGCGGTGCTGTTCGTATCGCTCGGCTGCGAAAGCATGAACAAGCACTATCTGGTGGACGTGGTGCGCGCGAGCGGCCGCCCGGTCGAGGTGCTGACGATCCAGGAAAAGGGCGGCACGCGCAGCACGATTCAATACGGCGTCGACTGGGTGCGCGGCGCGCGTGAACAACTCGCCGCGCAACGCAAGGTGCCGATGGCGCTGAGCGAACTGGTGGTCGCGACGATCTGCGGCGGTTCGGACGGCACCAGCGGCATCACCGCAAACCCGGCCGTGGGCCGCGCGTTCGATCATCTGATCGACGCGGGCGCGGCGTGCATCTTCGAGGAAACCGGCGAACTGGTGGGCTGCGAGTTCCATATGAAGTCGCGCGCGGCGCGGCCGGAACTCGGCGATGAAATCGTCGCGTGCGTCGCGAAGGCAGCGCGCTATTACTCGATTCTCGGCCACGGCAGTTTCGCGGTCGGCAATGCGGATGGCGGCCTGACGACGCAGGAGGAAAAGTCGCTCGGCGCATATGCGAAAAGCGGCGCGTCGCCGATCGTCGGCATCATCAAGCCGGGCGATATTCCGCCGACCGGCGGCCTCTATCTGCTCGACGTGGTGCCCGACGGCGAACCGCGTTTCGGCTTTCCGAATATCAGCGATAACGCGGAGATCGGCGAGCTGATCGCGTGCGGCGCGCATGTGGTGCTGTTCACGACGGGGCGCGGCTCAGTGGTCGGCTCGGCGATTTCGCCGGTCATCAAGGTGTGCGCGAATCCGGCGACTTACCGCAACCTGTCGGGCGATATGGATGTCGACGCGGGGCGCATTCTCGAAGGGCGCGGCACGCTCGATGAAGTGGGCCGCGAGGTGTTCGAGCGGACCGTTGCCGTGTCGTTGGGCGCGGCGTCGAAGTCGGAATCGCTCGGGCATCAGGAGTTCATCCTGACTTACAAAACCTTCGAGCCCGTCGGACCTGCGTGCTTGCCGTCGAACGTAGCCGCGGGGCAGAGGGTTGCGACGCTCGCGCAGCAGTGAGCAACGCGGGGCCGTGCGCGTGACTTAATCGCACGGCCGCAGCGCGCACCAGACCATCCCACGAGCCATGCCGAAAGCAAATCCCGCCCGCGCATGGTAAAAACACGAGAAAACATGGAGACGCCCTCAATGACGGCATCGACCGGATCGAAGATCGGGCAGCGGCGCCGCATCGGCCGCGGCGCGCTGGAGGTGAGCGGATTGAGTCTCGGCACCGCGCCGCTCGGCGGCCTGTACCGCGACCTGTCCGACGAGGAGGCCCACGCGACGATCGCCGCCGCATGGGACGCGGGCGTGCGCTACTTCGACACCGCGCCACACTACGGCTGCACGAAAGCCGAGCATCGGCTCGGTGCCGCGCTGCGCCACTATCCGCGCGGCGACTACGTGCTGTCCACCAAGGTCGGCCGCCGCTTCGTGCCGCGCACGTCGCCGTTCGACGACCGCGAAGGCTGGCAGAATCCGCTGCCGTTCGAAGCGATCTACGACTACACGCACGACGGCATTCTGCGTTCGTTCGAGGACAGCCAGCAGCGCCTCGGCATCGTCGATATCGACATCCTGCTCGTGCATGACATCGGCCGTGTTACGCATGGCGACCAGCATCCGCACTACTGGCGGCAACTGACCGAAGGCGGCGGCTTTCGCGCGCTGGAACGGTTGCGTTCGAGCGGCGCGATCAAGGCGGTCGGTCTCGGCGTCAATGAAGGCGCGGTCATTCTCGACGCGCTGGCCGAGTTCGATATCGATTGCGCGTTACTCGCCGGCCGTTATACGCTGCTCGAGCAGAGCACCCTCGACGACCTGCTGCCCGCCTGCGAGGCGCGCGGCGTCAGCATCCTGTTAGGCGGCGCGTTCAATTCGGGCATTCTGGCGCGTGGTGTCGCGGGCGATCTGAAGTTCAACTACGGCGCGGCGCCGGCCGAGGTGATCGAGCGCGTTGCGCGTCTGGAGTCGGTATGCCGCGAACATGGCGTGCCGCTCGCCGCCGCCGCGTTGCAGTTTCCGTATGCGCATCCGGCGGTCGCCACCGTGCTGACCGGCGCGCGCAGTGCCGACGAATTGCGCGAGAACGTCGCGTCGTTCGAGTTGCCGATTCCCGCCGCGCTGTGGTCCGCGTTGCGCGAAGCCGGCCTGCTCGACGTTCGCGCGCCCGCTCCCGAGGATTGATCCGACCATGGCGATCGACGCTCACCAGCACTATTGGGACCCCGCGCGAGGCGATTACGAGTGGCTGACGCCCGAGCTGACCATCCTCTACCGGCCGTTCGGCCCCGCCGATCTGCAGCCGCTGCGCGAGCAGGCGGGCATCGAGCGGACCGTGGTCGTGCAGGCGGCGCCGACGCTCGACGAAACCCGCTATCTGCTCGACATCGCGCGGCACGAGCCATCGATTGCGGGCGTGGTCGGCTGGGTGCCGCTACTGCTGCCGACCGCGCCCGAGTTGATCGAGACGCTCGCGCGCGAGCCGAAATTCAAGGGCGTGCGACCGATGCTGCAGGACATCCCCGATGACGGCTGGATCGCCAACCCCGAACTTGCGCCGGCAATCGACGCGTTGATCGCCCACGACCTCGCGTTCGATGCGCTGATCTACGCGCGCCACGTCGAGTACGTCGAAATCTTCGCGCGGCGCTTTCCGGTGCTGCGCATCGTCGTCGATCATGGCGCGAAGCCGCAGATCCGTTACGGCCACGCGGGCTATCAGGTGTGGGCCGATGCGATCAGGCGGCTCGCCGCGCTGCCGCAGGTGCATTGCAAGCTGTCGGGCCTCGCGACCGAGGCGGCGCCTGGCTGGACCGAAGACACGCTGCGGCCGTACGTCGAGCATCTATTGAATGCGTTCGGTCCCGCGCGGCTGATGTGGGGCAGCGACTGGCCCGTGCTCGAACTGAACGGCGACTATCTGCTGTGGCATTCGGTGGCGAGCACGCTGCTCGGCTCGTTGAACGACGCCGAGCGCGATGCGGTATTCGGCGATAACGCCGCCGCGTTTTACCGGCTTTGATTTGTTTCTGGCCAATTGGCAACTCTGCAATAACTCTGCAACGTTAGCAGCCCATTCAACTGGAGTCGTAGATGACACAAAGACTGGCCGGCAAAACGGCCTTGATCACCGCGGCGGGACAAGGCATCGGTCTCGCCACCGCCGAACTGTTCGCGCGCGAAGGCGCGCGCGTGATTGCCACTGACATCCGCATCGACGGACTGGCCGGCAAGCCGGTCGAGGCGCGCAAGCTGGACGTGCTGGACGGTGCGGCGATCAAGGCGCTGGCCGCCGAAGTCGGCACCGTCGACGTGCTGTTCAACTGCGCGGGCTTCGTGCACGCGGGCAACATCCTCGAATGCAGCGAGGAAGACTGGGATTTCGCGTTCGACCTGAACGCGAAGGCGATGTACCGGATGATCCGCGCGTTCCTGCCGGGCATGCTGGAGAAGGGCGGCGGTTCGATCATCAATATGTCGTCGGCGGCGTCGAGCGTGAAGGGCGTGCCGAACCGCTTTGCGTACGGCACGTCGAAAGCCGCGGTCATCGGACTGACCAAGGCCGTTGCCGCGGATTTCGTCACGCGTGGTGTACGCTGTAACGCGATTTGCCCGGGCACGGTGTCGTCTCCGTCGCTCGAACAGCGAATCGCCGCGCAGGCTCAGGCGCAAGGCGCGACGCTCGACGCGGTGCAGGCCGCGTTCGTCGCGCGTCAACCGATGGGCCGCATCGGCAAGCCGGACGAGATCGCCGCGCTCGCGCTGTATCTGGCGTCCGACGAGTCGTCGTTCACGACGGGCCAGGCGCATGTGATCGACGGCGGCTGGTCGAACTGATCTGATCCTGACCGATCCGATCGACAAACCGAACACAACTGAACTCAAGGAAAGAGCAACGATGAAACTGCTTCGTTATGGGCCGAAAGGCCAGGAAAAGCCGGGCCTGCTCGACGCGCAAGGCAAGATTCGCGATCTGTCGAAGGTGGTGGGTGATATCGATGGCGCCGTGCTGAGCGATGAAAGCCTCGCGAAACTGCGTGCACTCGATCCGGCGTCGCTGCCGGTCGTCGAGGGCAATCCGCGTATCGGACCGTGTGTGGCCAGGATCGGCAAGTTCATCTGCATCGGGCTGAACTACGCGGATCACGCGGCGGAATCGAACCTGCCGGTGCCGGCCGAACCGGTGATCTTCAACAAGTGGACGAGCGCGATTTCAGGCCCGAACGACGACATCGAAATTCCGCGCGGCTCGAAGAAGACCGACTGGGAAGTCGAACTCGGCGTGGTGATCGGCAAAGCGGCGAAGTATGTCGACGAAGCTAATGCGCTCGACTATGTGGCTGGCTATTGCGTGATCAACGACGTGTCGGAGCGTGAGTGGCAGATCGAGCGCGGCGGCACGTGGGACAAGGGCAAGGGCTTCGATACGTTCGGCCCGATCGGCCCTTGGGTCGTTACGCGTGATGAGGTTGCCGATCCGCAGAACCTGAGCATGTGGCTTGAGGTGGATGGGCATCGCTATCAGAACGGCAGCACGAAGACGATGGTGTTCGGCGTCGCGAAGCTGGTGTCGTATGTGTCGCAGTGCATGAGCCTGCAACCGGGTGATGTGATCTCGACTGGTACGCCGCCTGGGGTTGGGATGGGTGTTAAGCCTAATGCGGTGTATCTGAAGCCGGGGCAGACGGTGCGTCTTGGGATTGAAGGGTTGGGGGAGCAGACGCAGAGGACTTATGCGGCGGAGTGATATTCCTGCCGGGCGCTTTGGACTGAGTTAGTCGGGCGCCGAGTTTTGTAAGCAGTGTTGCAGTAGGAAAAGGCCGTTCCCGTTTTTTGTGGGAGCGGCTTTTTTTTCGTTCATCGACGCTTTTTCTGGGGCGCGGTTGAGTACTTTCAGCCATTGCCTATTTCACTGGGTCTTGTTGGGCGGTAGGTTGATGGGTTAGTGCGGGTTCTGCTTTGTTGCGACGGGCAGTGCGCGCAATACGTTGTCGCTCGTAGACGAGTGACCGCTGCCAACTCACAAATACAGGGAGGCGTTTATGACGGGTAAGGAAGAATGTCTGCTTTGCCGGGTGACCTATTAAAAATTTCCGCCGCCGAACGGCACGCCATCTCATGGCGCTTTGCTTTGTTGCGAGCGTGGGCAACGCCAGCGCCTGTACTGTCTCCGAGGATATGACGAGTAGCTTGCCTCTCAACTCAACGGAAACTCAAAATTCTGATCGCCTGAAGATCGCCGATATGATGCTTGCTGCGAAGCAATGGCCGGATGTCGAAATTAGAGGCATCGTCTACGCGGGAGGTTATATAAAAGAGCGAGATGCGAAGGCTATAGCGGTAGCTCGCGCAGCCATCCTCAAGAGCTACCTGGTCCAACTTGGTGTGAAGGAGGGGAATATTTGGCTTGATACGAGAATCATCAAGGAACCAGATATCGATGACAAGGGTGTTGAAACACTCGATCAGATTGCGGTAACGCTTGTCCCGATATGTGACGGCGGATGCGAGCGGCTTTGTAGTGACCCGCGCGTGATGCCTAACAGCAAGGCGGTTAAGTGATGTTCGTCTATGGGTATTAAATTGATCGCCCTAACGATCGGGGTGCTATCTCTATCCGTCAGCGCGCAAGCATGCGACACGGCTCGGAACCTTCCTGGTCAAAATATCGATCTGTATTTCGAGAAGAATTCGACCCAGATATCTAGCGATCAAACTCTGAAGATGGCTAACTGGGCTATCGATATGCGCCTGAAGTATCCTATTCAAGAGGTGTTGTCGGTCAGAGGATTGGCTGAAGCAAACGAAAGAGAACCCGGAAAATTGGCGCTGCAACGCGCTGACAAAGCGAAGGCCATGTTGATGCAATTTGGCCTTACTCAGGTTGAGTACGATATTCACGGCGCAATCTATCGTCCCTTAGTTCACTATGTCGAATTGCCTGAAACGATCAGACGTGTCGAGATTGAGCTATCGCCCGGATGTCCTAATAATTGCTGTGACGGAGAATAGATTGCAGCATTCGAAGAAGCTGAAGGGGAGAAGCAGTGTTGTGGCCGCTTCAGTTGCCATGTCAGATTGCCTTTATCGATCAACCGCACACGCTCTATGAGTAAAAGCCGAGATAGAGTTGCGACGATGACTGGACGGTCATTCGCATGCGGCAAAGATGCGTTGGGTTGACGGGCTGCCGTCGAGGCGTTGACCGTCGATACCGGGATGGCCGGCTAGGCCGACCATGGCTCCGGAAGTGGTTATGCTTGACTGTTTTGATCGCCGACTAAGACGCGTCGAGCGGTTACTGCACGGTGTTCGAGGTCACCGTGTCAGTGGCTTTTGCGCTGGAGACAGGCACTTCCGTTTGCTGTGCTCTCGCGCGTTGCGATGCCTCGGCAAGCAGCTTCGCTGCATGGCGCGCGGTGATGCGGCTGTGTGGGACGCCCTTTGCGTCGAGAGCGATCACCTGAAAAAGCTCGCGCTCGCATTCGAGTTCCTGTTGATATTGCTCTGCGGTGTCTAGAAGTAATTCGAGCAACGTCTGACGCTGGCGTCTTTCGTCGCGTGTTATCGCACGGTTATTACATATCGACGATGCGAGGGTGATCAAAGTCTCCAGTTGGCTTACCTGTCGGTCGCATAAGTCGAATGCGGAAAGGGCAAGCTTTTCGTACTGGAGTGCGTCGACGGCGGGACGCGAAGCCGGTTGATTTTTGACGGACCTGGTCATGGTGCGATCTTCTCCCTGTTGCTTCCTGGATCGCCTGGTCACTCGCTTTTGGGGAAAGGGGTGAGCGGGCACGAAGTAGGGTTGACAGACCGGTGTTACGTCAAGCCGGCGAGCCTTGCGGCTCCCCTACCAAGGCCCGCCCATTGAATATAGACGTGCAGAGGTAAACGCACTCCCGCCTTGGCGGGTGTGCGGACGTAACAATTAGGCTGTCAAACCTAGTCGCTGGGTGTCTCCCGACGACTTAGTAATTATACGGCAGCGGTTATCTCACATTTGACTTATTGGGCCAAATGTTGAGATTTTGGCCGATTGGATAAGGGTGCGGTGGGCGAAGAGCACCTCGGACACTGGGCTGAATTGATGCGCAAGTTGGTAGGTGGGTGAGTCGCCGTTGTCGCAATCGTTGGTGCTCTAGCCGATAACGGGCTGATAGGTGGCCGCTCGCAGGGAAGTCGGAAGACTGGAGTCAACGGCGGATTCAACCGGTCGATGCAACGATTTGGTTAAATCGCTCAGCCGGCGTATCGAAGTCTAGTGTTTTTCGGGGACGTTCGTTGAGCCGCCTGGCGACGGCATCCAGTCCGGCCTGTGAGTAAGCAGACAGATCAGTACCCTTGGGGAAGTATTGCCTCAGAAGCCCATTCGTATTTTCGTTCGAACCGCGTTGCCAGGGATGATGTGGGTCGCAGAAATAGACCTCAATGTCGGTTGCAACGCTAAAGCGGTGGTGCTCCGCCATTTCCGATCCCCTGTCCCACGTCAGCGATCTATAGAGTTCTCTCGGGAGTTTGCTGGCGTGTCGTATCAGCGCGTCGACCACAGCCGCAGAATCCTTGCTGGGCACTTTTACCAGCATCACGAATCGACTTTGACGTTCGACGAGAGTTGCAATCTGGCTCGTCGCGTTGCCATACAGCAAGTCACCTTCCCAGTGCCCAGGTATTGCGCGATCCTCCGCCGTCGCGGGGCGTTCACTGATCGACACGGCGTCGCGAATGTTCGTGCGACCCTCAGTTTTCAGTGTGTGATGACGGGATCGGCGCATGGTTCGAAAGCGTCGCAAGTGCTCAAGCAGTTCTTTTTTCAGGGCACCACGAGCTTGAATATAGAGGCTCCGGTAGATTGTCTCGTGCGACACCAGATAGTCCTTGTTGACCGCATAAGCATGCCTGAGCCAACCGGCAATCTGCTCAGGGGACCACTGCAACTTCAGCTTTGCAGCGACAACTCGCGCCAGCGTCTGGTTTCGCATAAGTTTGCAAACCTTCGGCCGTCGTGCCCGCTGCCACGCGATCGCATCCGCCTGGCTTGCCCGATAGCCCTGGCTGCCCCCGTTGCGCTGCAACTCACGACTTATAGTGGAAGGGGCGCGTCCCAGCCTGGCTGCTATTGACCGGATCGACAATCCGGACACCAGTGAACGGGAAATCTCCTCGCGCTCCGCGAGCGTCAATGCCTGTGGCGCACGGTGCCTTTGCGGCGGCTGGATGCCACCGTTCTCCGATAGTATTCGCTGAATCGAAGAATGGCCCCGATCAAACAGTTTGGCAATCTGATGAATCGTATCGCCCTTGCGCCATCGGTCCCACATCAGCGCTTTCTGGGTCTCGGAGTAATAAATTCTCGGTCGCTGTTTCATTTGCAACTCCTCCGCTGCTCACGCAGATTCTAGGTGTTGCATCGACCGGTTGAATCCGTCACCCTTTTCGGTCGGTCGAGATATCAGATCTGTGCAGCGCATCAATGTCACATACGCGGTCACTATCTTGCCCACCACTGGGACATTTAGTTGCCTGATCGTCGCGAGGGGGGGCGCCTCTTCACTACAGTGACGGTCACTGATTCGCTTCCTTCAACTGGTCCAGTTGGAGTTTGTACTCATATTCGGTGTAGAAGTCCCGCGTCGGCGTAATCATCAGCCTCGTCCGCAAGAACTCCTGACCGAAGGTTTCGTTGCTCGCTGTGCGTTCAAGCAGAAGGAGTAGCTGATAGATTGAGATGCTCCACGATTTGGAAAAAGGCGTTTTCTCATAGAAATCACCGTCACCTGCCCGCGTCGCGGCTCTTCTCAATTTTTCGAACCACACATGTAAGTCATTTAGCTTGCTCTGCTGCTTTGGATCCAAAGTATTAAATGTTGCAACGCATCCTGCTCGCAAGAAGTGCTGCAGGAACGGTCGATCGTGCAGACTTCCAAGCTCGCCGCGCGTTATCGAAACTTTGAGAACTTCTCGACCGTTCAGCTCAATCGTTGATTTCGATGAATCGCCTTCCAGCGATATCGCACCGTGTTCTTGAAGAACAGCGTGCCTCTCCATGGCCTGAGCTTGTGGCCGGACCAGAGCCTGAGCAAGGTCTCCTAAAGCGGTGACATCATTGCCCGCGCGTGCTGCCCTAGTAAACATCTTGCTCTTCAATTCGAAGAAGCAAATTAGCGTCGTCGTTTCCACAACTGCATCGCATTCGCCACTCGACTGCCCGGCTTTGTACTCGCCGTGCAGCACGGTGACGCCGCGCTCTTCCATCTTGGCACGCACAAATCGCTCGAACAGTGGTCCCATCGCTTCGTCGTCAAACCGCTTGTTCGGCCAGTTGTTCTTGCACCAGTCGAGTGCTGCGTTCGCAATGGCTCTCGACGCCATGGGTGGTGGCTGCATCACGAAAGCTTGGCCGTCGGCGACGAGAGGCCGGAAAGCCGCGTCTATGTCGTTATCACTCGGTGGATATGCGAGTTTTCGGTTGACATCTTGTGGGTGACAGAATACCTCGCATAGCAATTCTGCTGCCGGTTTGAGATCGAGATTCGAAGCGAACGCTGCATCTTGCACGGCAAATATGGAGAAGTCATGCGGCGCAACTCGCTCACAAGCACGTAACATTCTCTGGGCGACCGCAAGAATCTGATCAGCCGTTCTCCCACGCTTGTCTTCCAGCTTGGCGAGCGGCTCCTGAGACATAATCCATTGAATGTATTCGCGGGCATGCGACGGCTTCGCTTGAGCCACCAGAAAGACGGAATCGTAGACCGCCGACTTCTGCATGATGCCTACGATGTCCGACGGTCGTGCGAATATCAACTCGAAGCTACTTACGGACAAGTCAAGCAATGCCGTTGCCCATGTCACGAGGTCGACGAGTCGGGCAAGTGTTTCTTTTGGTTTGGAGGCAGTCGGCTGATGCGCGAAATAGCGAAGGCCCAATTGGTAAAGATAGGCAAGCGGCCTTTCCGGTGGTGCATCGATCTGTGTTGTCTTCCCGGCGCGCCCGAGTCTGAATCGACCCGTCATCTTACTGTAGTGGGGTCCCATTGCGCCGGCTGCACTGAATGCCAACGCGCGCCCCAAAGAGGCGGACAAACCGGCTATCTCGTCCGCCAATCGTTGCACCTCCGAATCCGGGACATTTACGCCACCGCTGGCCGGCAGGTCGATCTGATAACCAAGCCCCCTCAAACCGCGAATCGCCTTGGAGAGGGAAGTTATCCGTGTATCCGCAATCCACTGTTGGTCGGCGGATAGGCCCGTGCGGAATCTAGCTGCGTGCGTGAAGGCGAGTTGGACCGCGTAGGTCCAATTGCTCGTCGGCTCTACCGAGTTCCCACGCTCTTTGAGCGCGTCCTGGAGCGCAAGTGCGACATCGCGGTAGGGATCCGGAGAGGATTGGTCGCACATGAAGCGAAATCCGAGGTCAGCAATGAATCCACGGACATCCATGCGCGCTTTGTCGCTGTCTTCGACTCGAAAACAGCCCCGTATTTCTGCAAGAGATTCGTTAGCTTTCAGCTTCGCCAGATCCGGTGCCGACGGGGTGGGGCATGAATCAACAAGTGCTTTAAACAAGGTTAGGTCCAAATATCCTCCTTGAACAACGCTTAGTGCAGAGCACGGTGATGTTCCGCGATCGGCGCGACAGCTTAACGTATCAGCCTCATCGAGTCGTCACCTCAATGACGGATTGGCCGACGATTCAACGTGGATCACAGGCCTCAAACGGCCGTTGACGGATGCGAAGTGGTCGCTCGAATGTCCAATTGATCGAAGCAACGAGAGACTCTTCTGCCGATCTCTGCCTGATGCCGTCGTCCCGACACGACTCAACTCGGCCGTCCTGTACCGCACGGCCCGACGGCGGCTTTCAAAGGTGCAATGGCCTTTCCGTCGCGGTGTCCGCATCGATTGGGCGAGCACAAACGCGTGCGGCAATCCACTGTGCCCAAAACCAGCGTTTAAGTTCAACTAGTCATTCTGCGCGGAAGCTTCACATTGTGTTTCCGCTCCCATTCCAAGTCAGGGAACTTTGAGCCTGACACGACGAAGTCTTTCAATTCAAGGAAGATGCGCATTGTCTCAAGCGCCGCATTCGCATCAGGATTCAATGACATCGGTAATCCACCGTTTGCGCGGAAATTCAGCTCGTGATATGCGCAATTCACACAAAGTAGCGGCCAATACCAGTCAGCACCAATATCCGGGTGAACGTCACCAAGTGGCTTGCGCACAGCATTTAGGATTTCTATCTCGGCCCACAGTGTTCTATATCGAAACAGTACACAATTCCACTTTTCGGTCAACGTCATGTGTGGTCGGACACTGCAAAGCCATTGCCTAAGGCCCTCCTCACTCTCGGCCAAAAGCGCTAGGTTTTGCTTCAGTTCGCCAGTAATGCCCAGCCAACCTCTGAAGCCACTCTGATCGTTAAGCGGTGGTGCATCCATCACCAGTACCTGTAACCGCCCAAATTCGAACATCAGTGGAATCAATCTATTTCTGATCATTTCCAATGCACTTTTCTGCTGCAAAATTTGCAAGATGACCACGGCCCACTCATTTCTATAGTGATCGATATAGTTTTGATTGAAGTCCTTTGTGATATCACGATTACTTGTCCAAAAACGATCGATGGCAATTGATGCCTCAACGAACGCGTGAGGATGCAGGGTCACCGGCGGAGTCGTGAACGACTCCCGTAGCTTCTTAAACATGACATTCCTCGTGTGCGATTAGATCAGGTATTGCGACACACGCGTCCCGCTCGACATGCACACAATATTGCCAAACCCGCTAATGTGACGCGCCGCACTTTTGCCTTCCGCAGCATTACGCCTACGCTGTATTCGGTGTCAGGGGATAAAGCTTACCGGGTCTATCGATGATTTGAGGAGGACACGCGCTCATATCTTAAACATCCACTTCATTTTCTTGGCGGCAGCCAGAATTTGGTATAAATCCATGCTCCGACGCTTCCCCAGAGCAGACCGCCAAGAATCGCCATGACGCACGTCGAAAGTACGAAATTGAATAACGATTGATGTTGCGGCCAATAACGGACAACTCCATTGATCGCCATCAGCGCTGACGCAATGACAATGCCTTTTTTGTGTGCTTTCGGATCGATATGCATGTTGAATATTGAACAGGTCCCATTTTCCGCAGCGCTTGTGAGTATACGCAACTCGTTTTCGACCGAGCAAGTCACCAAACGCGTCCATTTCCCGTAGTGCCTCAGAGATTGACTCGTAATCTTCTGTCGTCGTCAGCGGCCCTCGACACATTCATCGAAAATGGCGGGGCCTTGGCGTCACCCGGCACACACCGCTACCCCGGACTGTGAGCAGGGATGCGACGCCGGCTTGCGGTGATCGAAGGACCGCTTGCGAAACGGAGCGGCCGTCTCAATCTATTGGCGACGCATCGAATAACTGTCAAATAGCCCGCAACACTTTAAAGGCCACTTCTGGCGTCAAAACATCCATTGGAAAGTCTAGTTGTACCGCCGGGATGGCTATCGGACTGAGGATTGTCCTGCGCGCCTGTTAGCTTCTTGGAAAAGCTCCAAAAACTCGGGGGTATGCTGACCTGTTAAGAGAAAGCCGAGTATGCCAGGCAGCACACTTCGCAAATGGCTGTAGTCGTCCCACGCGAGCGGCGCAAATGGCATGTCGCCCAAACGACTACCCGGGTGCAGCGTCTGAATCCGTTGGTTGTAGAATTCCTCGAAGTAGCGCGCATTTTCGCCGTAGCTTAAACCTAATGGTTCATCGAAAGTTCGATAAAGCCAAGTACCCGCATCACGAGAACTCGGCGAAGGAACTCCAGATTGTTTCAAATGCCGCAGTACAAGTTCGAAGGATGCGTCCAATGCTATGAAAGTGTTGATCGTAGCTTCCTCTCGAAACTCGTATTCGAGTGCGAGCATATCTGCCTTGATAAGCGCATAAATTCCGCGAAGAAGCACCAAATTGCGGAGGGAAATTCTGTTCCAGAAGGGAGGCTGAAGCTCCATTTGCAGCCAATCGCTTGGAAAACACTGAAATTTGGTCTCTCCGATCGCAGCCCAGGCATCTTGTAGCCCTCGCCAATCCACATGGCCCCGCGTTTCAAACAGTGATTTCTTGATCTGGACGAGGGTGCCAGCCTTCTCCAGGTCAATGCCGCCATCAATATATGCATGACAGCGAGGAAGAAGGCGAAATGTACACCGTTGCCCGCCGTCGAAACGTTCCGTCATCATCAGTGATCCAAGCAGGCGAATCTCTTCTGGATCGAGCCACATGACATCACTGTACGGCAAATGATCCGGCCACTCTGTACAGCGAGCTACCATGAACGTCAGATTTTCGTCGGCCCAGAACGCGCTGTGGCGCGTACTTATCCTCACTTTCGGATAAATGCCGGAAGGCCGAAACAACGTTACTCGCATCTGATGCCGACCGTCCATCGCAAGATTCTTCCGATTTGCGAGAACAACCCGATTTATCGCTCTATAGGTTTTTCTCATGCATTCCCTTGGGCATTCTTTGCGAGATCAATTCTTTGCCGCTTTCGTTATGATACGAGCGTTCGTTCGAACGGCGTTCCAGTCACGAACTGAGTGGCCAATTCAGGCATGGAAGCGACATCTGAATGCCCCGGCCAGGGTTCAGGCGAATGTTCCGTCTTGGCCGAACCCGGTCCGATATGTCCGGCCCAGTTCGACCATGAAGTGACGCTCACTTCGGCCAGAAGCGGACATCCCATCGCACGCTACGAGTGCCCCACTGCCCGGACGACTCGGGTCCTGAGTCTCCTTGCTATCTCGACGAGAGGTGCCCTCCGCGCCCCCGCTGCGATCTCCTTGCACTCACACAAAGCTTACTGGCAGCAGCCCAACTCGTGCCGTAGCGCCGCGACTCCCAGCAATTCACGTGCTCGATCGCCAGGATCGGTCAGGCGATCAGCTGCATGCGCTGCCGCGACGAGCGCTGCGTTGACAATCTCTTTTCGCTCAAGGACGACTGCGAGGCGCGCGGCATCGAGAGCCAGCCTCACCGCTTCGAAAGAATTCCCATCGCCGACGATTGCGACTATGCGTGATAGGTAGCGGGCTGCATCTGTGGTTCGTTGCTGGTTGATCGCATTGACCGCCATACCAGGAAGCGTAGCGCCGTCGGTATTCTTAATGCAGGTTTCGTCGTCCGGTGGAGGTTTGCCCCCCGGTCTCGGCGCCTCACACACTTCGATCCAGGTATGTCGCTTGTACCAAGGGCCGAGTTGGGTCAGTACGTTTTCGAAATCGCTGGTATTTCCGCTGCGATAAAGCTCGATGGCGATAGCCGACCGCAAGCTTTCACCTAACCCAAGGCTCGCCCCGGTGATTGGCCCCAAGGTTGCCCCGACTGCGACGATCTGATTGGAGGCGGGAACCGAAGCAAGTGCAGGCTTCAACAAAGCAGTGGCTCGAGCGTAATCTCCGACGTCGTTGAAGGCCTGGGCGGCATCCAGGAAATGGCTGGCCCGAATGATATCTCGCTTGCCTGCCTCGATTTCCTCCGCAACGGCACGCGCGCCCTGCACATCACCCGCCTCCACCCTGAGGTCGACGGCATCTCGCAACAGGTTCGAAGCCCAAGGCCAGTCCGGCTGCTTGCGTACATCGGCTAGCGCGGAAGTGGTGATGTCAAGCGCGTCGCGGATATGCCCCGCGCGCAAGTATGCGCGGGCGATAGCGAGCTTGAAGGTAGCGGCCGTCGACCTGGAGCTCGCACGTTCAGCCTCCTGCAGGGCTCGGGAGGGTTCGCCCAGCGCAAGCCAGGTTCGAGTAGTCATGTCACCTATCAGCTGCACGCCCTGGTAATCGACCATGCCGGTCCGCTCAGCCCGTTCGAGTGCCTTCCTTGCGGCGTCCTTGTCTCCCAGTGCCAGCCAGATCCGGGCAAGATCGTTCCAACCGTCCCCTTGCTTATTCTCGGGCAACTGTTCGATTGCACGCGGCAATCGCGAATTCAGAATCTCAGTCAGCGTAGCGTTACTTCCCCTGATCAGTATCCTTCGCTCGAACAGATCAGCGAGTCCGACTTCCACTGCTGTCTTCGGTGAACGATAGATGATCCGATCCGCCGTGAGGGACAGGTAGTCGGTCAGCCTGCGGCCACCTGCCGGATCTGCCGCTACCAGTTTCTCCAAAGGCGCCAGATCCGCGACCTCGTTTGGTGCCGCCCATGATTGAGCCGCGATCTCACCGATTACGATGTCAATGTTGGCCTGCTCCCATTGAAATCCCTGCGCCCTGGTCCGGTCCAGTTTGGCTGTCATCGCACGGGCGTAATCGAATTGGCCAGTGCGTACCAGGTTATTGATGAAATTCAGCGAATCGTCCTGCTTGATTGAGCTGGCGTTTCGCACGGACTCGCTTACAAGACAACTACTGTCCGCATAGCAGGCGGATTGAAGGCCGTTTGCGGATGCAATATCTGCGTATAGCGCGAGGCACATGCCTGCCACTTTGCAGAGGATACGTAGTCTTCTGGTTGATTGTTTCTCGTGCATCGCAGAGCGCAGAAAACGGGTCAGGAGTTCGCCCGATTGTCGCCAATCTTCATGGGTTAGTCCAACGACCGACAATGGCCATATCTCACCGAACGTCTTAGCGATCGCGTCGGGCGCACATTTCATGCGCAAGGCATTTTTTAGCCATTCGAGTTGCTGGCAAAATCTACCCTTTCGGCAAAGAGTAATTACGAACGATGAACCCGATACTATTGAGCGATTTCCATCATGAAGGTCGTGGGCCAGAACTCATGAAGGTCCACTACCGCGGAGCCAGCGGTCGAGCTATCGTCGCCGTAGACTATTTTTTGCCCGAAGACCCATACACACCGGAAAACTTTCGGCATCTGCGGTTTTTGAAGCCGCAGGTATTCATGTTCACGCCAGAAGAGGTTGAGCCCTATACGCGCGAGTTCAATCCGTGGGAGGGGGAAACGAGGTTCGCAGCAGTCGATTTTGGCAAGTCCGCCTGGCTTCTGCGATTCAGCTCTCGGCACCTTGGAAACTGCAGCCACTACCGCTTCATGTTCTACGACGAGTTTCTGGACGTGATCTGCGAGGGTGTTGAGGCCGGTCATGGAGCGTATCCCGGTTGACGACCGCAGAGGCGGCGTTCGAGTAACTGATTCATCGTCGCGACGAATGACTCCTGCTGGCCGTACTCAGGCCAACGGCGAACGAAACAAATCTACCCCAAGCCGCCGGTCGGAGCCTACGAAAGCGGACGCACGTCATACCCTTGCACCTGTTTGAAGGCGTCAGTCACTGGAGTGTCATCCGCACAAGCTAAATTCGCGCGCTGAGGAACGGCCCTCGCGAGTTGTCCGTGCCGATCTGCGGAATTTGCAGTCGCATTTATAAATAGATAGTGCAGGGCGGACCAGGATCCAGCCGACGATAACGCGCGTTTGACCAACGCCACGACTCCAGACCAAGCAGAAATGAACCACAAACATTATCTCCGCATGGTTGCCGCCACATCATGTGTGATTCTCGCGAGCTGCGGAGCGGGAGGTGGAAGCGACGGCGGTGGTGGAAGCCAAAGCAGCACCACGCCGGGTCCCGCGATCATAGATAACGTTCTTATGTCATCGGAAACGGCGGCTAACGCCGTGGTCGTAACGGTCAATCACGCCGGCTATCTGCGTGCCTTTGGAAATGGCACCGATCAGCCATTGACGTTCGGCCTCGGAACCGTGCCGTTGACCGGTAATGCCAACAGCGCCACGGGCAACGGCTGGGTACCGTCGTCCGGCACGTTTGTAAAAGGCAACGCGGCTCTGAGCCTGAATAGCGACGGCAAGACCTACTCGCTACAGGTCCAGGCACCGAGCGCGACCGCGTCGGATTCGACACTTACGCTCAACAGCATTCTGATCGCGCCGACAGTTGCATCGCTAGCTGGAACCTATGGCGCCGCGCGGTCAGAACAGATCGTGATTGCCGGTACGTCGTTTAGTGGCACCTACGGCCTCTACTGCACCTGGAGTGGCAACCTGACGCCGCAAATGAATACTGTGGATGTCACGAACATCCAGTTCGCAACGGCGACATCCACACTGAATCCCAACTCGATCGCGTGCCCCTATGCAGGCCAAATCTACACGGGGACAGCCTTCTTGATGGGACCGAGTGACGCTTACCCGAAGGGGGTGTTCGTGGTCCAGTGGGACGACGGTGGCGCAAATACGCCGACCGATGTTAATGAACACTACTTCGCCAGGAATTAAGCTCCTCGCGGTCAAATTTCTCTCCTGGCCCGATCGGCGCCTTTTGCGAATCGCACATCCAGACTGTGCAGCGCGCGAAGGATGGCCGCCGTCGCCCTAAGTACTCGACCAGACCACCGTCCAAAGCCTGCCCGATCCCACTTCGATACGTTCAAGGTGCGGCAGGTCGCTGGCGCGGCGAATGAACATCGCCTCCACCTCGGGTCTTTCGACGAACATATTCCTTACCTGAAGATCGATCTGCGTACCGGCAGCCAGATGGGTCGTCCATTCGTGGGCAACTACGGGCCGCGTGTTCCTCGTCTCCGGCACATTCATCGCCGTCGGCTGCAGCGCTTCGCTTGGATGGCCGCCTTGCCAGGTTCCAAGCGGCGCCCTTCCCGACGCCGCTCGATGGGACGAGATGCTGGCGCTTCGCCCGAAGCCCGGCGTCGTCGCGGCCGTCGGACGTGCCACGCCCTGACTACCCTGCCACGCGACGCGCTGCGGACTCCACAAATCGAGGATAGCCCGGAATGCAGCGTAGTCCGCCACACGGAATTCCCGCTGGTTGGCGACGAAGTCCTGGTACGCCGATTCGATATCGATCCAACGGTAGCCCCGGCCTTTCAGCTCGGTGGGGATTCCGATGCCCAGCTTCATCCTTGAAAAAGCATGAAGGCGGTTCAACTTGTCACGGAAGTTGATATCGGCAGGCATGCGGGCAACCCCAACGAAAATCGATAAAGGCAGAGCCTAGAACGAATGCCCGATCCTCGCATCCCCTGTTCACGGTAGTCCGCTTACTCAGGGCAGGAAGCCGACTGCCATGGGAAACGGTCTCGCCTTTCGTGTGCAGGCACAACGCAACGCCTACCCGACCTCGACGCGGTTACGGCCCGACTCTTTCGCCACATAGAGCGCCCGGTCTGCGCGCCGCATCAACGCGTGGACATCACGCTCTCCCGCTTCCCGCGTGACCACACCGATACTGACGGTAAATGAGATCGGCTTCACGCGCCACGCGTGCTCGAAATCCTGTTCCTCGAAGCGGCGTCGCAGCGTCTCCGCGATCCGGCACACGACCGCGGCGTCCGCGCCCGGCAATGCCGCGACGAATTCCTCCCCTCCCCAGCGCGCGAACAACCCGGACTCGTGCGGAATCGACACACCGACCTTCGCCAGCACCCGCAGCACTTCGTCGCCGATATCGTGGCCGTAGGTGTCGTTGATCTTCTTGAAGTAGTCGATGTCCAGGATAAACACAGACAGGAGGTCGTCGGTGCCGAGCACCTTTTCGACAAAATCCAGAAACTCGCGGCGATTCGCCAGGCCGGTCAGAGCATCGGTCACGGCCTGCTTTTTCAGCAGTTCGATGAGCTCGGCGCGCTCGCGGATATCGCGAACAACTGCCGTGAATTCGATGACGCCGTTCACTTTTATTTTTGAAATTGCGATTTCGACAGGGATGACCGTGCCGTCCCGATGCAGTCCGTACACGCTGTTGCTTTCGTCCATGCGGGGCGGTGTGGTCGACCGCAGGCTCATCTGTACGGAGTCTGCGAACTGCTTGACGTTCCGGGAATGATTCGCGCGAAACCTTTCCGGCAACAGAATTTCGATCCGCTGTCCCAGCACCTCGGCCGACTTGTAGCCGAACAGGTTCTCCGCCGCGCGATTGAAGAACGTGATGTTGTGCTGTTCGTTGATCGTGACGATCGCGTCGTAAGCCGAGTCGACCACCGCCCGAAAACGGGAAGCGCTCACTTCAAGTTCATGTATCAGCCGCATTGCCGAGGCGGTATCGAAACCTGTCACGATGACTTCGTGCACGGCCGTTCCACTGCTCGTATGTCTGAGAGGTTTAAGCGAGAGGCGCCACGTGTGTACACCGTCATGAAGGGCGAAAGACTGTTGCAGTTCCTGCGCCGCTCCTGACGTGAAGCATGCCCGTAGCTTTTCGCGCAACTCGAGTCCCACCTGTTTCGGAATCAGAGCGTCGAACGGGATGGGGAACGTGTTCCAATCGGCAGCCATCCCACCCGCCATCTGGATGAACGGGTCGTTGCAGGCACTGATGACGAACTCGCCGTGAGCATCGCGCCCGACGACAGCGAAGCTGACCACCGCGCCGTCCGCGTATTCCTGTGATCTGTTACTCAAATCCGACATAGCCTTACCTTGCGACACGTTGATGCGGCACCGACTCAGGTAGTGATCGGTGTTGCCCAAACCGCCGCGTCGACTTTTGATATCGGCAACGCGCCGGAAGTCTTGAGGGGTGAAACCCGACAGGACAGGATGAAAGTTCTTCCGGTTCAGCGACAAAGACAATCCGTCCCGGTGTCTCACCTGCCGCTTCGCGATTGCCTGAGCTTCACACGTAACGCGTGTTGACACTGTCGACAGGCTTGAGCGCATACTTGCGGCTCAGCAAATGTCGTTCAAGGGGCTTACGAGGGTTCGAGACACCTCGTTCGCTGCCCATGTTCAGCCCGCTGTTAGCAAAGCGAAAGTACCTTGTCATAAATAGAACGATTCAAGGAGCTGCATATGCCAGCGCATTCGCCGCAAAGCGCACCCTCGCCGCATTACTCGCATTCATCGAACACTGTATCTTCCGCTACTGCTGCCGGATCGACCGGTGCCGCATCCGCTCTGACGATCGCGGTGGATGGTAAAGCACACGTTGTACAAGCCACGCCGGATACGCCGCTGCTCTATGTATTGCGCAATGAATTGAATCTCACCGGGCCGCGATTCGGCTGCGGCCTCGCGCAATGCGGCGCATGCACCGTGCATCTGGACGGAGCGGCTGTGCGCTCATGCGTGGTGCCAGTCGTCGCGGCGGCAGGCCATCAGATCACCACGTTGCAAGGCCTTGCACAAACCATTCCCGCGGAACAGCGTGTCGATGGCTTGCACCCGGTACAGCACGCGTTCATCGAAGAACAGGCGGCGCAGTGCGGGTACTGCATGAATAGCTGGATCATGAACAGCGCGGCGTTCCTCAAGCAGAATCCGCATGCGTCCGATGCCGAAATTCGCGCGGGCCTAACCGGACTCAAATGCCGTTGCGGAACCCATATCGCGATCTTGCGTGCCGTCAAACGTGCGGCCAAGGCCATGGCGTAATGCCCACCTGGACCTGGAGATCGACATGCCCAAGATTGCATTGAAGGTTTCGCGGCGACAGTTCCTCGGCACGGGCGGCGCGTTGATCGTGTCGTTCGCGTGGCCAACGCTCGCCGGCGCAACGACGGCGCCGGAGCGAGCGAATGTCGTCGCACATGGGGTGCCGCCCGATGCGGTGCTCGAACCGCAGAGCGCTCCCTGGCCTGCCACTCTGCCGCCCAACCAGCTCGACTCGTGGATCGCCGTCACACAGGATGGCGACGTGATTGCCAGCGTCGGCAAGATCGAGGCGGGCATGGGCATCAGCACCGCGTTCGCGCAAATCGTCGCTGAGGAGCTGGATGTACCGCTGTCGCGCGTCACCGTGAATATGGGCGATACCGCCACCACGGTCGATCAGCGCGGCACCGGCGGCAGCAACGGTATCGAAGATGGCGGCAAGGCCTTGCGTCGCGCAGGCGCACGGGCGCGGCAAGCGCTGGTGCGCATGGCTGCGCAACATCTGCAGACGGACGAAGCGCAATTGACGGTGCGCGACGGCGTCGTACAGTCGAAGTCCGACGCGGCCAGACATATCAGCTATGGCGAGCTGGTCGGCGGTGAACAGTTTCATGTGACGGTCGACGAACATGTGCCGCTCAAGGATCCCACAACCTACAGCGTCGTCGGGCAACCGGTGCCGCGCATGGATATTCCGGCCAAGGCACGCGGCGAATATCACTACCTGGTCGACCTGAAGCTACCCGGCATGCTGCACGGGCGTGTGATCCGGCCGCCGCAAGCCGGCGCACAACTGGTTGAGGTGCCACGTGGCCAATCCTTTCCGGGCCTCGTCGCGATCGTGACACAGGGCAACTTCGTGGGCGTGGTATGTGAACGCGAAGAGCAGGCCATCAGCGTTTCCCGCGATTTGCAGATCAAGTGGACCGAGCCCGCCGCTGCATTCGATTCCGACTACGACGCGTTGTATGCGCGCTTGCGCAACGAAGCTGCCGTGGTGTCCAAAACCGCGCAGAACGTGGGGGACGTCGATGCGGCAATGGCTGGCGCGCACACGAAGCTTGCCGCCGATTACGACTTTCCGTTTCATTCGCATGCGAGCATGGGACCGGGATGCGCGGTTGCCGACGTCAACGCCGAGCGAGCCGTGATCTGGGCTGCGGGTCAGAAGCCCTACCCGCTGCGCCACGCGCTGGCGCAAATGGCGAATATGCCGCTGGAGAAGGTACGCGTCACATGGATGCCCGGCCCCGGCTCCTATGGAATGAACGATGCCGATGACGCGGCGATGGACGCGATGCTGCTCTCGAAGGCCGTGGGCCAACCCGTGCGCGTGCAATATATGCGCGCCGATGCGGTAGGCTGGGACCCGAAGAGTTCCCCAACCAGTTTCCGTATGCAGGGTGCGCTCGACCGCGACGGAAAGGTCGTCGCGTTTTCATATCTGGCGCGCGGGTATTCGAGCCTGATTCGTCCCGCCGGTACCGAAGTGGCCGGCGACACCTTGTCCGCGCAGTTGATCGGCGGCTTTCGCAACACGGGTGCGCAGGCGTTTCAGTTAGCCGACGAGCATTATCAGTTCGACAACAAACGCCGGCGCAGCGACCTGCTCGATTGGGAACGCTCGCTTAGCACAGGGCTGCGCACGGCTCACCTGCGCGATCCGGACGGCATGGCAACCTGCTTTGCCAGCGAATGCTTTATCGACGAACTTGCCGCGGCTGCGAAAGCCGACCCGGTGGAATTTCGCCTGCGCTACCTCACGGACGAACGCGACAAAGGCGTGATTCGCGCTGCCGCTGAAAAAGCCGGCTGGCAGTCGCGTCCGTCTCCGAGGCCCGCGCAGTCCGGCAATGTGGTGATGGGGCGGGGCATTGCCTATGCGCCGCGCGGCAAGACCACGGTGGCACTGGTTGCCGAAATAGAGGTGTATCGCGATACCGGACAGTTCCATGTCACTCGCTTCGTGGTGGCACACGACTGCGGCTATGTGATCAACCCGCGCAATCTGACCGGCACGATCGAAGCGAACCTGATGATGGGCATGAGCCGCGCCAAGTATGAGAGCGTGCGCTTCGACAGCCATCGGGTCACTAGCGTGGACTGGCTCACGTACCCGATCGCCGAGATCGCGGATGTGCCCGATGCGGTGGAAATCGTGATGGTCAACAACCATCCGGACCATCCTTCTTCAGGCGCGGGTGAGCCTGCCAGCAGGCCGATGGCAGCGGCGCTGTCGAATGCATTGTTCGACGCTACTGGTATTCGCTTCCGGCGCGTGCCGTTTTCGGCTGAGGTGTTGAAGGCGGCGTTTGATAGGCAGGGGGCGATGGCGTAGGCAGGGCCACCAATCCCAGGCTTCGACCAGAAAACGATCCGCCGGTTTTGACGGCCATCTGCAGAATCGTTCAAAGACGACCCAACTGACAAGTCGCCACTTTCGCCGGTCTGTAGCGCATTTGCGCTACAGACCGGCGTGCCGCCTATTCATAGAATCGCATCGTTCCACGCAGTGCTCCACGTCCACGCTTACGCCCTCGGCGAAGTTATTGGTCAAACCGTTTCGTCGGATCGATGTCCGGAAATCACATCATTGAAAAGTGTTTGGATGCAATACGGCGACCTTGGAAAGCAATGGGTTTGATCGCTACGGATGCAAACCATTGATGGCGTAAATGCATGGGCCAATTTTTCAAACCTAATAGCAGGTTCTCATATGCCATTCGCGAAAAAAACGCGCCGCGAATATGCGGCCGCTGCAACAATAGCAGATCAGGGGATCAATCTTTCTCTTGCAGCCAAGTTTGGGCACAATGGCTTCACGCACATGCTGTTCCTCTATCTGCTGCGTGAATACCGAAGCAACCCGACCAAAACTAAAGCGATCTTCATTTGGACCCGCTGCATTAAGCATCTTGGGGAGCCGTACCGGGCCGTTCTCGATGGAAGTGATAGTGATCCGCGCGTGATAAATATTGAAATCGATGAGTGCGGGACTGGCGCAGAAGCAGATGCAATCGTCGCCACCCTGAAAACTACTATCCAATTGATCGAGCAGTCGCGAGCGGCGGCGGTGCAGATGAACCGTTTCAGCCGGGTGTTGAGTTCTGCGTCCCGCGTGCCTAATCTCACCATATTCGATGCATTTGAAGAGGCCATGTTGGCCCGGGTACGGGGTTCGGTGTGGCAGGAGATCGAAAAGGAGGCGCATAACGACAAAGTCAGAGCTCAGGAAGCGACTGCCAGCATCCTCAGGTTGCTCCCCAGGTTGCGTACGGATCTCAAAGAGGCAGGTTTTGTCAAGGTGGACTTGGCCTTGGCAGCAGTCAAATAGTTAATGGGTTGGCTACGCCTGACCGCTCTTCAAGTTGATTGCCGAAAAGCGGCTAGTGGAATTCTGCTTCCTGGAAGCGGTCAGGCGGCGGTGTGTACTCGCGACCCGTTGCGGTCTTTCGCATCTCTCCAAAGCGGTCAGTCACAGTGCATCGAATCATGGCTTGCTATCAAGATGGTTTGATCGAAACAGGTAACTCGAATGAGACGGCCGGAAATGGCCGCGGTCTTCGAACAGTTACTCCTCGAAAGCCAGTTGAACCGTAATAAAACCTGTACATCCTACGCCTGTAAGAATCTTGCCCTCGCTGAGGCGCAGGTAGCTGCCGGATGCCATTGCGCAATTCCATTGCACCGGTCAGATAGAAATTTCGCCACGACGCCGATTCCGACTGATAACCCAACTGCTCATAGGTGTCCGCCAGCAACTGCTTGGCCGCCATGTTTTGTGGCTCGGCAAAGACGACGTGATTCACGACTTCAGCCACCCATCGGTACTCGCCTTTGCTGTAGTACGCATGCGCCTTGCTGAGAACCGCGGCCGAGCCGCCCATGAACTCGACGTATCGCTTGCCTGCATCGGTTGGCTGCAAGCGGTGCAGGTTCGCGGGAACGCCGTCGAAAAACCCGAGGCGCAGGTTGTATTGCGCAACGGCGTCGTGGTAGACGGTGCCGTAGTAGCTTCGGCAGAACCAATGCTTCGCCAGGCTATCGGGCAGACGGATCGCTTCGCCGATTTCAAGTGGCGTCATGCCCTTGTTGGCCATGCGCAGAACCTGATCATGCATGTAGCGATACATGTCGCGTTGCGCACCAAGGAACGCGACGACGCGATCGTTGCCCCACGTCGGCCAATAGTGCGAGGCGAACACGACCTGCACGTCGTCGCCGAACATCTCGAGCGACGACTGCAGGTATTTCGACCAGAGCAGCGCGTCGCGGACCTTGGCGCCTCGCAGCGTGTACAGATTGTGAAGCGTGTGGGTAGCGTCTTCCGCGGCGCAGAACGCCTTGAACTTCGGCAGGTAGAACATGTACTCCGACGGTGCCTCCGATTCCGGCGCCATCAGCACCACCATCTCGACGCCGTCGAGTGTCATTTTCTGCCCGGTCTTTTCGGCAAAAATGGACGGTACGGCATGCGTGATGGTGCCCACTGAAGTGGTCTTGCCCAAACCGCCGTCGACAATCCCTTCGGGACTGCGAGGCAGCAGCGAACCGTACATGTAGCTGGCGCGGCGCCCCATCGCATTGCCGGCAATGACGTTTTCGCCGACGGCGGCTTCCGTAAAGCCGGTTGGCGCCACGATTTTCACCTTGCCGGATTTCAGGTCGTCGTCACTGGCGAGTCCGCGCACGCCGCCATAGTGGTCCACGTGACTGTGCGTATAGATCACGTGAGTGATGGGCTTATCGCCGAGGTGCGGGACAACGAGCTGCTTCCAGACCGTCGAGGCCACCTCGGTCGTGATGAACGGGTCCACGACGATATAACCCTGGTCGCCCCGAATGATGCTCATCACGGACAGGTCGTAGCCGCGAACCTGCCAGATGCCATCCACCACCTTGAACAACCCGTGATTCATGTTGAGCTTGGCATTGCGCCAAAGACTCGGATTGACCGTCGGTGGCGCATTGTTTTCCGGACCACTACTGACGAACTCGAACTGCTGCAGATTCCACGCGGGAATATCGCCTTGTCCCTTGATGATCACCGGTTCGGGAAGCGTGGCGATCAGTCCGCGTTTGGCGTCTTCGAAATCCTGGGCATCCGCGAACGAAAGGAACTCTGCGTACTGTTTGTTCAGCGCGATGGTGGCGGGCGTTGCGGGCTTCGACGCCGGACTGGTTGATTTGGCCATCGCACCTGTTTGCGCCAATGTCTCGCCGACCACGCCCGATAGCCCCGTTGCCACGCCAGCCACGGCAACGTTTTTCAGGAAGGCTCTGCGGGTTCCGCTTTCCGCCGGATCTTTCGGGTCGGACATGGCTACCTCCATTCATGTTGCGCGAGCAGGCTTGCTACGTCTCTTTGCCTTCGAACCGATCGCCAGGGGACTATCTCGACGACTACTTCGGAAAGATCCGGTTCGGGACGCAGCAATGTGTGAATGACTCGATGAGTTATTGGTTTTCTTAAAGCAGAGTCACTCGCCCGTCAGCTTATTTGGCATATGTCTGGAATGGTATTGGCCTTTGGTCCTACGCCGCGAGATAACGGCAGGGATTGAAAATTGCTGCGCGTCGCTTCCATTTAGTTGGGTATAGGACCTTGGTCCAATACCCCGGAAATCGGCAGCTACCTACACTGGACTATGGCCAACGGCCGGACTCCGGACTAGTAGGACGCACAAGTCCTGCGAGCACGGACCCGCGCTCACGCGACAAACAAAGAGAGGTGCGCAAAATGCCGGAGACGCTGACGCGGGCTGACCGCGAGGCCGCAGGACGTTTCGCCCGTCAGCATGCGCCTCGCTCTGCAAACGCAACCCCTGGGAACGTCGACCGCGATCCCGTCAAACTGCTGCAGGAAAACAGCGCCGGGCGCGTGGAAGCACTCGTGCCGCTGCGCTACGGGCGTATGTCCGTGTCGCCTTTCACCTTCTTTCGCGGCAGCGCGATTCTTCAGGCGCACGATCTGGCCAAAACGAGCCACTCTGGAATCACGTTTCCAATCTGCGGCGACGCGCATCTGATGAACTTCGGCGGCTTCGCCACGCCGGAGCGCCAACTTGTGTTCGACCTCAACGATTTCGACGAAGTCGCGCCCGGCCCCTGGGAATGGGACATCAAACGGTTGATGGCCAGCTTCGCGATAGCAGGCGAGCACATGGGCATCGAGCGCGGGGCGATCAAGGACGTCGTTTCGACAGCGGTGCACGAGTACCGCGACAGGATGCACCAGTACGCCGATTGCAGCGCGCTCGAACTCTGGCACGAGATCGTCACCTTTGAGCGGATGATGGAAGCGGCCGCCACGGCCGAAGGTCGACAACTGATCAGCAAGACGCTTGAAAAGGCAGCAGGCCGCACGCACGAAAGCATGCTCCGCAAGATGGCGGTGCTGCAGGAAGGCCGCTGGCGCATACAGGATGCGCCGCCCGCCCTGTTCCACCCTGGCGGCCCCAACTCCCTGCTCGGCAAGGACCAGAAGTGGTCGGACACGGACGAATGGAAAGGCAAGCTTGCCACCGCGTTCGACGCGTATCTGCAGACGGTTTCATCCGACCGCCGTCAGTTGATTGGTCAGTTCGAATTGCACGATATCGCGTTCAAGGTGGTGGGCGTCGGCAGCGTCGGCACCTCCTGTCTTGTGATGCTGTTCGTCGATAGTCACGGCAAACCGCTGTTCCTGCAGGTCAAGGAAGCACGCCAGTCAGTGATTGCGCGCTTCTTCGATGCCGATGGGCCCGCGCACCAGGGCGAACGGGTCGTCGCCGGCCAGCGCCTGCTGCAGGCCGCGAGCGACTCTTTCCTCGGCTGGACAACGGGCCCCGCAGGCCGGCACTTCTATTTCCGCCAGTTGCGCGACATGAAGGTCTCGGCCGAGGTGGAGCGCATGAACAGCACGATCTTTCGGGGCTACGCGCGCATCTGCAGTTGGGCGCTCGCTCGCGCTCACGCCAAGGCGAGCGGCAAAGCCATCGAAATCGCGTCATATCTGGGCAGTGGCGACCGGATGGCCGACGCGCTGACCGACTACGCGTTCGCCTACGCCGAACAGAACCACAAGGACTATGACGCGTTTATGCGCGCGTGCCGGTCCGGCAAGCTGGAAGCGCGAAGCGACGAGGACATGGCGGCGGATTTTCGTATCTGACCAGGCTATTCACGCACCCAGGAGCCACGCGATGAATGTCCTGGCACGGTGGGTCGTCGCGCTGACTTGCCTTGCGCTAACGGCGACAACCGCGGCACAGACTCCAGCGGATATCCCTCCCGCCACCACCTTGCGAATCGCGACCGCGCCGGTCGCTCCTTTCGTGCTGCCTCAAACCGCATTGCCCGAAGGTTTCAGCATTGACCTCTGGAACGAAATTGCGCGCCGCATCGGCGTGCAGTCATCGTGGACGAAACTGAGGACCCAGACCGAGTTGCTGGATGCAGTCAAACGTGGCGATGCCGACGTCGCGATCGCGGCGATCACGATGACACCCAAAGGCGAGAATATCGTCGACTTCACATTGCCCTATTTCGATTCGGGGCTGCAAATCATGGTGCGCGCGACGAATGAAAACACGTTCATGACATCGCTTCGGGCGATTCCATGGCTCGCCATCGGCCAGTTGCTAGCGATAACCATCGTCATCGTTTTTTTGCTCGCCAACCTGGTGTGGCTGCTCGAACGCAGACGCGACGAAGCTTTCCGGAAACCTTACTGGCGGGCTATCGGCGAAGGCCTTTGGGTCACGATGCTCATCATCGCGACGGGTGAGCACGGCGAGCGCGAAGCAGCGAGTGTATGGAAGCGTGTGCTGGTACCTCTGATGTGGCTCATTGGCGTCGTCCTGATTGCACAACTCACCGCGACCGTCACGTCCTCACAGACCGTGGCCCGCCTCGAGTCGAACATCCGCGGCCCGGATGATCTACCAGGTAAAGCGATCGGCTCGGTACCAGGCACCGTAGCCGCGGAGTACCTGGCCCAACGGGGCTTGTCGTTCGCCAGCGTGACCGGCGCCGACGAGGGTATCCGTATGCTCATACAAGGCGACGTGCAGGCGATCGTGTTCGACGCGCCAACCCTTCAGTACTGGGCAGCTCGACGCGGCAACGGCGCGCTGGCCGTCGTGGGCCCGATCTTTCGACCGGAAAAGTATGGCATCGCCGTTGCCAATGGCAGCGCGTTGCGCAAGCCCATCAATGAGGCGCTGCTCAGCATGTATGAGGACGGAACCTACGAACAGATCTACGGAAAGTGGTTCTCGCGAGGCAATTGAGCGGCTGTCTCCGTCCATTCGGGGGCGACGGCGAACACACCGAATCGACGGCGGATTCAACCGCTCGGTGCAACGGCTGGAGGCGACAGCTTTCAATTCAACAGCGGTCGTTGAATGAAGAATCGACGGAATTCACTCATCTCGTGTCTGCAAGAAATCGCCATACTTCGGCTGCTAGCCGCTCGCGTCGCGCGCTCCTCGGCAGCATAGTCACGGCCATTCGATTGATGAAACAGTCGGCTCTTACTCTTGCACAGTGCACTCATACAGAGGCGGCGTTGACCCGCTGTCGAGCAGGCGCACCGTGGCTGGCCCAGATTCGCCACGGCGCGCCACGACTCTTACGTCGCGGTCACATAGCGCTTCACTGCCCGCGGTCGAATTCCGGCAGCGGACGGGTCCCTTCCGCCGATACCGATTGCAGCAACTGCGGTTCGAGATCGAGCAGACGCAGAATGGTCGGGGCCACTTGCGTGGTCAGCACATGCTCGTCGTTGATCTGTCCCGCGTGGCGAGCATCCGGCACATACATCACGAGGCCGAGATGGCTGTCGTCCGGCGCATTGCCGCCGTGCTCTTCGTCCTTGGACGTGCTCGACGTATAGATCACGCCCGGGTTCGGCTGCACGATGATGTCCGGCGTGCGGCCGAGCGCCGGATCGCCGAACTCGCTGGCGAGTCGCGCGCCATGGAGGATATAAGCTTGCGGGCCATCCGCGCAGATGCCGGGCGCGCTGCAGCTCAGGTTGGCTTTCAGGGTCTTCACGACCGAGGAAAACTGGCTCTGGTCGCGCAGCCAGATCAGACCGACGTCGTCGGTCTGCACGAACCCCGTGCCGACGAGCCCGCTACCGTCGTTGAGATTGCCGCTTGTCGTGCTGTCCTGTCCGAACTTACCGTTCGGGTCGAGATAGTTGTTAGCCTCGAGCAGTTTGGTGAGCGTGTCGCCGTTCTTCACGAGTTTCGAGTGATCGGTCGGTGACTGGCCATGCTTGGCAGTGACGATGATCGCCGTCGAACCATACAGGTCGCGTTGCTTGAGTTCCGACACGATGCGCCCCAATGAGGCGTCGAGATACGCGATGGCGCCGGCGACTTGCGGACCGGGCGTGAAGCTCGTGTCGGCGTAGCCGCCGCCGGTCGCGACAGTGGCTTTCTGCGCAACGCTCAGCGTCTGGAAATTGGCGCCGAACACTGTCGGAACGGCGGCGCTCGACTTGCCGGTCGAATCTTTGCCGTCGATCTCATCGATCAACGATTGCACATGATAGTCGTCGAACTTTTCGGTGTGCGTGTAGCTGTCGAGATAGTTTGTGCCGGTCGCCGGATCGATCGAATTGATCTCGGTACGCGACAGGTCGTCGACACCCGCTCCGGATGGTCCGTTGAGCCAGTCGTAGCCCCACGCATGTTTGTCGGCCCACGCGGTGCGCGCGCCCTCGACGTTGGCCTTGATTACTTCGAATACCGTATTGGTCTTCAGGTAGTTGTGCGGATAGACGGGCGTGCAGACTCCGTTGACCAGCGCATGGGGAATCGCTTGCGGGTTGAACGCGCCGCCGCCGTCGAGATGCGTGAGTGCGCCGCCGTTTTCGGCGTCGATACCGGTCGTTTCATCGAACACGACGTTCCAGCCCGTCTTTCCAGTGCAGTGGCTATCCGACGGCGCATAGAGCGTGCGATCGTAGGACACGTCGTAGAAAAGACCGGCGGACTTCGGTGAGCCGCCTGTCACGAGTGCGGCAAGGCCAGGGAACGAATCGGACAGGCCCGGCGTGTGAGCGTTGGAATACGTCGTGCCGGACTTGGCGAGTAATGCAAGGTTCGGGCAGGTGTTCGCACCGATGCAACGCGCGACGTCCTGCTCGTGCAGACCGTCGAAGCTGATCAACAGCACGTGCTTGACCGATGCGCGATGGCGATCGCCGTTGCGATCGCCATCGTGATTGTGGCCGTCGTCGGCGCTTGCCGCTACCGCGTGCAGTCCAGCGAGCAGCACGGCGGCTGCACACAGCGCGCTTTGCTTGCGCGTCCATCTCCTGTTCGTCTTCATATTTCGTCCTATGTTCGTCAGGGAAACTTACGGGTCGTGCCTGATCAATGTGGGGCGAAAAGAAGTCAGTTACGTGACCTGCGGTTTTTATTTGACGAAGCGTTTTCTATAAGGCGTTCTTAAGGTTTAACGTGGTTTCGTTTTGCGGTGATTCGAATCGACTGTGAACGAGCCTGATGCGCCGGCGATCGCCTCAGGTCCGCGTTACTCGCGCTTGAGACAGTGAAGCAACGAACTCATCAAGCTGCCGCGCTGGGGCGCGCAGAAACCTGTTCGTACCATCTGCTGACAGCGACATGTTGCTCGGGAATCGACATCGCAAAAGCGCGGATGGCAAAATCCACCGCAACCAGCGCCGTGATGTCGGCAGCGGTATAGAGCTCGCCCGCAACGAACGGGACAATAGACAGTCTCGCCTCGAGATCGTCGTAGAAATTTGCCACGCGACGCTTGCTGCGTTCGACCAGTTCGGGAATCTGTTCGTACGCATGCGGCCCGGAAACGGCACGACCTTTTAGCCCCACCGCGGCGTTGCGCACGCCTTCCATCACCGCCGCAAATCCTTCCGTTTCCGCGCGTCGCTCCCACATGGCGACGATCGCCTTTTCCTGCGCTGTGGTTCCATACAAAGGTGTCTGCGCAAATGCATCGTCGAGGTAGCGCATGATGACCGGCGTTTCGCCGATAGCCGTGCCGTCGTCGAGCACGAGAGTCGGTACGACGACACGCGCATTGACGGATCGGTAAGCATCCGAAAACTGCTCCCTGGTCCCGAGATCGACAGGAATGAGCGGGACGTCGAGCTTCTTTTCTGCGAGCAGGATGCGAACGCGGCGCGAATTGGGTGACCCGCTGGCGTGATAAAGCTTCATGATTTTTTCTCCATTCTGGATTGGGATACGACGCTGCGATCAGAGCTTCGATCCGCCGTCCACATGCAAGGTATCGCCGGTGATCCAGCGCGCTTCGTCGGATGCGAGGAAGGCCACCGCCGCGCCGATGTCGTCTGGTTGCGCCATGCGCTTGAGCGCCTGAATGCCCATCGCGAAGTTTCGTCCTGCGTCGGTCTTCGCGAAACTGGACATATCGGTTGGCACCACACCCGGTGCAACAGCATTGACCCGGATGCCCCGCTCGCCAAGCTCAGCGCCAAAATGCTTGACGAGTGTGTCGATGGCGCCCTTGGTGGCCGCATACGCCGCCAGCGTGCCGAGCGCCGCGTGCGCGACCAGCGACGAAAGCAGCACGATGCTGCTGCCCTTGTGCATCACGGGCAGCAGTTGCTGAACCAGGAAAAACGGTGCGCGCACATTTACCGCGAACAGATTGTCGAAATGTTCGACAGTCGTTTCTTCAATCGTCGCCGCGCCGGCGATGCCGGCATTGGCAACCAGGATGTCGAGGCGTCCGCCGACGATCGCGCGCGTCCGCTGGGCGAGCAGGTGTGGACCATCGGCGGCGCGCAGGTCAGCGGCAATCTTCTCGGATGTGCCGCCCGCCTGTCTTATCTCCGCGACGACGGCGTCCGCCTCCTGTGCGCCGCGGCCGTAGTGCACCAGCACCTGGGCACCTGCCTTCGCCAGCGCAAGCGCACTGGCGCGGCCGATGCCGCGTGATGCGCCGGTTACCAGCGCGGTCTTGCCCGATAGCGTGTTCATGGTTCGATACTCCTGACATCCGAAGGTATGGGAAGGAAGAAAGCGTGGATCAGCCCGCGGTCTTGCCGCCGTCGACCGTGACGATCTGCCCCGTTACGAAGGCCGCGCCTTCGGACGCCAGATAGAGCACCGCTGCGGCGATGTCCGCCGGCTTGCCGATGCGCGCGAGCGGCACACTTCCCGCCAGCGTTGCCTTCCGTTCCGGTGTGCCGGTAAAGCGGTCGAGCATGCCGGTGTCGGTCGGTCCTGGCGCGACCGCATTGACGCGCACGCCTGTACTGGCCACTTCCAGCGCCGTCGATTTGGTGATCCCTTCGACGGCGTGCTTGCTGCCGGCGTAAATGGACGCATAGGCCGCACCTTCGTGGCCGTAGGTCGACGAGATGTTGATCACGCTGCCGGATCGTTGTGCCGTCATGACGCGCAGTTCGTGTTTGAGGCTCAACAGCACGCCTAACACGTTGGTGTCGAAGGTCGCGGCATAGCTTTCAGCGGACACGTCGGTTATCGGCCCAGGCGTGCCTTCCGTACCGGCATTGTTGACCGCGATGTCCAACCTGCCGAACCGGGAAACGGCCTGATCGACGAGACTGCGGACCTCTTCGTCACGGCGGACGTCGGCCTGAACGAAGAAGGCTTCAGAGCCCAGTCCGCGCAACTCGGCCTCGAGGGCTGCTCCCTCTGCGGGGCGACGGCCGGAGACGACGAGCCGCGCTCCGGAGCGGGCGAAAGCAATGGCGGTGGCGCGACCGATTCCGGTCAGCGCGCCGGTGACGAGGACGACGGGGCTGTTCATGAGAAACTCCTGTTGGGTATCGCTGTGACGCATGACTTATTGGCGTTCGCTGCGAGGGAAGTGATGACAAGAGTTAATCTACGCACTCCCTAGGTCGATTAAAAAGACTTTGAAAGCTTGGGTGCATGCCTGACAGGCATGGGGCGAGAAACCATGGAACTGCGTCATTTGCGGTATTTCATTGCGGTAGCCGAGACCGGCAGCCTGACGGAGGCGGCTGAAAAGCGGCTGCATACATCGCAACCGTCGTTAAGCCGGCAAATTCGCGATCTGGAGGATCAGGTTGGCGCGGAACTGCTGGTACGCAGCGCGCGCGGCGTCGAACTGACCGACGCGGGCAAGGCCTTCATCGATCATGCGCGGCTCGCGATAGCTCAGGCGGACGCCGCCATTGAGGCCGCACGGCGCGCAGCGCAGCCTGCGAAACCGCGCTTCGCGCTGGGCTTTCTGACCGGTCAGGAAATGACATGGTTGACCGACGCGATGCACCTGTTGCGTGAGGAGCTACCGAATATCGAAATTACCGTCTCCAGCGACTATTCGACGGAACTGGCCGCCGCACTGGCGCACGGCAAGCTCGACGTGGCGTTTATGCGAGCCGAGCCTGGATACGGTCTCGAGTACAAGGTCGTCACCAGGGAGCCGCTCGTCGTGCTGATGCCGAGCGACCATCCATTGAGTGCGCGCAAAACGGTGCGCCCGGAGGATCTCCGGCACGAGCCGTTCATCGCGATGGCGGACAAAGCCAAGGTGCTGAGACAGGTGATCGACGCTTATCTGGCCAGGTCGGGTGTCGAAGTGGACATCGTGCAAAGCGTCGACAATCCGGCGATGGTGATGTCGCTGATTGCTTCGATGCGCGCCGTCACGCTGATACCGGCCTATGTGCAGAACCTGATGCCATGGTCCGTCGTGAGCCGGCCGCTGGAAGGGGATGTCCCGATCATAGAGCTGGCTGTGGGTTACAGTCCGCGCAATATGGCGCCGATTGTCAGCCTGTTTCTGTCGCGGGTGGACGAATTGACCTCAAGGATCGCGAAGCGTTCAGCGTGACGCCGAAACGCCGAACGCAGCTTCGGATCTGGAATATGCGGCCGTTTCCGTTCGGCTTTCGGACGTTTGCTGCGTTAGTGTAAATGGCCGCTCCTGGCCGTCATCTCGCTCGCTGAAACTCAACCTCTCTCAACACGCACTACGCAGCGAAATCCGATATGGCTCGTAGACGTGTCGATCGATTCGGCATGGCGTGCTGCCGGGCGGTAGCGACGGCAATAGTTCGGTGCGCAAAGGTGCGAACCGCCTTTCAGCACTCTGCGGGGAATAGGAATCTCGGGCTGACAAGGGTCGTAGCTTTCCCCCTCTGCGCCGCCGCGTGGGTTCCGGGGGATGCAGCACGCCTTGGGCGCGTCGGCTGTGTGGCGGGTCGACCAGAAATCCGCGGTCCATTCCCACACATTGCCGATCATGTCATAGATGCCATAACCGTTTGGCGGAAAGGACCTCACCGGTGAAGTACGCTCGAAGCCGTCCTGCTTCAGGTTCTGATATGGAAACGCGCCTTGCCAGGTATTGGCCATCTGCTTTCCAGCGGGCGTGAACTCGTCGCCCCACGCGTATTCCGCGCTATCGAGACCGCCACGCGCCGCAAATTCCCACTCGGCCTCGGTCGGCAATTCCTTGCCTGCCCACCGTGCATATGCCTCGGCGTCGCAATAGGCGACATGCACCACGGGATCGTCGTCCTTTCCACTTATCGAACTGCGCGGGCCGTAGGGCCTTCTCCAATCGGCACCGAATTTGAACTGCCACCATTGCGTCCAATCGTGGAGGTCGACGGGGCCCTTCGGGGATGAGAAGACAAGCGACCCGGCCTGCAGCATGTGTGGGAGCGCGCCCGGATAGTCCTCGGCCCTCGGCGCGATCTCGGCGAAGGTCACATAATTCGTCGCGTCGACGAACTTGCGAAACTGGCGGTTCGTTACCGGCGTACGGTCGATCCAGAACCCGTCGACTCTGACCCGGTGCGCGGGCGCTTCCTCCGGGTAGTGACGATCCGAACCCATGCGGAATTCGCCGCCTGGGACCAAAACCATGTCGGCGAACGGATCTCGCCGTGAAGCTTGGGCTCGCCTGGAAACTTGTCTCTGTGAACTCATGGCAATGTGCCCCACCGGAACAGTCCCGAAACGATCGCTACTGGACCGACATCATCGCTTTCGCCAGACCGTCGCGCAGGCGTTGTTGCTCCTCTTCGCTTAGCTTCTGCGGCTGCAGGACCACGACGAATCGCTTGAGTTCGCCCGTGAACCTGAAAGGCATCTTATCCGCGTAATCTTCGACCACTGGAGTTCCTGTGTCCTCTCCAACGTCGAAGGTCTCGTCGAGAGAAATTCTGACTCCAATGGTTTTCGGAATCTTGACTTGTCCAAGCTGCTTTTCGTCCGCCAGCAGCGTCGCCGTTGCTCCCTTTCCAATGCCGCCGCCGTCGTAGTCGAATTTGACCCGGATGATGTGATGGCCCGCCGCAAGCGGCTGATCGGACACCACCACGAACTTGTGATCGGGCTGATTCGAGAACGCATAGGCGAATTGAGGCTTGCTGTCCTGCAGGAGCAGCGCCCAACCGCCGTACCTTCCGCCGATTGTTGCCAGCACCCCATTGGCGCCGCCCTCCGGGATCATCACGTCGGCAGCGGCCGTCCATGATTTGTTCTTGAAGTCCGGAGCCGAGCCCTCTGGAATGCGGATCATGCCCGGAAAATAAGTGAACTCGCTACGGCCGCGGGTCAGACTCGGCCGGATTGCAGGATCGGCGCGTGACGCGAAACTAGAATCCAACGGATAAACATTGTACTTTTTGGCCTCCACGTCGAAGGCGTGCTGAAGTTCCTTCAGCTTCTCGGGGTACTTGCTGGCCAGATTATTGGCCTGGCTGAAATCCGTGTTGATGTTGTACAGCTCCCATTTGTAATCGTCTGGGCTGGGCTCGGCCCCAATCGTCACCCATGGCAGGCGAAGCGGCGTCGTGCTTGCCATCCAGCCGTCCTTATAGATCGCACGGTTGCCTACCAGCTCGAAATACTGCACGGGATGCCGGGTCGGCGCCTTGGCGGCATCGAACGTGTACACGAGACTCACACCTTCGATCGGCTTCTGCTTCACGCCGTCGAGCATGACCGGCGGCGTGATCTTCGCCGCCTCGTAGATCGTCGGCGCAATGTCGATCACATGGCAGAACTGTGACCGCAGGCCGCCTTTATCCTTGATGCGTGCCGGCCACGAAATCACCATGCCGTTGCGAGTGCCGCCGAAGTGAGAGGCGACCTGTTTGGTCCATTGCATGGGCGCATCCATCGCGTGTGCCCAACCGACCGGGTAGTGGTTATACGTTTTGGGGCCGCCGAGTTCGTCGATCATCGACAGCAGAAACGGAATGCTTTCCGTGACACCATTCGCGGCGGTTCCCACCTCATTGGTCGTACCTTGAAGCGTGCCCTCGGCACTCGCGCCGTTGTCGCCCATGATGAAAATAACCAGCGTGTTGTCTTTCTGCCCGGATTCCTCAATGGCGTCGAGTACACGGCCGATGTGGTAGTCGGCATGTGACAGTGCGCCTGCATAGACTTCCATCATTCGGGCGTAGAGACGCTTCTGATCATCCGACAAGGAATCCCACGCGGGGAGTTGCTCCGGCCTCGTGCTGAGTTGCGTACCGGGCGGGGCAACACCGAGCTTGATCTGACGGGCGAGTGTCTCCTCGCGCACCTTGTCCCAGCCTTGGTCGAATTGGCCCTTGTATTTCGCGATCCAGTCTTTCGGCGCGTGATGCGGGGCGTGCGCGGTGCCGGTCGCGTAGTAAAGAAGCCAGGGCTTGCCTGGCGCGAGCGCGTGCTGCATCCGCATCCATGCAATCGCCTTGTCGGCAAGATCGCGATCGAGGATGTAGGTTGGGTCGCCGAGATACGGCTCAATCGGCTTGGTGTTTTCGTATAGTGCCGGATGCCATTGGTCGCTGTCGCCACCGATGAATCCATAGAAGTGTTCGAAGCCCAGGCCGTTCGGCCATAAATCGAATGGACCGACCTGACTCGACATCCAGTCCGGCACATTGTGCATCTTGCCGAACCATGAGGTGTTGTATCCGTTCTCCTTGAGAACTTCGCCAATGGAGCCCGCACTCTTCGGAACGAGCGAATCGTAGCCCGGATAGCCGGTCGCGAACTCGGTGATGACGCCGCTGGCCACCGAATGGTGGTTGCGACCGGTAATCAGCGCCGCGCGCGTGGGTGAGCAAAGCGCGGTGGTGTGAAACATGTTGTAGCGGAGGCCGCTGTCCGCAAGGCGTTGGAAATTCGGTGTCTGGATCGGGCCGCCGAAAGTGCTGCTTGCCCCAAACCCGACATCATCGGTCAGGATCAAAAGAACGTTCGGCGAACCGGCGGGCGCCGTGTATTCCTTCGGAAAGTCGGGGGTCGAATCCTTGGCCAGGCGTTCGATTTTGCCGTGAAACGGTGATTCGGGCCTTGGCAGGACGGAGCCGTCTTGAGGCGAGGCGCCAGAGGATGGCGTGGCCGCGCTAGCGCCAGCGGATCGCGAAAGCGCCGCTGACGCAGCAATAAGCGAGGCGGATCCGAGGAGACGGCGACGATTGAGCCCGTCTGGTGACAGCTGCGAGTCTGACTTCTCGTCTGACTTGTCCTTGCCCATCATGTTCTCCTCGACGTGCCACCTGGAATGGTGAGAGTCGGTTCGTGCTCGATGGCGGCCTTGACCGCCAGCCACCCGCCGATCAACAGCGCGACGATGCGCCTCAGTCATACGAACCCGATGCGGTGACAGCCCTACGTAAGTCACTGTTAAGTGTGTTCAGCGTTTCTGCCAATCGCAATGAGACTTTGGTCCCATATCCAACCAATCGCGCGCTGAAACCGGGCGCACTCCGTTACCCGTATCGCAATTGGAATCCGCTACCTTTGTCGGCGGCGCTTGGGTCGAAAACGCGCCGACGATCAATTCAATGGAAATGACCGATATAGAGGAGTAGAGCGGTCGTTTGAGCGTCCTCCCGATTGCGCCGACCACCGACCGGAACCGGCCGTACTGAGTCCGACTGCGTTCCGCTCAGTTCGACCCATTGGAGGCATTCGACAGCAACGCTCCAGTAATTGCATCTGAAAGCTTCATCCGACATAGGCAACGCAGCGGTCGAACTGGACCAGACCTGCGACGCCAACGATGACCTGGATCATGATGACCGGGAAATAGGGGGCAAACCACGGGCTTTTCCTGGATTTGGTAGGAACGATGAGGCGCACAATCCAGAGATCTGAAACATTCAACGCATTTCAACCCGACACCGGAGTCTGTTCGTCATGCAAGTTTCTAATCCCAACTCGTTGTCCAGCGACAATATTGCCGGTTCCGCTTCATTAGGTGGCGCAGGCAACAGCAACGCCCCATCGTTCCAGTCGTTGCTCGACCAATTGACCAATTACGTGAAGGAAACCCCGGGACAACGGATGTTTGATTCGATCCTCGCGCAACTTGGCATTACCCCGCAGCAGTTTCAAAACATGTCGCCGGCGGATCGCGAGAAAGTAGAAGAAAAAGTGAGAGAGCTGATGAAGAAGGAGGTCAAGGAACAACAACAGCAGCAACAACAGCAGGTGCAGAACCAGGTGCAGCAGTCAGCGTTGCAGCCGAATACTTCTTCGTCTTCTTCTTCATCGTCTTCATCTTCTTCGTCGTCGTCCAGGCACGATAAACGGTCGATAGACTTTTCCATCTAGCGTCTCGCCGTTCATCGAGGCGCACTGTCGCCCACGTTGGGCAGTATGGGCCGCGGCTGTGTAAAAACGCGAGACCAGACATCCGCGTTACCTGAGCGCGGACATACGTTCACGTTTGAACGCCACCTTCTGGACCGAAAAAGATTACCCAGGTCCTGAAGTCGTCACTGAAGCTCTCAAATCGATGATCCACATGAGCTGGTACGAAGAGCAGATCGCCGATAGTAAATTCACACACCTGGTCGGCGCGGCGGAAGGTGCCCGAACCTGAGGCGATGATGTAAAGCTCATCGCGCGTATGCGGCGACTGCGTGTCTGCACCTCGCGGCGCATACAGTTCAATCGACACATCGCCACGTTCGAATAGAACAGCAAACGGCGACGGCAGGTTAGGCAGCAGGCGAGATGCTTCTGTCTCTGAGATGTGAAGAACGTCGTCGGGGATGGTGGTCATAGTTAGTTTTTCTTGCTGCCGCCGCAAGCCTGGTTGGTTAATGGGCAATCATGCTTCACGCTTCGTGTCCGCATGCCATCGGTTTGATGGATGACTTGATTGTCGCATGCAGTATTTACGCGAATGACACAAGGCGACCTGGCGCAGTCTGTGATCCGAACGGGAACAACAACGCGTTAAAAATCACAACTGCCCAAGCGCAAAACCATCAGAACTCCAATCCTCACTACCTACCCCGTGATGGACGAAAAAGAAGCCATCCGGGTCGTAGCGCTCTTTAATCGTTTTCAGCCGCGCATAATTGCTCCCCCAGAACGCGTCGCGCCAGTCTTCGCGAAAAAAGTCGGTTTCCGAAATATAGGAGCCACTTGCCGGTGATAGTTCTTTGAGAACGGCCGCCGCCTTCGCGACGTTCTCGGCATTGCGATGCGCCTGCGTCATGTCGGGCGGCGTGATCGGCAGGCCAGCAAACGGTGGGGGACCACCTGCAGCCACGATCATTAAGGCAAAGGCGTCGGCGACTTTCGGATTCATCGCGCACCGGCGAGCCTGCTCATTCACCTCTGGCGGTGCGCCTGCGAGTCCCTTATTGACATGTAGTTCCACGGCCTGAAATTGGGCGGCAGCCATGAGCGCGTCGGCAAGCCGACCGCGTTGCGCGCGTTCGAGAAGAGTCGCGGGCAACCATTGCGACTCGTAGCCGTGCAGGAACAGTGACGCCTGATCTTCATCGCCTCGCCACCAGCCGTGGTTCGTGGCAGCTCCAGTCCGTGGGTCCGGCACCAATCCCGGGTTGGCCTTCAGATCCCACCAGCGGCGCGCCGGGCCGGCGCCGATGTGAGGTTCTTCATTAAAGGTGAAATCGACCGGCGAGGCTCGTACCCAATCGATGAAAGGTGCCCAGACCGACTTGACCTGTTCGTCGCTTAAGCCCTGACACACCATCGCCACGTGGACTTCGTCGTTGTGAAAAACAAGCTGCTCGCCCCAATGGGGGTTGAGCAGGCGGCCGGCATAGTGATCGACGAGCCGTCCAACCAGTTGCCGGTAAGCGTCCCGCGATGACGCTTTGACCTTGAACTCGGCCCAGCCAAAGTTCTCGGGCAGTTCGTGGGTCTGCAAAGTGATCCTGGTCACTACGCCAAAACTGCCGCCACCTCCGCCTTTCAGCGCCCAGAAAAGATCAGGCTCCCGCGATGCGTTGACCGTGCGGACAACGCCGTCAGCGGTAACGATCTCGGCCTGGAGCAGGCTCGCGGCCGCCAATCCGTAGCGCTTCGAGAATGATCCGAAACCGCCGCCGAGGACAAGACCGGCAACCCCCACGCTCGCACAGCCGCCGCCCTGAACGTATCGCCCTGCCTGGGTGGTGACAGCGTTGTAGACGTCGATCCACATGCAGCCCGCCTCCACGGTCACCGCCGGCGTCGGCGGCGTCGAGCAGCCTGATGGAATGAAGGCATCATGCAGGTCGATGCGGTTCATCGCGCGCGTCCAGATCAAAAGCGAATCCGGTGCATTCGAACCGCCGAGATAACTATGACCACCGCCTTTCACTACCAGCCGCAAATTGTGTTGGCGCGCGAAGTTGACGCCCGCAACCACGTCGGCGGTAGACCGCGCGGCTACGGCGTAAGCGCTCGCACGGGGTGTCCATCCGTCGAGCCAGCCTGAGATCTGCGTGCCACCTGGATCGTCCCCGAGTGCGATCGGATTTCGTGCTTCGCTGAGGCGGGCAAGACAACTGGGCGTACCAGGCGCTTGCGCACAGGTCTGCCAGATCGTCGTCGGTTGCAACAGATTTCCGCCAACCGCGCGACTCAACGCGTCCCATTCCTTCGCTGTCGGCCAGGCAGGATCGCCTGGTCGGATGCGACCTGTTGCAGCCGCGGCAGGCGTTGCGTCGGCGAAGACCGTGCCGGCGGCGAAGAAGGGCAGGGCAGCAACTCCCTTTAGAAGGCGTCGTCTCTTCATGACATTTCTTTTTCTTGGCGGGAGTATTTGTGAACGACTCGACCACGCTGGATCGCGCTCATTCGTGGAAATATCTCTTGAAGACAATCCGAAGCATTCGCTCGCAGGTCGCGCATCAATACATGCCGACCCGATGAGCCTCACCCCGCGGCAATACATCACCGCTCAAATCCACACAATGATTAAAGCCGCAATGTCTCATTGGTGTCGACCGCACTGAGAAGCCTCACAACCACTTCCCGCGTTTCACTAAGCTCTCGCAGCCGAACGTCGAGCTTTTCGACTTCGCCGCGCAGCAATGCGCGCGCTTGAACGCATGGATGAAACACAGGCTTTTCGCCGAGTACGCAAGGCAGTAGCAGCCGGATACCGTCGATCTTCAATCCCGCTGCGCTGAGCACTAACTCGTGCGCGGCGCGGCGTTTGCGCAGCAATATTCGCAGCTCGCCGACGCGGCCTCGCACGCAGCGATGCGCAGCGCAAGCAAACCAGCACATCGCTGCAATGAAGATATTTGCACTGCAATGTCGCATATCAAGCACCGTCTTGGTGACTTTTAAGCGAAAGCTCAAGAAACAAATCAACCCGCCGATAGATTGAGCAGGGGTCTTTCGCGCCTTCGCGCTGAAGTCAGACCCAACGTCCCCGCACGGAGAAAACGCAGTGAATCGTCCGGCTTACGACACCCGGGGTGCAAGCATCGCGCGCGAACCGCAACGTCTATGAAACACAACCTGTTCTTCCGGTTACTCGGGCGTCTTCGCGTCGGCCGTAAGCTGCTGCTGATCTATCTGCTGGATCTGAGCGCGGTGCTGTATATCAGCGGCATCCTGATCCACGAGAAGTACATCGCGATCGACTTCTCCAACAAGGAACTGGTCGGCAATGCCTACGTCGCGGCAATGCAGGACGTGCTCATCGACTTCGCGCTCGCTGGAGCCGGGCAGCCGCCGACGGCGGCTCAATTGAAACGCACGGCGAACCAGCTCGCCGACGCCGAGAGCCGCTATGGCGCCAACATGAAAAGCGCCGAACTCAATGCGCGCGTGTTGAGCGCGCTCGCAGACACGGCGGCGCCCCATGCGAACGACGCCACGGTGGACAGCGGTCTCGAAGCGGCGCGCGCACTGGTGACGCGAGTCGGCAACCAGTCGAACCTGATTCTGGATCCGGATCTCGACAGCTATTACTCGATGTCTCTGTCGATCCTGCGCTATCCGGAACTGCTCGGCGACGTCAACCGGATCGGCCGACACCTGCACGATGCCGGCTCGAATCGCCGCACCGCATCGATGAGCCACGATGAGATGCGTACCCGCTACCTCGTGCTGGAAGGCCAGCTCGACGCTGTCTTGCAGGAGCTGCGTTCCGACTACGCGGAGGCATCCGCGGCGAACGGCACGCTGAGCGCTTCGATCGGTCCCGCGATCGGGCACATGCTGGCCACGGTCGATGCGTATCGCCGTGCGGCCGGCACAGTCGTCGATGCCGGCGCGGATGCCGGCACGCTGGCCGCTCTCGATGCCGCGCAGCAGAACCTAATTAAAGGAGTGAGCGACGCGTGGAGCGTGACCGGCAATCAGCTCGAAAGACTGCTGCACGAGCGTGTCCGCGGTCTCTTCGAGCGGATGTGGCTGCACCTGGGCACCGCGCTATTTCTGCTCTGCGCGATCCTGAGCATGGTGTACTTCGTCGCGCAGCAGATTTCGCGGCCGCTGCGCCGGCTCGCGCGCGTGATGGACACGGTGCGGCGTACCGGTGACCACTCGCTGCGCGCCAGCTGGCACAGCCAGGATGAAATCGGCCAGCTCGTGAGCGGCTTCAACGACATGCTCGCGCAACTCGACCGCGAGCGTGACGTGCAAAAGGAACTCGCCGCGACCGCTCGCGCGTCGGCCGCGCAGTACGCGCTCGTCGAGGCGACGCCGGTGCCGATGGTCGTCACGGCGATCCCGGGCCATGAAGTGTTGCACGCGAACGAGCCCGCGCTTTACTGGCTCAATGGCTGCACGGTCGACCCATGGGCCTTCGGTCTCGATTCGGAAGTGCGCGCGCGTTTCTTCCAGCAGTTGTCGGACCGCGACGCCGTCGACGAATTCGAGGTGCACTGGAAGGCCGCCGGCGAACCCACGTGGGCGATGCTGTCGGCGCGCCGCTTCGATTTTCAGGGACGCGATGCCGTGCTGACCGCTTTCACGCCGATCAACCAGATCAAGCTGATGGAGCAGCGTCTCGAGTTATGGGGCAAGGTGTTCGAAGCGTCATCCGAAGCGATCCTGATTCTCGATGCGCAACGACGGCTCGTGACCGCCAACGCATCGTTCTATCGTGCAACCGGGTATCGCGCCGACGACGTGACGGGCGAGGAGCCCACGTTCATCTTCGGCACGCAGGAGCACGACGACATCCTTCCGGCGGTGATCGATTCCGTCAATCGCCTGAGCACGTGGCACGGCGAAGCTCACATCCGGCGGCGCGCCGGCAGCGACTATCCGGCCTGGTTGATGATGAGCGCGGTGCGCGACCGGCGCGCGAACCTGTCGCACTACATCTGCACGCTGATCGACATTACCGACCGCAAGAAGAGCGAGGCGCGCATCCAGTTCCTCGCGGAGCACGACGTGTTGACGGAGCTGCCGAACCGCGAACTGTTCGTCAAACGTCTTGGCGTCGTGCTCGGCAATGCGCGCCGCGCGGGGCAGCGCGTCGCGGTGCTGTTCATCGATCTCGATCGCTTCAAGGACATCAATGATTCACTCGGACATCACGTCGGCGACAACCTGCTGCGCTCGGTGTCGCGGCGCCTTTTGCAGGCGGTGCGCAGCAACGACACGGTAAGCCGTCTCGGCGGCGACGAGTTCACGGTGATCCTGAACGGCGTCAGCAACGCGGCCGACGTCACGCGCACGATCGAAGATCGTTTGCTGCCCCTCGTGCGCCAACCTCACGAGGTCGGCGGCGTGACGCTGCAGGTGTCGTGCAGTGTCGGCGTGGCGCTGTTTCCGGACGACGGCTCGGACATCGAAACGCTGATGCAGAACGCCGACGCCGCGATGTACCAGGCAAAGGGCGCGGGACGCAATCTCGTCAAGTTCTTCTCGTCCGACATGGCCGAACGTACGCGCTACCGGCTGACACTCGAAGCATGCCTGCGCGCTGCAATCGAGCGGCGCGAATTCCGGCTCGAATACCAGCCGTGCGTCGATGCGCACACGGGTCAGCTCGTTTCGGTGGAAGGGCTGCTGCGCTGGAACAGCCCGCAGATCGGCTCCGTGTCGCCCGCGCAGTTCATTCCGGTCGCCGAAGATACGCGACTCATCATTCCAATCGGAGCGTGGGTGATCGATGAAGCGTGCCGGCAGATCGCCGCATGGGACGCGGCAAGGCTGCCGCCGCTTCGTGTGTCGATCAACCTGTCGGCAATCCAGCTGCGCGATCCGGATCTGATCGGCACGCTCAAGGACAGTCTCGCCCGGCATCGGGTCGACGCGAAACGGCTCGAACTCGAAATCACCGAAACCGTGCTGATGGACAACGCGGAGAACTATCTCGCGACGACCAACGCAATTCGCGCGCTCGGGATCAAGCTGTCGCTCGACGATTTCGGCACCGGCTATTCGAGCCTCAGCTATTTGAACCGCTTCCCGCTCGACCGGCTCAAGATCGATCGCGCGTTCGTGCTCGACATGCTCGATGCTCCGGCGGACCTCGCGATCATTCGCGCGATCATCGAACTGGGCCACGAACTCGGCTTGCGGGTGGTCGCCGAAGGTGTCGAGAACGAACACCAGGCGCGCATCCTACGCACGATCGGTTGTGATGAACTGCAGGGCTTTTTGTTCTCGAAAGCGTTGTCGCCCGCGGATCTCTGGTCGTGGACCACCGCGCGGAAAGTGGCCTAGAGGGCGGCGTGGCATCTGGAGCTACCCCGCCGCTTCCTCCCCATCCCCTCCAATCCGGTTAACCGTCCCCTGCGCAACCGCCACCAGCTTTTCCCGATTCCCATCCATCACATACACGCTGCACTGACAGGTCGCCTGATGCCGCCCCGCGTACACCACGCTCGCGCGCGCGATCAACGTGCCGTTCACCGCCGGACGCAGATAGTTGATCTTGTATTCGCCGGTCACGACTTTCGGTCCGAGCGACAGCGCGCCCGCGAACGTCAGCGCGTTGTCGGCGAGATAGCTGATGACTCCGCCGTGCACGAAGCCATGCTGTTGCCTGAGTTCATCGCGGATCGGCAGACACAAGGTGAGTTCGTTGCCGCCGGTGTGCATCAAGTCCGCGCCTAGCAGCATGCTGAACGGCTGGGCGTGCAGCGCGCCGCGTGCCCGGTCGAGAAGATCAGTCATTGTGATTCCTTCGTGCCACGCCCCGTCGTGTGTGACTACGACCGCGGCGGACGGCGTGCTCCGTGCGGTCCTACCCACTCTAGGAAGCGGCGCTGCGCTGCGCAAGGTGATTCCGCGCGACGCGCGCCACATTGTTGTGCGAAACGGATGCAATCGCGACGATCGACGATGAAACCAGCATATAAGCGGCTTTTTACGGAAATTGACCTCAAGCGCTGCGTCGGCCTGCCGTTAACCCTGGTATAGGTTCTGCCATTCCTTTGCCTTTCAGGTGTTCACGATGTTCAGCAAGATCAAGGTCGCATCCGGCCTGCTATGCGTTCTGGCCGCGTTCTGCGTTTTCCAGCTGGTCACGGTGGGCCTCGGGTTCTGGTCGCTGACGCGTACACACGACGACGTGAACGATCTGTCGAGTATCGCGCTCACGCAAGTCGACGCGGTCAACCAGACGACGCAGCGCCTGATGGACGCGCGTATCAACCTGTCGCGCGCCGGCACGCGGATGGTGCGCGGCGGCACGGAGCCCACCGATATCGTGCAGCACGCGCGCGAACAGCTCGCCGCCGCCGATCAATCGTTCGCGGCCTTCATGAGCGCGGATAAAGCGAGCGACGAAAACAGCACGCGGGCCGCCGCACTCGCCGAGCGCTACAAGAAGCTGCACGCCGCGCTGACCGAACTGGCGCAGTTTCTCGACGCGAACAACATCCAGGCCTTCCTCGATCAGCCGACCCAATCGTTCCAGGACGCTTACCTGACCGAAGCGAACAACTTCGCGCAGTTCGGCAACACCGCGAGCCGCGCGTCGCTGGCATCGATCGATGCGCGTATGGCGGCGTTTCGTATCGTCAGCGTGGTGATTCTGCTGGTGCTGGTGGCCGGCACGGCCGCGGTCTACGCGGCGTTGCGCCGTGGCGTGGTCGGGCCGCTCGAAGAGGCCGGCCGTCACTTCGAGCGCATCGCGCAAGGGCGTCTCGATCAGCCGATCGCCGCGCGCGGCACCAACGAAATTGGCCGCCTGTACTCCGGCCTCGCGACGATGCAGGCGAGCGTCGCGCGCACCGTACAGGCCGTGCGCGAATCCGCCGACTCGATCTACCTTGGCGCCGATGAAATCGCGACCGGCAACGCCGATCTGTCGGCGCGCACGGAAAGCCAGGCGGCGTCGCTCGAAGAAACCGCATCGAGCATGGAAGAACTGACGGCGACCGTGCGCCAGAACGCCGATCACGCACGCGAAGCCAACGAGCTGGCCGGCACCGCGCTCGATGCAACCTCGCGCGGCAGCGAAGTCGTCAACCAGGTGGTCGACAAGATGCGCGGCATCGCGCAAAGCTCGGACAAGATCGCGGAGATCATCTCGGTGATCGACGGCATCGCGTTCCAGACCAACATCCTCGCGCTGAACGCGGCCGTCGAGGCGGCGCGCGCGGGCGAGCAGGGTCGCGGCTTCGCGGTGGTCGCGGGCGAGGTGCGCGGGCTCGCGCAGCGCAGCGCGCAGTCGGCGAAGGAGATCAAGACGTTGATCAGCGAGTCGGTCGCGGAGATTCAGGGCGGCTCGGCGCTGGTCGAGCGCGCGGGCGAAGCGATGAGCCACGTGTCCTCGTCGATTTCGCGCGTGACGCAGATGATGGCGGAGATCAGCGCGTCGTCGCTCGAACAGAGCACCGGCATCGAGCAGGTGAATCAGGCGGTCGTCCAGATGGACGAGATGACGCAACAGAACGCGGCGCTCGTCGAGCAGGCCGCGGCGGCGGCCGTTTCGCTGCACCAGCAGACGGAGCAATTGAAGCAGGCGGTGTCCGTGTTCGAAATTTCCGAAACTGTGTTGCACACGCAACAGTCCGGCGCAATGCGAGCGCCGAATCTGTAATCCGGATTAGCCGGAACGCATGCCGTTTCAGGCGGTAACGCTTAAAAAGAAGGCACTGAAATAGAAAATGGCCCGCTGAGAGCGAGCCATTTTGCATTCGACGCAGGAGCCTTAACAGGCGCCTATAGTGACGTCCAAGTCCGGGTCAAAGTACCTGAAGTACTTAGGCCGGCTGGATGTTCGCAGCCTGCTTGCCCTTCGGGCCTTGCTTGACTTCGAACGTCACCTTCTGGTTTTCCTGCAGGGACTTGAAGCCCGATGCCTGGATTTCCGAGAAGTGTGCGAACAGGTCTTCGCCGCCGTCGTCCGGCGTGATGAAACCAAAACCCTTCGCATCGTTAAACCACTTAACAGTACCTGTTGCCATTTTTAATCCAATAAATGTTGTGTGTTGCATTCGCGTTCGCTATTTCTCGACGTGAGGGCGAAACGCGAGGGGAGAGTTGTATCACGTCTTTATGACAGACGCCAATCAACCTGCATCCGGGTATTCCCCGGTTTTGAGTTTTTTGGCCGTTTTCACCGATCGGACGGCCCGGCGAGGAGGTTGGGCAGCCAGGGTATACCAGCGGTATGGACTGGCGGGAGAAGGGCGGGCTGCCTATGCGGGATGCGCTCGTCTTCATCGAATCGCCTGGGCCGCTCAGGACGATGCCGGCAGCGCCGCGTACGCGGTGGCGAGGTGATACGGCGTGGTCGAAGGCATGTCCGCGCGCGCGACCTGGCCGTCCGCCGTCTTGCATTCGAACCAGCCGCGCGGATGCAGAAAGCGTTGCTCGAACAGTTCGATTTGCCGCGGCAGTTGCGCCCGCACGGCCGGATCGTCGTGGCAGGCGAGCGCGCGCAGATATTCCGTTTGCGCCCACATCCGCTGGGTCGCGTCCTTGACGTCGCCGGCTTCGTCCAGCGACGCGCACACGCCGCCGCTGTCCGGGTCCACGCCGTGCTTCTGCGCGAAGGTAAAGGCGCGCGTGAGCGCGTCGGCGAGCCCGGTGCCGTCGAATAGCGCACCGGCCTGCTTGACGAGCCAGTACCACTCGAACTGATGCCCCGGCTCCAGACGGTTGTCGCTCGCACCGATCGGCAGTTCGGCGATGCAGCCGCTCGGCGCATGCACGAAGTGCCGCTCGATCGCGACCGCGAGGCGGCGCAGCGCGGCGCTGAAGACGGTGTCGTGCGTCGTTTCGCAGGCGGCGAGCCAGGCCTCGGTCAGGTGCATCAGCGGGTTTTGCAGCGGCGTGCCCGTGACCGTCGAGAAGTCGACGTTCAGTGCGGCGTTGAACAGATCGCCGTCGGCCGCGAAGTTCGACTGGATCAGCGCCGTCGTGTTGTGCACGAGCTTCAGCGCGTCGTGGTTGTCGGAGCGGCGTGCGTATTCGGCGCACGCGAACACGACGAACGCGTGCGTGTACAGATCTTTGGTCGTGTCGAGAGGCACGCCGAGCGCGTCGACGCTATAGAACCATCCACCGTGGTCGGTGTCCTGAAAGGTATGCATCAGCGAATCGAACAGCACTCGCGCGTGCTCCAGGTCGCCCGCCTGCGCGAACGTGAACAACTGTCGCGCGCACGCCATCGCACGGTAGCGCTGCACGGGCTGCGGCTGATGATCGTCGGCGCCGAGCGCTTCGTAGGGCAGCGTCAGCGCGCTGTTGAAGCCGGGCCCGTGCCACATCGGCAGCACCACGTTCGCGAAATGCTCGCGCAGCGAGTTCGCGGCGGTCGTCGTTGAAGCGGGCGTAAGGGGCGTGCTGGGCATGATCGGATGGGGCGGGCGCAGTGTGTCGGGGCGGCGGTTCAGGTTGTGATTCAACGCCGCAATTCAGCGTCGTGGTCCAGGGCGGCGGCCTAGGGCCGCGGCGGCGTGCGGCTTAGCATAAAGCAAACGCTTCGCGCTGACACGCACGATCGGACCACCTCCCCAGCTCATTCAAATAAGGAGGAACAACGATGTTGGGCAATCTCGAACTCATTTCCCGTCTCGTGCTGGCCGCGGCGCTCGGCAGTGTAATCGGCTTCGAGCGCGAGCGGCTTTCGTGGGCGGCCGGACTGCGCACGCACATGCTGGTCTGCGTGGGCTCGACGCTGATCATGATCGTGTCCGCGTACGGTTTCGCCGAAGTGCTGAGGGACGAGCACGTCGTGCTCGATCCGTCGCGGATGGCTGCGCAGGTCGTATCGGGCATCGGTTTTCTCGGCGCGGGTTCGATCCTGCTGCGCGGCGAGATCGTGCGCGGACTGACGACCGCGGCGAGCCTGTGGTCGGTCGCGGCGATCGGGCTGGCTGTCGGCGGCGGGCTGTACACGGCATCGATCGCCGCGACCATCATCATTCTGATCATCCTCGCGGGCATCAAGCCGCTCGAGCGGCGTTTCATCACGGTCAAGCAGCGGCGTCAGCTGACGATGGTGATCGAGCGCGGCACGCTGACGTTTCACACGCTGCACGACGAACTCGGCGCCGCGAGCCCGCGCGTCAAGCAGTTCGTGATGCAGCAAAGCGACGACGCGCCCGAATGCGACGAGGTGATGATCATGCTGCATCGCGTGTCGAATCTCGAGTACGAGGCGATCTGCGGGCGCTTGCGACAACTGCCCGGCGTGAAGCAGTTCCGTCAGGACGACGCGTCGTCGTCGTGAGCGGCGAAATCGTCGCGAATCGTTGGGCGATGGCCTCGGCGCGGGCGGACCGCCGTGCGACAATGCGAACTCTAAAAATTCCAATGGCAATGGCGAGCGCTATCCGGCGCCTGCGTTTGCGGCGACGACCGCTTTTTTCTCCATGACAGATTCCGCAGCATCCCCGCAGTCCAAGCCCCGCGCCGCTTCGAAGAAGCAGCGTCAGGGCGGCGTCTCCACCGAAACCGAAAACAAGCTGGCGCGCGCGGCGCGTTCGGCACAGCGTCTCGCGCAACTGAGCGCCGCCGAGCGCGACGACAGCACGCTCGACATGTTCCCCGACGATCCTACCCGCGCGACGCTCGAAGCGATGAACATCGACGTCCGCCAGGGCACGCTGGATGGCTTCGAACTGCCGGAAGTGGTGCTGCAGGCGGTCGGCGCGCTGGACGACGGCGCGTCGCTCGACAAGGCGGCGCGGCGCGTGCCGCGCGCGGTGAAGGTTGATGCGCCGGCGCCGGTCAATGAGCAGTTGAGTGGATTCGATGTCGAGCCGGCGGTGTCGGCTGCTGGACTTGCCGCGGTCGATGCTGATGCCGATGCCTTCGCCGATACGGCGGATGCGCGCGTGAGCGAGCCGGCGGTGAATGGCGCGATGAACGGTGCCGGCGGTGAGACCGCATCGACAGTCGACGCAGCCGCCAACGACAAGCCAACGTCACCGACGCGCGATCAGGCTGTACCGCTCACGTCGGCGATGGCGGCGGCTACCGTCGCACGCAGCGTGATCGCATTGCGCCAGGCGGCCGAAGCAGCTTCGGCCGGCGGCAAGCCGCCGCAGCGTTTCGCCGCGACCTTCGCGAAAGCGACGATGGCTTCGCCAGAAACGGCATCGGTTGCGACTGCAGCCGACGCCGGCACCCCTGAGGAGTCCACCGACGAGGCCTCTGCTCAGACGCGCGCGGCATCCACGACGTCCGCCGCATCGGCGGCAGCATTGCCAGCGTCGGAGTTCACAAACGCGCGGCAGGACAACGAGCGTTCAGCCGCGGCATCCGCATCTACCGGCACCCGCACCCCCTTCGCCATGCCCTCGCGCGAAGCGCGTCGTGCCGAAGCGGCCGCTGCCGCGCAGCGTGCCGAGCCGGAACTCGATCGCGCGCGGGCCACCGCGTTTGCGGATACGGTCGATGCGCTGTACGGCGTGATCGCCGATCAACGCCGCGCCGCGACCGATCACACGCGCCGCATGAAGTGGATGCTGTCGATCGTGGTCGGTGCGCTGCTGGTCACGGTGGCGATCGGCATCGCGCAGACCTTGCTGTTGATGCGTCTGACGCGCGAGACCACCGCGCAGCAGCAGCGCATCGAGCAAATGATGCAAAACCAGCAGGCCGCGATGATCAGTCTGCTCGACGCGCATACGGCGATGGCTGTGTCGCCGGCCAATGCCGCGCCCGCGCCGACCGCGACCACGCCTGCCGTCGCCGCGCCGGCAGCGCCGACGCCGGTGCATGGCAAACACGCCGCTCGCGAGCCGCACGGCCACAAGGCAAAAGTGTACGGCTCGAAGTGACGGCTATCTCGCGGTGCGGGCGCGCAGGCGCGCTCGCTGGCACGTCGCGCCGGGCCGCATTTGAGGACACTTCCCCGCATGGCACAGCCCGAATGTCTTGGGTTGTCATCCCTTCGCGTAAGCACTGCGCGCCAACCGGCGCGCAATGCAACGACCCGCAACGACTTCCCACCCGCCCACATGGCCCCTGATTGTTAAATCGGGGACGTAATCATGATGCAACGCATCACGACCCTGTCAGCCGTGGCGCCCCGCCAAATTTGAAAAATTGCTGCACTGCACTAGCTATTCGCTAGGGAAAACCCTTATAATCACAACCAAGGGAAAACCCTAGTAATGCAGTCACCAACCAGGAGTCGCCATGAGCTACATCTTTGCCCTGTTTCAAAAGGTCAGCGACCTGTTTGCGTCGCCCCATCTGCCGCTGGATTCGGACTATTCGTATGCAGCGCGTAGCCGCGAAGCAGATCGTATGCGCCGCGCGCAAGCCACGCTGTTTGGCATCAAGCTGTCCGACTAAGACCAGCTTCACCATCTCTGGCGCGAAACACCGCGCTGGGGTGCGCACTTCGGGTGCGCATGTCTATCAAAGCCGCTATTCGCAAACGCGAATCGCGGCTTTTGTTTTTGCGTCGCCAATGCGAGGCGAAATCGCGCTCCGCCGCGCCACGCTTACGATCTGCTGACATCGATGATGCATCGTCCTTGCCAAATATTTCGTAGCCGAAATGAATGTAACGGGTCTTTCATTCCGGCACGGGATGCCGCATGGCTATCTCCCGCTGCAAGGCTTGGAGAATGGGGCGCGAAAGCGAAAACGGGGCTTCATCATCCGTCCCCATCTATGAAATCCTCGCTTACAAGTCTTCACGTCTTCACCAGTTTCGGGCCGCTAAAGTGGCTCTCAAGCGTACGGCGTCTGGTTCGGGCCGTCGGCGAATCGAACGGATCGAATCGCGAAGCTCGAACGACCACGGACGCTGCCTGGAATAAAACTTTGACGGGAGGTTCACCATGAAAACCTTTAGCAAGGCATCGCGCTCGGTTATCGCAACTCTGCTCGCTGGCGGCGCATTGCTCGCGGCCGGCAGCGCAATGGCCCAGGAGCGGGTCATCATCGAAAACGGCCCGGCGCCGGTCGTGTACGGTCAGCCGCACATGATGCCGGTAGGTTTGTCGGTCAGCATCGGCTGGCACGGCGATCGTTACTGGGACGGTCATCGCTATTGGGCGCATGACGACTGGATGCATCGTCATCCGCACGACTACGATCCGCACCACCACGACGACCATCGCGAGCCGCATCACGACCACGGCTAATGCGGGCGTGACGGCGCCGCGCAGAGCGGCGCGAGTCGACGAAGCCGGTCTTTCCCTCGCGGAAAGACCGGCTTCGTGACGTTTGGCGCGCGGCTTTCGCGCGTGCAAGCGCCGCTGAGCCGACGCTGCGCTATGCTCTGGAGCTTTCCCTTCCACCAGAACGCCACGTCATGTCTCATTACTTCTACGATCCCATCGCCGGTCACGGTCTGCCGCACGATCCGTTCAAAGCGATCGTCGCGCCGCGGCTGATCGGCTGGATTTCGTCGCGCGACGCGCAAGGCACGCTCAATCTCGCGCCCTATAGCTTCTTCGGCGCGTTCGCGACGTTTCCGCCGATCATCGGTTTTTCGAGCGAGGGCCGCAAGGACAGCCTCGCCAACATCGAAGCGACCGGCGAATTCGTGTGGAATCTCGCGAGCCGGCCGCTCGCCGAGCAGATGAACCGCTCGTCGGCGCCCGTTGCACCGCACGTCGACGAATTCGAACTGGCCGGACTGACGCCCGCGCCTGGCCGCAACGTCGCGGTGCCGCACGTGGCCGAATCGCCGGCCGCGCTCGAATGCAAGCTGCTGCAGATCGTGCGTCTGCACGACGTCGACGGCAAGCCGATGGACAACTATCTGTCGCTCGGCCAGGTGGTCGGCGTGCATATCGACGAGGCGTATCTGAAGGACGGCCTGTTCGACACCCAGGCCGCGCAGCCGATCATGCGCGCCGGTTATCGCGCCGACTACGCGCAGATCGGCGAGATGTTCCAGATGTTCCGGCCGAAGGCGTAAGCGTTTCGTCGGCGAACTCGTCTGCAAGCGGCGGTTCACGTGCTCAATATGCTCCACGAGTTCGCCGAGTTCGCCGAGTTCGCCGCATGCGCGCCGTTCAAACCGCCGGCCGCACTTACCCCGCGCGGCTCGTCGTGCCGCGCCACGTACGCAGCAGCAACGCATTCGTCACGACGCTCACGCTCGAAAAGGCCATCGCCGCGCCCGCGAGCATCGGGTTCAGCAGCCCGAATGCGGCGAGCGGAATGCCGATCAGGTTGTAGACGAACGCCCAGAACAGATTCTGCTGGATCTTGCGCCACGTCCTGCGCGAGATGTCGATTGCATCCGCGACGAGCGCCGGATCCCCGCGCATCAGCGTGACGCCGGCTGCGTGCATCGCGACGTCGGTGCCGGTCGCCATCGCGATGCCGATGTCGGCGGCGGCGAGCGCGGGCGCGTCGTTGATGCCGTCGCCGGCCATCGCGACGATGCCCGCGTGGCGCATCTTCAGGTCGCGAATCACGCGAGCCTTGTCGTCGGGCAGCACTTCCGCGTGGAATTCGTCGATGCCGAGCGCCCGCGCGACGCTGGCCGCACTGCCGCGATTGTCGCCCGTGACCAGCACGCTACGGATGCCCATCCGCCCAAGCCGCTCGACGGCCGCGCGCGCGGTGGGTTTGACCGTGTCGCCGAATGCGATCAGCGCAAGCGCTTGCGGTGCTTGCGGAGCGCGCGTCATGAGCCACGACACGGTGTTGCCGGCTGCTTCCAGTTCCCGGGCACGCGCCGCGAGCGCGTCCGGCAACGCGATGCCGAGTTCGTGCAGCCAGCGCGTGCTGCCGAGCGCGAACGTGCGGCCGTCGATATCGGCTTCAACGCCCCGGCCGGCCACGGCGCGGGAGGCCGTTGCATGGGGAGCCTCGGTTCGAGCGGCCTCAACGGAGCCTGAGGTGACAAGGACGTTGTCCGCGGCGGCGCGCTGATACGCGTCGACGACAGCCCGCGCCAACGGATGATCGCTCTGCCGCTGTACCGCGGCGGCGAGCGCCAGCGCGTCGTCCCGGCCGATGCCGCCGACCGGCTCGAAGGCCGTCACCGAAGGCTGACCGAGCGTCAGCGTGCCGGTTTTATCGAACGCGACGATCGACACGCGATGCGCGATTTCGAGCGCTTCGGCGTCCTTGATCAGCACGCCGTGGCGCGCCGCGACGCCGGTGCCGGCCATGATCGCCGCCGGCGTCGCGAGCCCGAGCGCGCACGGGCAGGCGATCACGAGCACGGCGACTGCGTTCAGGATCGCGGTTTCGCCGCCCGCGCCGGCGATCAGCCAGCCGATCAGCGTCAGCGCGGCGATCGCGAGAATCGCCGGCACGAAGATTTCGCTGACCCGGTCGACGAGCCGCTGGATCGGCGCCTTCTCCGCCTGCGCGCTTTCGACGAGGCGGATGATGCGCGCGAGCGTCGTCTCCGTGCCGATCGCGGTGGTCGTCACCGTCAGCGCGCCTTCGCCGTTGATCGAGCCGGCCGTGACCGCGTCGCCGGCCTGCTTCGGCACCGGCAGACTCTCGCCGGTGATCAGCGATTCGTCGATATGCGTGCGGCCTTCGAGTACCGCGCCATCGACCGGCACACGCTCGCCCGGCCGCACGATCACGATGGTGCCGACCCGCACCTGCGCGAGCGGCACTTCGCGTTCGCCCGCGCCGTCGCGGATGCGCGCGCGCTCCGGGCGCAGCGCGTTGAGCGCGCGGATCGCATCGGTAGTCTGGCGCTTGGCGCGCGCTTCGAGCCACTTGCCGAAACGCACCAGCGTAATCACGACCGCCGACGCCTCGAAGTACAGATGCATCATGTCGCCCGGATGCACCACCAGTTCGTAGACGCTGATGCCATACGCCGCCGATGTGCCGAGCGCGACCAGCAGATCCATGTTGCCGGCGCCGGCGCGCACGGCGCGGTAGGCGGCGCGATAGAAGCGCGCGCCGAACGCGAACTGCACGATCGACGCGAGCACGAACTGCGGCCATGCCGGCAGCATCGCGTGGATGCCGAACCATTCGCCGAACATCGGTGCGACGAGCGGCAGCGTCAGCACGGCGGCGACGACGACGGCAGCAAGTTCGCGGCGGGCCTGGGCCTGCTTGCGATCGGCGGGCGTGGTGGCGGGCGTGTCGCCGCTGGTCGCGGCAGCGCTCGTGTCGAGCGCGTCGGCGGGCACGGGCGGCGCGATCAGCGTGGCCTCGTAGCCCGCTTTGGTAACGGCCGCGATCAGCGCGCCCGCGTCGACGTCGGCGGAACCAGCGGATGAGTGAACGGTGGCGGTTTCGGTTGCGAGATTCACCGACGCGCGCGCGACGCCCGGCACTTTCGCCAGCGCTTTTTCGACGCGCATCGCGCACGATGCGCAGGTCATCCCGCCGATCGCGAGTTCGAGTTCGGTGGTTGGCGGCGTTACTACAGGCGCCTCAACCTGTGCCGCAGTGCCGGCACCAGCATCCGCAACGAGCGTGGCTTCATACCCCGCTTTACGCACCGCATCCGCAAGTTGTACCGGTTCGACCGCGGCATCGCTTTCGACTCGAGCGCGCTCAGTCGCGAGATTCACCGACGCGCGCGCGACGCCCGGCACTTTCGCCAGCGCTTTTTCGACACGCGTGACACACGCCGCGCAAGTCATGCCGTCGATGTCGAATTCGACGACGCGCGCAGGCGAGGAGGGGGAGGGAGTGGCAGCGCCGGCGGGGCGATGCGGATTGGCAAGTTCGGTCATGGTAGGCAAGGCTCATCGCGGCATGGGGCCGCACCGTAAATCCAGTATTGACCTTCCCATGATGGGAAGGTCAAGGACGGATTACGCGGCCGCCGCATCAAGCATCCCGAGGGCCTCCCGCCTGAAAACCCGGCCTGAAAGCCGAGCCTGAAAACCCCAGCCTCAAAACGCCAGCGGCGCATCCAGCATTGCCTGCCCGACAGCCTGCTGCTGATCGCCTTCACGCGCCAGCAGCGTGTCGGCCGCGCCGCGCCGGTCGGCGGCTTCCTTGTTCTGCCCGAGCTTCCATTTACCGACGAGCCGCGTCACCTCGATCTCGATACCGACGATCGCGCCGAGCATCTGCGAGATGAAGTCGGCGGGCGCGTCGCCCATCTTCCATGGCACCGGTTCACCGGCTTCCATCTTGCGAGTGAGTCGTGCGACGAGCCCGCGCAGGAACGTTTCATCGTCGTGCACCACAATCCTGCCATGTGCATGCACGACCATATAGTTATAGGTCGGCACCTGCATGTGGGTTTCGTGCTTGCTCGGATACCAGGTCGGCGAAATGTAGGCGGCCGGTCCCTGGAAGATCACCAGCGCGTCGGGATGCGTCGCGGCTTCCCGCCAGACCGGATTGGCGCGGGCGACGTGCGCGCGCAGCACGAGGCGCGCCGATTCATCGCCGGCGGCCGCCGCGTCGCCCTGGGCATCGACGAGCTGCGCTTCGAACGGCACATGATTTGCATCGAGTCCATTCGGACCGTGGGTAATCAGCGCGCCGAACGGCTGCTCGGCGATCAGGCGGTGGAGAACCTCTGGACGATTCTCTTCGAAATGGGTGGGCATATACATTGAAGCGCTCCCGATACGGTCGACGAAAGAGTGTGGGCGAATTGAAAAGAATCGTTTGTGAACGATGGCGTACTCGCGCGCGAGCCGCCGAAGTGGATAGGGCAAGCACGCTGTTTGTGACGTTTGTGAACCCGGTGCGCGCTAACCGGCGTAAATCCTTGCTTTGTGCTTGCCTGGTTAGCAAGGATACGATACAACGCGATGTTGTCGGAATCGCAATCCGCGGAATGGCAGCGCAGGGCTTCGGGAGGCCTCGCATTTGCCCTGGCGTTGCGCACCGGCATCTCTTATAGGACTGCACGCTCCGCACTCTGAAGAATGATAAAAAATCGCCAAGCGCTCTTTTCGTTTTATCGGCCCTGCGTGTCGTTCGCGGGTCTCGCAGTTCTGGCAGGCTGCGCGTCGACGCCATACGTGGCACAACAAAGTACCGGCTGGATCAAGGATGAAGTCGCCGATTCCTATGTATTCGGCTATCCGCTCGTGCTGATGAGCACCGCGCGCGACGCGGCGGTCGGCACGGACCCGGGTCAGGCTCCGTTCAACACGCTGCATCATGCGCAGGCGCTGCCGCCGATCGGCGCGACCAACCCGCCGCAGCCGAGCGTCGATACGCTCGACTCGACCGGCTGGCTCGACGTCGGCGACGAACCGGTGATCCTGTCGCTGCCCGATTCGCATGGCCGCTATGTCGACGCCCGCGTGCTCGATATGTGGACCAACGTCGTGTGGTCGACGGGTCCGCAGTTCGCGACCGGCGCGAAAGGTTTGCGCGCGCAGACGATCGCGTTCGTCGGACCCGGCTGGCAGGGTGACTTGCCGAAGGGCGTGAAACGTGTCGACGTGCCGACTCGCAACGCATGGGTGAGCGTGCGGATCCAGTCGAACGCCGCGCGCGATCTGACCGCGGTCCGCAAACTGCAACGCGCTATCCGGCTCGCCCCGCTGAGCATCTACGAGGGCGACGCGGCGCCGGCCGTGCCGCCGCGTAGCAATGCAAACGCGACTGCAGGTGCGAACGGCACGCCGGCCCAGCAGGTCGCCGCGCTCGACGCGAGCGGCTTTTTCGGCCGTCTCGCCGATGCGCTGCCTGACAGTCCGCCGACGCCGGCCGACCCGCATGCGCTGAAATTCCTGTCCGACCTCGGCGTCACGCCGGGCAATCCGGTCAAGCTGCCGAAGGAGCCGCAAGCGCTCGCGGCGGGTCTCGCCGACGGCCGCGAGCGCGTCGGCACGCCGCCAACCAACGTGCTGAGCGCGAACGGCTGGAACTGGTTCGGCGATGGCGTCGGCAACTACGGTCCCGACTATGCGCTGCGCGCGTATGCGGCGAGCACGCAACCGGGCATCGGGACGAAGGACGATGAGGTTCGCGCGGTCGTCACGCAGGACAGCGACGGCAATGCGCTGAACGGCGCGAACCGCTACGTGATCCACTTCGCGGCGAATCAGTTGCCGCCGGTGCGCGGCTTCTGGTCGATCACCGCGTACACGACGGATGGCGCGTTGATCGAAAGCACGCCGGCGCGGCTTGCGGTCGGCGATCGCTACGGCGCGCGCCGCAATCGCGACGGCTCGCTCGACGTGGTCGTGTCGTCGACGCGCAGCAAAACCGGCAACTGGCTGCCGGCGCCGCGCGCCGACATGCAACTGGTGCTGCGGTTGTATGCGCCGAAGCCGCAAGCCACCGACGGCAGTTGGCAGCCGCCGGCGGTCGTGCGGCAGTAGCGCCGGCGTACGGCAATTCGATGCGGCGCGCGTGCAACGCGCGCGCCATTCGCGCCATTAACAAACGCTAACAAAAAAAGCGAACCGAACGCATCGGCGAAAGCGCGTCTGCGAGAACACGCGGGCGCGCGTCCGATGCGTTGCTCGACGCCTGTGCGCCGTTGCGCCGCGATGCAAAAGCACGCTGAAAATGCGCTGGATCGGCAGCGCGGATCTTCAAGGCTTGCCTGACATTACTGTTTCGTAACTGATTCGCGACTTATACTGCCGCTTGCGGGATTCACGTTCTTCGCGGCGGGCTTGCCGCCGCATTCATCCACATCGAGCATGGCAAGCCTTAATAAAGCATCGTTAGCCTCCTCCATGCAGACTGTGCGCGAAGTCGCGCAGTCGCGTCGTACCCGTCGTGTCCTGATAAGCCTGCTGATCCTCGTCGTCGTGTTCGGCCTGCTCGGCTTTTTCGCGGCGCCGCCGCTGATTCGCCATATCGCGAGCCAGCAGTTAAGCAAGCAGCTCGACCGCCCGGCATCGATCGGCCGCATCGCGCTCAATCCCTACACGCTCAGATTCGAAGCCGATAACGTGCATATCGGCGAGCGCGGCGGCGCGGGCGACTTCGTCGATATTTCGCGGCTCATCGTTCAACCGTCGTGGAGTTCACTGTTTCGCGGCGCGCCGATCGTCGATGAAGTGCAGGTCGATTCGCCGCGTTTCCATATCGTTCGCTACGACGCGCAGCACTTCAATTTCACCGATCTGGTCGAGAAGTTCGCGAACCAGCCGGCCAAACCCAATAGCAAGCCGACGCAGTTTTCCGTCTCCAATATTCGTGTCGAGAACGGCCAGATCACGTTCGACGACCGGCTGCTCGGCACGAGCCACGTGATCGATCAATGGAAGCTCGGTATTCCGTTCATCGCGACGCTGCCGTCGAAAACCGATATCTTCGTCGAGCCGCTGCTGCGCGCGCGCATCGACGGCAATAGTCAACTCGCGATCGACGGCAAGACCAAGCCGTTCGCGGCGTCGCGCGAATCGGAAGTGTCGCTGCGTTTCGACGCGCTCGACGTGCCGAAGCTGGTTTCCTATGTGCCGACGAAGCTGCCGGTGGTCGTGCAGTCGGGCAAGCTGTCCACCGATCTGAAGCTCAATTTCGTGGTGTCGAACGACACGCCGTCGCTGCGCGTCGCGGGCACCGTCGATCTGAACGATGTCGACGTGCAGGATCAGGGCAAGGCGCCGTTCTTCGCGGCGCGCGCGGTGCACGTGGCGGCGGCGTCGCTCGAGCCGCTGAAGAGCCTCTATCACTTCGACGACATTCGCATCGATGCGCCGAGCGCGAGCCTCGCGCGCGACAAGGATGGCGTGTTGAGTGTCGAGAAGATGTTCGCGTCGGCGCCGGCCGGGTCGGCTAAGGCTGAAACGGCATCGGCATCGGCATCCACCACTGCCGAGGCGAGCGCGGCAAGCGCGCCGGCCGCGGCATCGGCTGCGAAAGCCGAAGCGGATACCAACGCCAAAGCCGCCACCACCGCCACCGCCGGCGCGGAAAAAGCCGCGCCGCCATTGGACCTCGCGATCAAACGTTTCGCACTCAATGACGGCACGGTGAGCGTGCACGACGAAGCAGCGTCGCATCCGGTCGACGTCGGTCTGCAAAATCTCGCGGTCACGCTGACCGATTTTTCGACGCTCGCATCGGCGCCCGCGCACTACACGCTGAATACCAGTTTCAAGGACGATGCCGGCTCGCTCGCCGCCGACGGCACGGTCGGTCTCGCGGCGAAAACCGCGAACGCGAAGCTCGATCTGAAATCGCTGAAGCTGCCGCAATTGCAGCCGTATCTCGACTCGGCGACGTCCGCGCAGGTGCTCGACGGCGCGCTGTCCGCGACGACGACTATCGACGCGAACTGGTCGAAGTCGCCGATGGCGCTGACGGTCACCGATACGCAGCTTGGTTTGCAGTCGCTGAAGCTCGCCGCGCACGGCGACAAAACGCCGCTGATCTCGCTCGCGCAGGGCAACGTCGTGGTCAAGCAGGTGGACGTGGCGGCGCGCACGGCCGATGTGACGAGCGTCGATGCCACCGGCCTCGCGGTCGACGCACAGCGTCTGAAGGACGGCAGCATCAATCTGAGTTCGCTGGCCGGCGCGCACCAGGAGGCGCAGCAGCGCACTGCGATCCATGCGGCGAAGAAAGCGCAGGCCGAAGGCCCGGCGTGGCACTACAAGATCGGCGAGCTGACGCTGAAGGACGCAACCGCCAATTTCACCGACAACACGACGCCGCAGCCGGTCAAGCTCAGCATCACGCCGCTGCAACTGAAGGTGCAGCAGATCAGCGACGACCTGAGCCGTCCGCTGCCGGTCGATCTGCAAGCGACGCTGAACAAAAAAGGCACGCTGAATCTGAAGGGCGACGTGACCGCGACGCCGCTGAAGCTCGCCGTCAAGATCGACGCGAACCGGCTCGACGCGGCGGCTTTCGAGCCGTACTTCGGCAGCAAGCTGAACGCGGTGATCGCGAGCGCGCTGCTCAACGCGAACGGCGAGCTTGCGGTGACGCAGGCGAAGTCGTTGAAGGCGAACTATCACGGCGACGTGGCGCTGGTCGACGTGCGGATGCTCGACAAGGCCACCTCCGACCCGTTTGCCGGCTGGGGCTCGCTCGCGCTGTCGAACCTGAAGGCCGATTACGACGAACACGGCACCGTGGTCGACGCGGGCCGCGTCACGTTCTCGAAGTTCTATGGGCGTGTACTGCTCGACGCGCAGGGCAAGCTGAACCTGAAGGACGTGGTCGCGCATGAAGGCGGCCAGACGCAATCGCTGACGCGCGACAAGAGCGGCGCCAAGCCGATCCCGCTGACGCCTCAGGCGGTGTCTGAAGCGGTGGCCGCGTCAGCGCCTGCCGCAACGGCAGCGGCGGCGCCGGCGGCACCGGCTGCGGCATCTGCCGCACCAGGCAAGCCGGCCGCGCCCGCAACCGCGACTGCTGCGACCGCCGCGACGCCACCGCAATCCCCGGTCAAGCTGCACTTCGGGCAACTGGTGCTGCAACAGGGCCGCGTCACCTACACGGACAACTTCATCAAGCCGAACTACACGGCAAATCTCGTCGACATTCAGGGCACCGTGGGTGCGTTCGGCACCGAATCGACGACGCCCGCGCCGGTCGACGTCGCCGCGAAGCTTGCGGCCAACGGCCCATTGACGATCCGTGGCACCGTCAATCCGCTGATCGCGAAGCCGGCGCTCGATCTGACCGCGACCGCGCACGACATCGAGCTGACCAACCTCACGCCGTATTCGGCGAAATACGCGGGCTATCCGATCACGAAGGGCAAGCTCAACGTCGATCTGCACTACAAGCTCGACAACGACCAGTTGAACGCGAACAACCATCTGTTCATCGATCAGCTCACGTTCGGCGATCACGTCGACAACGACACGGCGACCAAGCTGCCGGTGCGTTTCGCGATCTCGCTGCTGAAAAATTCGCGCGGTGAAATCGACGTGAATCTGCCGGTGTCGGGTTCGCTGTCGAACCCCGAGTTCAGCGTCGGCGGCCTGATCTGGCATGCGGTGCTCAACCTGATCGAGAAGGCGGTGACCGCACCGTTCTCGCTGATCGCGAACGCGTTCGGCGGCGGCGGTCAGGAACTCGGCTATGTCGAATTCGACGCGGGTTCGGCGGAGCTGACCGACGCCGACAAACAGAAGCTCGATACGATCGTGAAGGCGCTCACGGACAAGCCGTCGATCCGCATGGACCTGATCGGCCGCGTCGATCCGAAGGTCGACGAACCGGCGCTGCGCACGCAGTACGTGGACCGGCTGGTCAAGCAGCAAAAGATCAAGGACGTGGTGGGCAACGGCGAGAGCGTCGATCTCTCTACCGTGACGGTCGATCAGAAGGATTACGACAAGTACCTGGCGAAGGCCTACAAGTCCGGCGACTTCAAGAAGCCGCGCAACTTCATCGGCATGACCAAGACGCTGCCCGATGACGATATGAAGGGCGCGCTCGCAGCCAACGCGCCGGTCGACGAAGCCAGCCTGCGTCAGCTCGCGCAGCAGCGCGCGCAAAGCGTGCAGCAGTATCTGGACGGCAAGATCGACAGCAGCCGCGTGTTTATCGTCGCGCCGAAGCTGAATGCCGACGGCATCAAGGACAAGGGCGCGACGACTCGGGTGGACTTCGGCCTGAAGTGAGCGGGGCGTTTCGTTACGCCACCGCCGGCTTCAGCGCCGTGCGCTCGATCACCCGCGCGAGCGTATCGAACGCCGGGCCGATCTTTTCGTTCGGCACGCACGCGTAGCCGAGCAGCAGCCCGCGCCGCGGCTGCGCCGGGTTGCTGTAGTAGCTGGTGAGCGGACGCACGATCACGCCGGCGTCGGACGCGGCGGACGTCACCGCACGATCGTCCGAGTAGTCGGGCAGGCCGAGCACGAGATGCAGGCCCGCTTCGTCGCCCATCACCGGCAGTTCGCTGCCGAAGCGCGCGGTAATCGCATCGATCAGCATCTGCCGCCGCTCGCCGTAGAGCGCGCGCATGCGGCGCACGTGGGAGGTCAGATGGCCATCCATGATGAACTCGGTCATCACCGCCTGCTGCATCAACTGGCCTTCGCGATACAGCTCGGCGACGCCGGTCCTGAACGTATCCACCAGGTGTTCCGGCGCGATCATGTAGCCGATCCGCAGCCCCGGAAACAGCATCTTGCCGAGACTGCCCACGTAGATCACCCGGCCTGCTTCGTCGAGTCCTTGCAGTGATGCGAGCGGACGGCTGCCGTAGCGGAATTCGCTGTCGTAGTCGTCCTCGATGATCCACACGTTGTGCTGGCGCGCATATTCGAGCAGCGTGCGGCGGCGCGCGAGGCTCATCACCATGCCGAGCGGATACTGATGCGATGGTGTGACGAGCGCGAGCCGCGGCGGCTGTTGCAGGTCTTCATCGCGCGGATTGAGGCCTTCGCCGTCGACCGGCACCGGCGCGAGCGTGACGCCCGACGACTGCAGCACGCTGCGCAGCCCCCAATAGCACGGCTCCTCGACCCATGCGCGATCGCCGACGTCGGTCAGCAGACGCACCGCGAGATCGATCGACTGATGGATGCCGGTCGTGATGATGATCTGGTCCGGCGTGCAATTCACCGAGCGCGCGACGCGCAGGTAGTCCGACAGCGCGCGCCGCAGCGGCCGGTAGCCGCCGCCGGGCGCGTAGGTCAGCAGATCGGGATTGGCGTCCTTCCACAGCCGCGCCTGCAGGCGGCTCCATGTGCGCGCCGGGAATTCGGACACATCGGGCACGCCCGGCATGAACGCACCCCATTGCTTCGCGGACACACCCGCCTGCGCGACCAGGCGGCGCCCGCGTGCGGACAGGTCGCCGCGGTCGGGCCGCGCCGGCTGCGGGTTATCACCGACGGACGCGCTCGCCAGCTCCGGGACCAGGACCGCCGCGACCGCCGCGACCGGCTTCGGACGGCCATTCACCGTGGCCGCATCCGGGCGGGTATCGGCGACATAAGTACCGCTGCCCGTGGTCGAAATCACATAACCTTCAGCTGTCAGCTGGTCGTAAACGTGCAGCACCGTGTTGCGCGCGATGCCGAGGTCTTCGGCGAGCGTGCGCGAACTCGGCAGCTTGGTGCCGGGCGGCAGCTGGCCCGTCAGGATGGCCTGCTGCGTAAGCCTCAGGGTTTGTCGGTAGACCGGTTCGGCGGCGCCACGATCGAGCCGTGCGGCGAGCCAGTCCGACAGGATCACGGTGTCCAAGTGGTTCCATCCGGAATAATGAAATGGCTCCATATTGTAGAACCGTAACGGTCTATAGTGAGCCACGCGATCGATTTCATTTCGCCTGCGAAAGCTGTCAGACAGAGGAGACGAAGCTATGAAAACCGATGACGTGATCGTCAGCTTTCGGGGCGTGCGCAAGACCTACGACGGCGAAACGCTGGTCGTCAAACAGCTCGATCTGGATATCTACCAGGGCGAATTCCTGACGTTGCTCGGGCCGTCCGGCTCGGGCAAGACCACCTGTCTGATGATGCTGGCGGGTTTCGAATTCCCGACCGGCGGCGAGATCTGGCTCGACGGCCAGTTGCTGAACAACGTGCCGCCGCACAAGCGCAACATCGGCATGGTGTTTCAGAACTACGCGCTGTTTCCGCATCTGACGGTCGAACAGAACGTTGCGTATCCATTGACCGTGCGCAAGCTTCCCGCCGATGAACGCGCGCAGCGCGTGAACAACGCGCTGAAAATGGTGCGCATGGAGAGCTTTGCGAAGCGTTATCCGGCGCAACTGTCTGGCGGCCAGCAGCAGCGCATCGCGCTCGCGCGGGCGCTCGTGTTCGAGCCGAAGCTCGTGCTGATGGACGAGCCGCTCGGCGCGCTCGATAAACAGTTGCGCGAGCACATGCAGTACGAACTCAAGTCGCTGCACGAAAAGCTCGGCGTCACGTTTGTCTACGTCACGCACGACCAGGGCGAAGCGCTGACGATGTCCGACCGCGTCGCGGTATTCGACAAGGGCATCGTGCAACAACTCGATACCGTTGACAGCCTGTACGAATCGCCGTGCAACGAGTTCGTCGCGAACTTCATCGGCGATAGCAACCGGCTGCGCGGCACGATTGCGAACGTCGACGGCGAGTATTGCGAATTCCATCTGAGCGACGGCACGCGCCTGACGGGCCGCAACATCGGCGGCGCGCGCGCGGGCTCGCCGGCGGTCGCGTGTATCCGGCCCGAGCGGATGAAGCTCGCCAACGGCGTCGCGCGGCCGGGTGCCAATGCGCTCGCCGGCGAGGCGCGCGGGCTCATCTATTTCGGCGATCACGTGCGCATGCGTTGCGGCGTGCGGCAACAGGACGAGTGCTTCGTCAAGGTGCCGCTCGGCACCCACGTACTCGATACCTTCGCGCCCGGTGCACCGGTCGCGCTGGAGTTTGCACCCGAGCATTTACGCGTGTTCGCAGGGCTTGAGGCAGCTTGAGGCAGGCGGGGCAGTGAAGCGTCGCACGCGCGAGGCGGCGGCGCGGTAGTTCAGCGGCATAACAAAGCCGGCAGCGGGCGGCGCTTCACGCACCGCGCGCTGTGCGGCACGACTTACATCGAGACATCACGGACATCACCCAAGGAGAGCCACACCATGAACAAGATCGGGAAATCGCGCTGCGCCATCGCCGTTGCTGCTGTCACGCTCGCGCTGGGCGCCGCGCAGGTTCACGCGGCGGAAATAACGGTCGTCAACTTCGGCGGCGCGAACGGCGACGCGCAGAAGGCCGCGTTCAACCAGCCGTTCGAAGCAGCCACCGGCAACAAGGTGACGGCCGTCGAATACAACGGCGAGCAGGCCAAGGTGAAGGCGATGGTCGAGGCGAAGCACGTGAACTGGGACGTGGTGGAGGTCGAATCGGGCGACATCGGCCGGGGCTGTGATGAGGGGCTGTACGAGAAGCTGGACTGGTCGAAGATCGGCAAGAAGTCGGATCTGATTCCGGATGCGCCGCAAACTTGCGGTGTCGGCTTCTTCGTGTGGTCGACTGCGCTCGCCTATAACGGCGACAAGCTGAAAACCGCGCCGACCGGCTGGGCCGATTTCTGGGACACCAAGAAATTCCCCGGCAAGCGCGCGATGCGCAAGGGCGCGCGCTACAACCTCGAATTCGCGCTGATGGCCGATGGCGTGCCGCCGAAGGATGTCTACAAGGTGCTCGCCACCAAGGAAGGCCAGGACCGCGCGTTCAAGAAGCTCGACGAGCTGAAGCCGAATATCCAGTGGTGGGAAGCGGGCGCGCAGCCGCCGCAGTTTCTGGTGGCGGGCGACGTCGTGATGACGACCGCGTATAACGGCCGCATCGACGCCGCGCAGCGCGAGGGCAAGAACCTGAAGGTCGTGTGGAACGGCAGCATCTACGACCTCGACTACTGGGCGATTCCGAAGGGCTCGCCGAACAAGGCGGTCGCCGAGCAATACATCGCCTATTCGCTGACGTCGAAGCCGCAACAGGACTACGCGCACCACATCGCGTACGGTCCGGTGAACGTGGCGGCGATCAAGTCGCTCGATCCGAAGATTCTCGCGAATCTGCCGAACTCGCCGGAGAACGGCAAGAACGCGGTGCTGCAGAACCTGTCGTTCTGGACCGATCACGGCGATGAACTGGAGCAGCGCTTTTCGTCGTGGGCGTCGAAGTGAAGGGAGCCGGTGCCTGTCGAGGCTTCTGCTAATCGACTCATAGGCTCCTGGTGACAGGGCGCGGCCTCGCGATCACGCGGGCCGCGCCGTATCGAGGAACACCACTGTGACTACGATAACGATCGCCACCGATTCGACGCCTGAATCAAGCAGCCGGCTCAAACGCGAACTGAAGGCCGCCGAGGCGAAAAAGCGCGCGATGGCGCTGCTGCTGATCGCGCCGCTCGCGATTTTCCTGCTGCTGATTTTCGTCGTGCCGATCGGCGCGCTGCTCACGCGCGCCGCGCAGAATCCCGAAGTCGCGAATGCGCTGCCGCATACGCTGCAGGCGCTCAGAGGCTGGGATCGCAAGTCGCCGCCTGCCGACGCCGCGTTTGTTGCGCTCGCCACCGACCTGACCGCGATCGCCGACAGCGACGGCATGGGCGCGCTCGCGCGACGCCTGAACGTCGAGATTCCGGGCTATCGCTCGCTGGTCGCGAAGTCCGCGCACGCGATGCCGTTCGTCGACGACAACAACCAGCCGCTGCATCTGTCGCCGCAGCAGACGCGCGCGAAATTCGTCGAACTCGACGAGCGCTGGAACGATGTCGCGTACTGGCAGGCGATCGCGAAGAATGCGGGCACGCTGTCGCCGTTCTATCTGCTCGCCGCGCTCGATCACAAGCAGGACGCGTTCGGCCGCATCGTGCAGACCGATCCCGATCAACAGATCTATCTGAAGGTATTCAGCCGCACGTTCGTGATCGGCGCGGCCGTTACGCTGTTCACGCTGCTGCTCGGCTATCCGCTCGCGTACTGGATTTCGACGCTGTCCGAGCGCCGCGCGAATCTGGTGATGATCCTCGTGCTGATTCCGTTCTGGACGTCGATCCTCGTGCGCGTCGCCGCGTGGATCGTGATTCTGCAAAGCGAAGGGCTCGTGAACAAGGCGCTGATCGCAAGCGGCCTGCTGCACGATCCGCTTGCGCTGCTGTTCAACCGCACCGGCGTCTATATCTCGATGACGCACATCCTGCTGCCGTTCATGATCCTGCCGCTATACAGCGTGATGAAGTCGATCCCGCCGACCTATCAACGCGCGGCGATCTCGCTCGGCAGCCATCCGTTCGCTGCGTTCTGGCGTGTGTACGTGCCGCAGACTTATCCCGGCGTCGGCGCGGGCGCGCTGCTGGTGTTCATCCTCGCGATCGGCTACTACATCACGCCCGCGCTGCTCGGCGGGCCGAATGATCAGATGGTCAGCTACTACGTCGCGTACTTCACCAACGTGACGATCAACTGGGGGATGGCGTGCGCGCTCGGCGGTCTGCTGCTCGCCGCGACGCTCGTGCTGTACGCGATCTATGGACGCTTTACGCGTTCTTCGCTGAGCCTGGGTTGAGCTTTGGTTGAACTTGATCGAGCCGAAGAAATGAACCGAACCGGACGGAGCACACCGCGATGAAACTTGCCAGGCCCCTGTTCGCACCGCATACGTCGATGGTCGAGCGCGTGTGGTATTTCGCGATGCGCGCGCTGGTCGTGCTGACGCTGCTGTATCTGATCCTGCCGGTGCTCGCGATCGTGCCGCTGTCGTTTTCGTCGAGCACGTTCCTCGTGTATCCGATTCCGGGCTGGTCGCTGCGCTGGTATCAGAACCTCGTCGCGTCCGAAGAATGGCGGATGGCCGCGAAAAACAGCTTTATCGTCGCGCCGTCGGCGACGGTAGTTGCAACCGTGCTCGGCACGCTCGCGGCGATCGGTCTCACGAAGGCGAACTTTCGCGGCAAGGCGCTGCTGATGGCGGTGCTGATTTCGCCGATGATCGTGCCGGTCGTGGTGGTCGGCGTCGGCATGTATCTGTTCTTCGCACCGCTTGGGCTCGCGAATACGTATATCGGGCTGATTCTCGCGCATGCGTCGCTCGGCGTGCCGTTCGTCGTGACGACGGTTGCGGCCACGTTGCAGGGCTTCAACTACAACCTTGTGCGCGCGAGTTTGTCGCTCGGCGCGAATCCGGTGAAGACGTTCTTCCGCATCACGTTGCCGGTGATTGCGCCGGGGGTGATTTCAGGTGCGTTGTTCGCGTTCGCGACCTCGTTCGATGAAGTCGTCGTTACGCTGTTTCTCGCGGGCGCGGATCAGACTACGTTGCCGCGGCAGATGTTTACCGGAATCCGCGAGAACATTAGCCCGACGATTGCGGCGCTGGCGACGATTCTGATCGTGTTCTCGACTTGTTTGCTGCTGGCGCTGGAGTGGTTGAGGGGGAGGAATGCGGCGCGGGCGGTGCGGGGGTGAGGTAGATGGTGGACATGAAAAAATGAAAAAAGTCTTTGCGGGTTTTCGGAGAGTTTGCCGCGGATAGGCTGTAGCCGGTCACCTCGAGCGAGAAACCTGCGATAAATCAGACCTGATCGAATAAGAGATTGACTGTATCCGTCAAATCCGCCCGCATGCGGAACCTGTTCCCAGTCGCACGCTGACGTGCGGCTCTCTTTGTCTTCTGACGTATAGACGGAAAGCTAGGGGAATCGTCAAGCCGGCATCAGGAGGCGCTTATATTCGTTCTTCAACGAGGCATAGCATTGGCACGCGCTGTCGTTGATATACGAATGATCGATCACCTTGATAACCCCCGGGCGATATCGAACAACGCCATCCTGGTCCATTTTTTTGAGTTCTTCGACAGCTTGTGCACCATGCGTGCCAAGTATGCGCGGGAAGACCTTTTTGCTCGCGTGAATTTCTGTCGAATCCAGGTGATCAAGTGTCTGGAGCATCCATCTGCATAATTGCTCGCGGGGAGAGTGACGGTGAGCGCATACCGCGATCTGGGCCATTTGCGTCATTAACATCTGGGCGTATCGCATGATCAGGCTCTGGAGAGCTACCGTACTGGCAAGCTCACGCCGTAGCACATCGACGCTGAGCTGATATGCAAAGCCGGCGCTCTGTACCACGACTTGATTCGATGCATGTGGCTCGCCCATGCACGCAGAGAAACCCATCAGTCCTTCGTTGGCCACAAGTGCAACGCCGAGCGACTCGCCCGCTGGTGTCAGACGGAAGATCGCGAAGATCGCTGTTGTCGGCAGATAGACGGTCTCAATACGCTCGCCCTGGTGATACACGACCTGGCCGAGCGTCATCTCGACAGGCCTGAGGTGCTTTCGCAGGCGTACAAGTTCTGAATCGGGTAGCGAGTCCAGCATCCAGTTGCTGCCCGCGAAACGTTCCGAGGTCTGAGATCGATGTGACGGTGAGTTTTGTTGCTGAATACCTCGTGCTACTCGCGCGGCCAGTTCGAGGTGTTGACTGATCAGCGAACTGCGGTCTCTATCCGGCAGAAGGCTCAGCACGGCGGATCGGACATCATCTTGGCCGAGCACGTCAAGCATGCGAAGTTTCGCCAGGGTGCCTAGATCGCTCTTGCCAGTGCGCCACGCGGAGATTTGTGAACGCGTGAGATTGAGTGCTTCTGCAAGCTGGGCGTCGCTGCTTAGGCCGGCCAACGCTTTGACGTTGTCAAACAATGTATACCAGTCACGCACGGTTATCAAATGGCACAAGTGGCTTCAATTGCCTCAAGTTTCGCACATTTGCAGCGAAGCATTCGAAAAGCAGCAGAACTCTTTTTGATTCCGGCGATATTCATATCACAGATGGGCCGACGATCCCGTTTGATGGGAAGCTTACAACCGGAATCCGGCTGTTTTCCGACATCTGGCCAATAGGCTATATGCGCTTATCCGATTAGGGCGAGGCATCATGTCCAAACTGACAAGACGGCTATCATGAGGATCAGGGACAGAAAAAATGCAAGGATCACGCCGATCCAGATCAGGAGATCGTCAAATGTCGCATCTGCGGCGTTTTTCTTGAGGGGGTCCTTACAAAAAAGCATGCGAAGACGCTGCGTTTTCAGAAGCAACCATGTCCACGTCGATTTCGACAATTATTCCATCCGCGGGCTTGCGAGCCCGAGTGCGCAGAATGTTTCGTGAAGGCGGGACCGGTAGCGATAATGGACTCGACTTTGCGCCGAGCGCAGCCCAGGTTCCAGACACGGGCGGCCAGCTCGTGAAATGCTTGGCTTACTCCGCAGCGGTCTGGCCTGGATCTTCCAGCGTGTCGCTAAGGAGCGAACCTCTTGCCTGTTTGACCGGAAACAAAATCTGGATGATCCGCGTCAGTTGATGTGCGCAGTTCTGCGCTTCCTCGGGCGCGTTTATCTCCATGGTCTCGAGTAGTGTCACGAAGACAGGAAGGAACGCGTCTATAGTCGGTGTCTCGCGCGCGCGCCCCCGCAGATATTCGCGATACCCGAACAGATCCTGCAAGAATGTGATTTGGCAGGCTGCAAACTGTTCGCCGTCGAGAGGCTGAGAACGGGAGATCAATTTCCTCTCCTCAGCCAGCGAAGGCGGAAGGCAGAACCGTGCAAGAGCTCCACTCAAACGAAGCCTCCCAGGGACGATACCGCTTGGGACGCCGTTCGTTCAAGAGCCACGCTTTTGAATAACAACATGCTTGGTCTGTTGACGAATGAACGCAAAGCACGACGGATTCAACCGGTCGATGCAACACCTAGAATCTGCGTGAGCAGCGGAGGAGTTGCAAATGAAACAGCGACCGAGAATTTATTACTCCGAGACCCAGAAAGCGCTGATGTGGGACCGATGGCGCAAGGGCGATACGATTCATCAGATTGCCAAACTGTTTGATCGGGGCCATTCTTCGATTCAGCGAATACTATCGGAGAACGGTGGCATCCAGCCGCCGCAAAGGCACCGTGCGCCACAGGCATTGACGCTCGCGGAGCGCGAGGAGATTTCCCGTTCACTGGTGTCCGGATTGTCGATCCGGTCAATAGCAGCCAGGCTGGGACGCGCCCCTTCCACTATAAGTCGTGAGTTGCAGCGCAACGGGGGCAGCCAGGGCTATCGGGCAAGCCAGGCGGATGCGATCGCGTGGCAGCGGGCACGACGGCCGAAGGTTTGCAAACTTATGCGAAACCAGACGCTGGCGCGAGTTGTCGCTGCAAAGCTGAAGTTGCAGTGGTCCCCTGAGCAGATTGCCGGTTGGCTCAGGCATGCTTATGCGGTCAACAAGGACTATCTGGTGTCGCACGAGACAATCTACCGGAGCCTCTATATTCAAGCTCGTGGTGCCCTGAAAAAAGAACTGCTTGAGCACTTGCGACGCTTTCGAACCATGCGCCGATCCCGTCATCACACACTGAAAACTGAGGGTCGCACGAACATTCGCGACGCCGTGTCGATCAGTGAACGCCCCGCGACGGCGGAGGATCGCGCAATACCTGGGCACTGGGAAGGTGACTTGCTGTATGGCAACGCGACGAGCCAGATTGCAACTCTCGTCGAACGTCAAAGTCGATTCGTGATGCTGGTAAAAGTGCCCAGCAAGGATTCTGCGGCTGTGGTCGACGCGCTGATACGACACGCCAGCAAACTCCCGAGAGAACTCTATAGATCGCTGACGTGGGACAGGGGATCGGAAATGGCGGAGCACCACCGCTTTAGCGTTGCAACCGACATTGAGGTCTATTTCTGCGACCCACATCATCCCTGGCAACGCGGTTCGAACGAAAATACGAATGGGCTTCTGAGGCAATACTTCCCCAAGGGTACTGATCTGTCTGCTTACTCACAGGCCGGACTGGATGCCGTCGCCAGGCGGCTCAACGAACGTCCCCGAAAAACACTAGACTTCGATACGCCGGCTGAGCGATTTAACCAAATCGTTGCATCGACCGGTTGAATCCGCCAGTATTTCATGCCGCTTTCTTCAAGTCAAATGTATTTGACAAACCGCAGAACGCCTAAGCGTCATGCGGCATTCGTACCGGGTTGGGTAGTTCATCACATAGGGCGAGTACCTGAGGCGAACTATCGAAGGTTGCTGCGGTCGGGGAGTCATTTCCTTCTCCTTCCGTTCAGAGCTTTGTGGCAGCCTTCGCGTTGCAGACGAATGGTCGTCTGGCTAAGGGCACGCGAGTGCTGCCCACTCTTTGTATTAAGCTCGCCAGAAGGGGGATGACGATTGATTTGAATCAACGATATCAACTGTTATCGCGTCATCTCGTCTGCACACCACAACACCGACTCGCGGATTTTCGTTTGACTCATGTCCGAATCGCTACGGTGATCCGATCATTGGCGACCTCTTTGCACGGGCCGCGGGGTCAGTGGAAGCAGATCGGCTGGAGTAAGGATCTCGACTGCGACCGCTTGGCTCGCTAGAACCGTTCCAGTTACACGCGCACAACGGATTTTCTCGAAGCGCTACGTATTTTTAAATGCTCACAGATTGATCTATGTCAAATATATTTGACGAACATCAAGCCCCGTGAAATACTGAATTCCTGTCGAGGATCGGAGCGCGATCGCGTGTCGACGCGATGAGCAGCATTGCGAAGGCGAGAACGTGATCGTTTTTGCGAATGAGAATCGACGAAGTTTTTGAGCGAATGTTTGCTCGACTGGTCTCGCGCTAAGAGCCTGTTCGAGCTGGCTCTTCATGAGGCTGTCCGTCCATATTCATCCGCATTTGAATAGTGACATGGAAGAAGTGCTGAATACTCGTGAAAGGTCCAAATCTGAATGTATGCGCACTCGTTCGATGCTTGCTGGTCGTCGCCAGCATCGTCAGATGAACGACCGCCTATCTGCCGTTTCTTCAGACAGTGATCGTCTCTGGCGAACACTAATTTGGACCATCGTTTTGCCCCTTATGGTGATCGAAATCCTGTTTTTTTTAAGCATCTGGATATAACTTGTCGCTGAGGTTGCGGAAGCTGCGATATTGCTACAGCGACACATCGCAAGTTCATCGTCATCGGGTTTTCTAAACTTGGACTCACCGATCAACTGTATGAATGAGCGCACTTATATTTCCGACGAGGCTTGGCAAAAAATAGCTCATCTCTTTCCTCATGATGAGGTGCAGCGTTCCGGCCGCCCACGTAGGCATCCTCGCAGCGTGCTTGAGGGAATTCTCTGGATTTTGACGAATAATGAGCGATGGCATCGCCTCCCGACTCACTATCCACCAGCACAGACCTGCTATATCAAGTACTTGCAGTGGAGGAAAATTGGCGTCATGTGTGAAGTACTTGTTTTGCTGGAACTTGAAAGTTGTGAAATCGCTAAGGCCCGGATAGTTGATCAAACAATTAGGATCTAGCGCAAATTTGGCTTGGACGTTGAACGTCCGCTAGCGCGAACGACCGCCCCGGTTTGAGCGGCTTTGTCGCGGTAGGGATCGATGGTCGAGCGAGATGGATACGCCAAGTCCAACTTGTATTGCGAGGTCGAAAAATTGATCAGCGGCTGACGGATGGGGTTCCCGAGCGCACGTCATCTTTCCTTTCGCGAGCATGTGCATCAGTTCGATTCCCGCCAGGCGAATTCGGGCACAATGAAAAGTCTTGACCCAATACGATTCCTGTTCGTAGCTTGATCGCACGATGGTCCTGCTCGACCAGATTGTTGGGATATCTCGACTGGCGGATATTGATGGATGTTTCACGATTGACATTGATCTCTTCGAGCGCGGTGCGAGGGGCACCGCTTTTGTCGATGATCACCGGTTCAGGCGCGCCATTTTGCGCGATTGATTTCTCAAAGTACCGCCGAGCTGCAGTCTTGTCCCGATGCGCGAGCTGCGGAAAGTCGATGGCGCTGCCTTCCATCTCCACGACCCTATAAAGATATCGCCATCCGCCTTTGACGCGAATATACGTCGTGTCCATGCGCCAGGTCTTTCTAATCGGGCGCTTGCGCACGCGAAGCACTCGGGGGGCCGCCGGATTCGACATCTTTATCGAGCCGACCATAAAAAAAGCCCGACCGAAGTCGGGCTTCAAAGTCGGCTGCGCCCTCCACAGGACGCAGCCCCTGCAAAGCAGCAAGGCCGCTTGCGTTGCGGCCAGGCTTAAGCAGCCAGCAGCGAACGCAGCACGAACGGCAGAATCCCGCCGTGCTTGTAGTAGTCGACTTCGATCGGCGTATCGACACGCAGCAGCACCTGCACGCGCTTCTCGCTGCCGTCCTTGCCGTGGATCACCAGCGTGACGTCCTGTTGCGGCTTGAAGTCGTCGCCGAGGCCTTCGATGTCGTACGTTTCTTCGCCGGTGATGCCGAGCGACTGGATGCTGTCCGAGCCCTTGAACTGCAGCGGCAGAACGCCCATGCCGACCAGGTTCGAACGGTGGATCCGCTCGAAGCTGCGTGCGACCACGACCTTCACGCCCAGCAGTTGCGTGCCCTTCGCGGCCCAGTCGCGCGACGAGCCCGTGCCGTACTCTTCGCCCGCGAACACGACGGTCGGCGTGCCGGCGTCGATGTACTTCATCGCTGCGTCGTAAATCGACAGCTGTTCGCCGCTCGGCTGATGAATCGTCAGGCCGCCTTCAACGCGCGTGCCGTCCGCCTTCGCCGGGATCATCAGGTTCTTGACGCGGACGTTCGCGAACGTGCCGCGCATCATCACGTCGTGGTTGCCGCGGCGCGAGCCGTAGCTATTGAAGTCGGCCTTCTGCACGCCGTTTTCCTTCAGCCACTTGCCTGCCGGCGAGTCTTCCTTGATCGAGCCCGCCGGGCTGATGTGGTCGGTCGTCACCGAGTCACCGAAGATGCCCAGTGCGCGCGCGCCCTTGACCTGTTCGATGCTGGTGGCCGGCGTCATCGAGAAGTCCTTGCCGAAGAACGGCGGCTCGGCGATGTAGGTCGACTTCGGCCAGTCGTAGACCTGACCTTCCTCGCCCTCGATCTTGCTCCACAGGTCACCCTTCTTCGTGAGCTGCGAGTAGTTCTTGCGGAACACGTCGGCATCCATCGCGTACTTCAGCAGCGCGTTGACTTCGTCGCTGGTCGGCCAGATGTCGCCCAGGTAGATGTCCTTGCCGCCCTTGCCCTTGCCGACCGGCTCGGTCATCAGGTCGCGCGTGATGTTGCCGGCGATCGCGTAGGCGACGACCAGCGGCGGCGACGCGAGGAAGTTCGCGCGCAGGTTCGGGTGAATACGCGCTTCGAAGTTACGGTTGCCCGACAGCACCGCTGCCGCGACGATGTCGTTCTTCGTGATCGCTTCGTTCAGTTCCGGCGTCAGATCGCCCGCGTTACCGATACAGGTCGTGCAACCGTAAGCGGCCAGCGTGAAGCCGAGCTTGTCGAGGTACTTCAGCAGGTCGGTCTTCGTCAGGTACTCGGTGACGATACGCGATCCCGGAGCCAGCGACGTCTTGATGTGCGGAGCGACCGTCAGGCCGGCTTCGACAGCCTTCTTCGCGAGCAGACCGGCGGCCAGCAGCACGCTCGGGTTCGACGTGTTCGTGCACGACGTGATCGCGGCGATCAGGATGTCGCCGTTCTTCACGTCGACGCCGTTGCTCGTCGTGTAGGTTGCATCGAGGTCCGCCGGCTTCTTCGCGAAACCGTTTTCAGCGACCGGCTTCGAGAACAGGTCGGAGAAGGTCGACTTCACATTGCCGATTTCGATGCGGTCTTGCGGACGCTTCGGACCTGCCAGCGACGGCGCGACCGTGCCCAGATCGAGCGTGACGACCTTCGTGTAGTCGATGTCGCCATCGGCCGGGATGCCGAACAGCTCCTGCGCCTTGAAGTAGTTTTCGAACGCGGAGATTTCTGCGTCCGTGCGGCCCGTGCCGTGGAAGAAGTCGATGGTCTTTTCGTCGACCGGGAAGAAGCCCATCGTCGCGCCGTATTCCGGCGCCATGTTGCCGATCGTCGCGCGGTCCGGCACCGACAGCGAACGCGTGCCTTCGCCGAAGAACTCGACGAACTTGCCGACAACCTTTTCCTTACGCAGCAGTTCGGTGATCGTCAGCACGAGGTCGGTCGCAGTCACGCCTTCGCGCAGCTTGCCCTTCAGGTTCACGCCGACGACGTCCGGCGTCAGGAAGTACACCGGCTGGCCGAGCATGCCGGCTTCCGCTTCGATGCCGCCCACGCCCCAGCCGACCACGCCGATGCCGTTGATCATCGTGGTGTGGCTGTCGGTGCCGACCAGCGAATCCGGGTAGTACACGGTGTCCGCGCCGTCAGCCTTCTTGTGCACGCCGCGTGCGAGGTATTCGAGGTTCACCTGGTGAACGATACCGACGCCCGGCGGCACGACCTTGAACGTGTCGAACGCCTGCATGCCCCACTTCATGAACTGGTAGCGCTCGTTATTGCGCTGGAATTCCAGCTTCATGTTCAGGTCGAGCGCGCCCTTCTCGCGGAAGTGGTCGATCTGCACCGAGTGGTCGACGACGAGATCGACCGGCACCAGCGGCTCGATCGACTTCGGGTTCTTGCCGACGGCCTTTGCGACGCCGCGCATTGCAGCGATGTCGGCGAGCAGCGGCACGCCGGTGAAGTCCTGCAGCACGACGCGCGACACGACGAACGGGATTTCGTCGACGCGCGATGCGGTCGGCTTCCAGTTCGCGAGTTGCGTGATGTGTTCTTCGGCGATCTTCTTGCCGTCGTAGTTACGCAGCACCGATTCCAGCACGATACGGATCGAAACCGGCAGGCGGTCGATCTTGAGGTTCAGTGCCTTGCCGAGTTGCGGCAGGGAGTAGAACTTGCCTTTGCCGGAACCGCTGTCGAATTCCTTGAGCGTTTTGTGGAGGTTGTGGGCCATGGTGTTTTCCTTGGTTTGGATCGCGGAACTACAGTACTTAACCTAGATGACGTACAGATCGACGTATTCATTGACCGGCATTGCTTCGAGCCTCGCCTGATCGAGCGACACGTCGAGAATCGCCAGTTGCTGCTTGACCGGAAAGCGCCGCGCGAGGTTGGTCCTGAACTTCTCGACCAGCAACGGGATACCGTCCTCGCGACGGCGCTTATGACCGATCGGGTATTCGACTACGACTTCATCGAATGTCGACCCGTCGTTGAATTCGATCGTCAGTGCATTGGCGATCGAACGCTTCTCCGGGTCGTGATAATCCTTCGTGAACTGCGGGTCTTCGACGCATTCCATCTTGGCGCGCAGCGTGTCGATACGTGCGTCCTGCGCGACTGAATCTTCGTAATCGGCGGCGGTCAGGCGGCCGTGAATCAGCGGCACCGCGATCATGTACTGGATGCAATGATCGCGATCGGCCGGATTGTTCAGCGGGCCTTTTTTATCGATGATGCGGATTGCCGCTTCGTGCGTGCGAATCGTGATGCGGCGAATGTCTTCGACGCGCTTGCCCGCCGCGTTCAATTGTGCATGCAGTGCGAGCGCCGCTTCGGCAGCGGTCTGCGCGTGGAATTCGGCCGGAAACGAAATCTTGAACAACACGTTTTCCATCACGTACGAGCCGTACGGACGCTGGAACTGGAACGCGTTGCCGTTGAACAGTACGTCGTAGAAGCCCCACGTTTTCGCGGTGAGCACCGACGGATAGCCCATCTCGCCGGTCTTCGAAATCAGCGCGAGGCGGACCGCGCGCGAGGTCGCGTCGCCGGCGGCCCACGATTTGCGCGAGCCCGTGTTCGGTGCATGGCGGTAGGTGCGCAGCGCCTGCCCATCGACGAGCGCCTGCGATACCGCGTTGATCAGCTCGTCGCGCGTGAGGCCGATCATCTGGCCGGCCACCGCGGTCGAAGCGAGCTTGACGAGCAGCACGTGATCGAGGCCGACCTTGTTGAACGAGTTCTCGAGCGCGATGCAGCCTTGAATTTCGTGCGCCTTGATCATCGCGATCAGGACGTCTTGCATCGTCAGCGGCGCTTTGCCTGCTGCGATGGCGGTGCGTGAAAGCCAGTCGGCCGTTGCGAGAATCGCGCCCAGGTTATCCGACGGATGGCCCCATTCGGCGGCGAGCCAGGTGTCATTGAAGTCGAGCCAGCGGATCATCGCGCCGATGTTGAAGGCGGCCTGAACCGGGTCCAGCTGGAACGACGTGCCCGGCACCTTCGCGCCGTTGGGGACGATCGTGCCCGGCACGATCGGTCCCATCAGCTTGGTGCAGGCCGGGTAGGTGAGCGCTTCGAGTCCGCAACCAAGCGTGTCGATCAGGCAATGACGCGCGGTTTCCAGCGCGAGTGCGCTGTCGATCCGGTAATCCAGCACGTAGTCGACGATGTCGACCAGGACGGAGTCCGGGGCGGGTCGTACGTTGGAGATCGGAGCAGACATCGGGGAGCGTTCCTGATGGCGGGATCAGTTGCTGGTCTTGTTGATCGCGTTCGATTGCGTTGCAGCCGGCGCGCCTTGTTCCATCGCAGCCGTCTTGCACTCGTCGGCGAGACGCGAGCTGTCCTTGTCCTGGAACAGCATGGCCTTGGTCGGGATCACGACCAGATCCATACCGGTGGCGGCGTCGTGGAAACGGTCCGCGCCGGTCGTGGTGGTTTCACGCGGCAGGTTGTAGTTCTTGTCCGCCCAGTGAACCGTGACGATCTGGTCACGCTTCATGTCGCCTTTCATTTCGAAAGCAAGGCCATCCTTGCAGGACCACTTTTCCGAGCCTTCCGGAACCGGATCGACCTTCGCTTCCTTCGCCGGATTCGGCTTGCGCTTGATCAGGCGGCGCGGTTCCGGACGCTTGGCGACAGCCTTCTTCGCAACCGGCTTTTTCGCGGTCGTGGTGGTGGCCGTGTCCGCTGCGGCGGCGTCAGTCGCGACGGACAGCATCGTCGTGGACAGGGCGCCGATCACAGCGGCGATCATCAGCTTTTTCATGGAGAAAACCTTTCTATCTGAAATCAGTGAGCAGTGCGCGGACGACCGGTCCGGCGGCCGCGCGGGGTGAACTGCACGCGCTATGGAGCGCGCAGCGCCGCTATTTTCTCCTATTTAGCGGCACGAACTTTAAATTCTCGGGTCCGGTGTAATTCGCGCTCGGACGGATGATCTTGTTGTCGATGCGCTGCTCGATGATGTGCGCGCTCCAGCCGGCTGTGCGCGCGATCACGAAGACCGGCGTGAACATCGCGGTCGGGACGCCCATCATGTGATACGACACCGCGCTGAACCAGTCCAGATTCGGAAACATCTTCTTCGCGTCCCACATCACCGATTCGAGACGTTCGGCGATCGAGAACAGCTTCGTGTTGCCCGCGTCCTTCGACAGCTTCTTCGCGACGTCCTTGATCACCTTGTTGCGCGGATCGGAGATCGTGTACACCGGGTGGCCGAAGCCGATCACGACTTCCTTGTTTTCCACGCGGCGACGGATATCGGCTTCTGCTTCGTCGGGCGTCTGGTAGCGCGACTGGATCTCGAACGCGACCTCGTTCGCGCCGCCGTGCTTCGGGCCGCGCAGCGCGCCGATCGCGCCGGTGATCGCCGAATACATGTCCGAGCCCGTGCCCGCGATCACGCGGCCGGTGAACGTCGATGCGTTGAATTCATGCTCGGCATACAGGTTCAGCGACACGTGCATCGCGTCGACCCACGACTTCGACGGCTCCACGCCGTGCAGCAGATGCAGGAAGTGGCCGCCGATCGAATCGTCGTCGGTTTCGACCTCGATGCGCTTGCCGTTGTGCGAGTAGTGATACCAGTACAGCAGCATCGAGCCGAGCGAAGCCATCAGTTTGTCGGCGATATCGCGCGCGCCAGGCAGATTGTGGTCGTCCTTCTCGGGCAGCACGGTGCCGAGCGCGGACACGCCGGTGCGCATCACGTCCATTGGGTGCGCGGCGGCCGGGATCCATTCGAGTACGGCCTTCACGTTCGCGGGCAGGCCGCGCAGCGCTTTCAGTTTGGTTTTGTAAGCGCCCAGTTCGGCCTGGTTCGGCAGCTTGCCGTGCACCAGCAGATAAGCGATTTCCTCGAATTCGCACGCGCCGGCGATATCGAGAATGTCGTAGCCACGGTAATGCAGATCGTTGCCGGTCTTGCCGACCGTGCACAGCGCGGTGTTGCCCGCGGTCACGCCGGACAGCGCGACGGATTTCTTCGGTTTGAAGCCGCTTTGCGTTTCGTTGCCGTCTGCTGCGCCAGTGGCTTTCGTCGTCTCGCTCATCTTCCGCCTTCTCCTGTGTGCTGGCTCATCCGCGGGTTTGTGGCCGCCGTTTGCCCCACGCCGTTCATGCCACGGACTGTCCGTTAGTACCTACTTTCGCAAAGAGCGGCGCCGCTTCCCGCGGTACGGCGCGCCCCGTAGCTTGCGCGCGACGCAGCACCGACCAGTAATAGCGATAACTCGCACGATCGTGCAGCGTATCGCCGTAACGTGTCGGCCCCCATTGCGCGGACTGCGCGGCCAACAGGATTTCGGTGGCCGTCGTGATTTCTTCGTCACGCGGCGCGAACGCGGCGACGATCGCCTCGATCTGCGCCGGGTGGATGCTCCACATCCGCGTATAGCCGAATTCGTTGCGGGCGCGCTGTGCGTCGTTCGCGACCACGCTCATGTCGCGCACTTCGGTGCTGACGTTGTGCGACGGCACCTTGCCGTAAGCATGGCAGGCCGCCGAGATTTCGAGCTTCGCGCGCCGCACCAGCGGATGGTCGAACTGGCCCGGCGAGCGCATCGCGGTATCGGGAATCGCACCGTCGTGCGCGGACACGAAATCCATCAGGCCGAAGCTCAGCGCTTCGACGCCCGGCAGTGCGGCGAGGTCGAACACGCGCGTGAGCGCACCGTGGGTTTCGACCAGCAGTTGCACCGGCACCGGTTGCGCGATGCCGAGCTCGCGCCGCGTCGCCTCGATGAACGCGATCATTTCGGCGGCATCGGGCACGTTGCGGATTTTCGGCAGCGTGATGTAAGCAGGTGCTCGCTTCGCGGCGCGCAGTATCAGGCGCACGTCGTCGCGCCAGTGCGCGTGAGCAAAGTCGTGGATCCGCACGCCGACGCGGCCGAAGCGGTCATGCTCGCTGCCCAGCAGCGACGCGACCAGTTCCGCGTGTTCGGCCTCGCGGCCGACCTGAGCGCCGTCTTCGCAATCGAGCGTGATGTCGAACACCGGGCCGAGTTGCTGCTGCAACGCGAGCGACTTCAGCATCAGCTTTTCGCTGCCGGCGTAGTGATCGCAGGCAGGCAGCACAGCAGGCGGCGCTTCGCCGTCAAACAGCACTTCGGCGGGTGTCAGAACGCGCATCTTCGGCGTGTGGGGCGTGGGTGAGGATTAGAGAAAACCGGATCCGGACGTGCTCTGCGTGAGCGCCGTCGGGCAACGGCAAAACACGTTCGGATCAGATGCGAATTGCCGTCTTTCAACCGCAATTCGCCTGGCAATTCGCACGAAAAAAACCGGAACCCGCCGCGATACCGCTTCGGAGTTCCGGTTCTTCCGCATCGAGTGCTTAGCCCAGCAGATGTTGAACGCCGTCGCGCTCTTCGAGCAGTTCCTGCAGCGTGCCGTCCATCTTTTCGCGCGAGAACGCGTCGATTGCCAGACCTTCGACGCGCTTGTACTCGCCGTTTTCGCACGTGACCGGCACGCCGTAGATGATGTCTTCCGGAATGCCGTACGAGCCGTCCGACGGAATGCCCATCGTGACCCACTTGCCGTTCGTGCCCAGAACCCAGTCACGCACGTGGTCGATCGCAGCGTTAGCTGCCGAAGCCGCCGACGACAGGCCGCGCGCTTCGATGATCGCCGCGCCGCGCTTGCCGACGGTCGGGATGAACGTGTTGCGGTTCCATTCTTCGTCGTTGATCAGCTTGGTCAGGTCCTGACCTTCTGCCGTGGCGACGCGGAAGTCCGGGTACATGGTCGGCGAGTGGTTGCCCCACACGGCCAGCTTTTCGATCGAAGCGACCGGCTTGCCCGACTTGGCGGCCAGTTGCGACAGCGCGCGGTTGTGGTCCAGACGCAGCATGGCCGTGAAGTTCTTCTTCGGCAGATCCGGAGCCGACTTCATCGCGATGTACGCGTTCGTGTTGGCCGGGTTGCCGACCACCAGCACCTTCACGTCGCGGCTGGCGACTTCGTTCAGCGCCTTGCCCTGAACCGTGAAGATTTCGGCGTTGGCCGACAGCAGATCCTTACGCTCCATACCCTTCGAACGCGGACGCGCGCCGACGAGCAGAGCGATGTCGGCGTCCTTGAACGCGACCTTCGGGTCGTCCGTGATCACGACGCCCGACAGCAGCGGGAATGCGCAATCATCCAGTTCCATCACGACGCCTTTGACGGCGGCTTGCGCTTGCGGCAGATCGAGCAGCTGCAGGACCACCGGCTGGTCCTTGCCGAGCAGATCGCCATTGGCGATGCGGAACAGCAGGGAGTAAGCGATTTGACCTGCGGCGCCGGTGACGGCAACACGCTTTGCGGGCTTAGCCATTGAGAAATCTCCAGGACGATGCGTTAGACGCTAGGAAAAACGCCATTCTATATGCGCGTTCAGCGTAGCGTTATGAAACACGGCGGAATTCACTGCACGATTCGCGTGCGGTCCGGTATAGGCCGGAAACCGGGCGGCGCGCCGCGGCAAGACCGCCATGCCGGAAACCTGTACTGCCGAGCGGGACGGGACGGCGATGCCGAGGGCGCCGCTGCATGATGCCGACTCCTGCAAACAGCGCGTTTCGGCAAGCGTCCTGGCCAGTGAATACAACGGATGGCGGCGAATCGAAACCTGAACTGCGGAAGAAGCGGCATGGTGCAGAGTGGCTGCCAGAGCGTCGCGGCACTGCAACAAACAGTGCCCGAAAAACCCCGCAAACCCTTGCTCGACAAGGAGTGTAGGAGTCGGCAAAGACAAAGTCAACAGTATCTTATGTCTTATATAAGACACATCTATTGCGGGGAAAACCCTAGACGTGCCCCAGCCCTTTATGATGAAATGCGCGGATGAATTCGAACCCGGCGAATCCTGTGAATCCGAATGGCCAGGGGGCCGCGGGCGAAGGTGTATCCGTCATCGCTCCTGCCGCGTCGCCTACTTTCAGCCCCTTATATCAGCAGATCAAAGGGCTGATCACGCAAGGCCTCGAAAGCGGCGAATGGAAGCCGGGCGAGATCATTCCCAGTGAAGTCGAACTGGCGGCACGCTACAAGGTGAGCCAAGGTACGGTGCGCAAGGCGATCGACGAACTTGCCGCCGATAATCTGCTGGTGCGCCGTCAGGGCAAGGGCACTTTCGTTGCAACGCACAATGAAGAGCGCGCGCAGTTCCGCTTCCTGAGGCTGCTCGCCGACGACGGCGCCGAGCATCCGCACGTGAGCCAGCTGCTCGAATGCCGGCGGCTGCGTGCATCGGCCGAGATCGCCCGGCAACTCGATCTGAAGCCGGCCGATCCTGTCGTACTGATCAAGCGTCTGCTGCAGTTCGACGGCGAAGTCACCGTGCTCGACGAAATCTGGCTGCCCGGCGCCGTGTTCCGCGGGCTCACGCTCGAGCGGCTGTCGGAGTACAAGGGGCCTCTCTACGCGATGTTCGAGACGGAATTCGGCACCCGCATGATTCGCGCGACGGAAAAGATCCGCGCGGTTGCCGCGGAGCCCTCCGTGGCGGACCTGCTGCGGGTGCCGGCGGGTTTTCCGCTGCTGTCGGTCGACCGCGTGTCCTATACCTATGGGGATCGGCCTGTCGAAGTCCGACGAGGTTGGTATGTCACAACCGGGTATTACTATCAGAACGATCTGAGCTGAATCGGGCTGAAACGAGGCGCGGCGTCCCACACGCGTGCCCGTCAGGTAGATGGTGCTTTATTGCTCGTGCCGCAATGGACCAGCAGTGGTTTTCGCTGCAGCGCGATATAAAAAGGCGCTAAAATTGCGGATTAGTGTGACTACATAGTAGGGGTCTAGCATGGCAGAAGCCGTAAAAAAACCGAGGCCGGAATTCCGGAACATCGGTATTGGGCAAATATTGACGGCGTACCGTCTCCCGCTAGCGGGGCGCGTGTCGATTTTGCATCGCGCTAGCGGTGCCTTGTTGTTTGTTTTCCTTCCGTTCCTGCTGTACCTCTTCGATCAAAGCCTGACTTCCGAACTTAGCTTCGAAGTTTTCAAGGCCTTCCTCTCCAACATCATCGTCAAGCTGATCACGCTCGTTCTGGCGTGGGCTTTCCTGTTCCACTTCTGCGCCGGCGTCCGTCACCTTGTGATGGATACCAACCACGATGCGGTGTCGAAGGAGAAGGGCAAGTCGACCTCCGTCGTCGTGTTCGTCGTGTCGTCGCTGCTCACCATCGCATTCGCGGCAAAACTGTTCGGAGCATTCTAAAAAATGTCAGCCAATAACCGAATCGGTTCGAAGCGTCTCGTCGTCGGCGCGCACTACGGTCTGCGCGACTGGCTCGCGCAACGCATCACCGCCTGCATCATGGCGATCTACACGGTGATCCTGCTCGTGTGGTTCTTTGCCGGGCGCAACTTCTCGTACGACGGCTGGGCAGCGATCTTCGCAACCCAGTGGATGAAGCTCGCGACGTTCGTCACGCTTCTGTCGCTGTTCTATCACGCGTGGGTCGGTATTCGCGACATCTGGATGGACTACGTGAAGCCCGTTGGCACCCGCCTCGCCCTTCAGGCGCTGACGATCGTCTGGCTGCTCGCATGTGCGGGCTACGCCGCGCAGATTCTGTGGAGAGTATAAAAGAATGGTTGCAATCAAGAATTCTCTGCCGCGTCGCCGCTTCGACGTGGTCATCGTCGGCGCGGGCGGCTCGGGGATGCGCGCGTCGCTGCAACTCGCGCGCGCCGGTCTGTCGGTCTGCGTGCTGTCCAAAGTGTTCCCGACGCGTTCGCACACGGTGGCTGCCCAGGGCGGCATCGGCGCTTCGCTCGGCAACATGAGCGAAGACAACTGGCACTATCACTTCTACGACACGATCAAGGGCTCCGACTGGCTCGGCGACCAGGACGCGATCGAGTTCATGTGCCGTGAAGCACCGAACGCCGTCTACGAACTCGAACACTTCGGCATGCCGTTCGACCGTAACGCGGACGGCACGATCTATCAGCGCCCGTTCGGCGGCCACACCGCCAACTACGGCGAAAAGCCGGTGCAACGCGCCTGCGCGGCGGCTGACCGTACCGGTCACGCGCTGCTGCACACGCTGTATCAGCAGAACGTCGCGGCCAAGACGCAGTTCTTCGTCGAATGGATGGCGCTGGACCTGATCCGCGACGCCGACGGCGACGTGCTCGGCGTGACCGCGCTGGAAATGGAAACCGGCGACGTCTACATCCTCGAAGGCAAGACCACGCTGTTCGCCACGGGCGGCGCGGGCCGGATCTTCGCGGCATCCACCAACGCGTTCATCAACACCGGTGACGGCCTCGGCATGGCGGCACGCTCGGGTGTCGCGCTGCAGGACATGGAATTCTGGCAATTCCACCCGACCGGCGTGGCCGGCGCGGGCGTGCTGATTACCGAAGGCGTGCGCGGCGAAGGCGGCATTCTGCGCAACTCGAACGGCGAGCGTTTCATGGAGCGCTACGCGCCGACGCTGAAGGATCTGGCGCCGCGCGACTTCGTTTCGCGTTCGATGGACCAGGAAATCAAGGAAGGCCGCGGCGTGGGTCCGAACAAGGATCACGTGCTGCTCGACCTGTCGCACATCGGCGCCGAGACGATCATGAAGCGTCTGCCGTCGATCCGCGAAATCGCGCTGAAGTTCGCGAACGTCGACTGCATTAAAGAGCCGATCCCGGTTATCCCGACCATTCACTACCAGATGGGCGGTATCCCGACCAATATCCACGGTCAGGTCGTCGGTACGCCGAGCGGCCACGAAGAAGTGGTCAACGGTTTCTACGCAGTGGGCGAATGCTCGTGCGTGTCGGTGCACGGCGCGAACCGTCTCGGCACGAACTCGCTGCTCGACCTCGTGGTGTTCGGCCGCGCAGCCGGCAACCACATCGTCAAGCACGTGAAGGAACTGAAAGAACACAAGCCGCTGCCGGCCGATGCCGCCGACTTCGCGCTGTCGCGTCTGGCGAAGCTGGACAACTCGTCGTCGGGCGAGTACGCGCAATCGGTCGCGAACGACATCCGCGGCACGATGCAGAAGCACGCTGGCGTGTTCCGTACGTCGGCCCTGCTGTCGGAAGGCGTCGAAGCGATCCGCGAAGTGGCTGCGCGCGTCGACAACATCCATCTGAAGGACAAGTCGAAGGTCTTCAACACGGCCCGTGTCGAAGCGCTCGAAGTGGCGAACCTGATCGAAGTGGCGCGCGCCACGATGGTCTCCGCCGAAGCGCGCAAGGAAAGCCGTGGCGCGCACGCGCACAACGACTTCGAACATCGCGACGACGAAAACTGGCTGCGCCATACGCTGTGGTTCAGCGAAAGCGATCGCCTCGACTACAAGCCGGTTCACATGCAACCGCTGACCGTCGAATCGGTGCCGCCGAAAGCGCGTACCTTCTAAGGCACAAGTCAAAGGAATTCAGAAATGGCCAAGCGTACATTTGAAATTTACCGCTACGACCCGGATAAGGACGCGGCACCGCGCATGCAGACGTACGAGATCGATATCGACTCGCACGAGCGCATGCTGCTCGACGCGCTCGTCAAGCTCAAGGCAGTGGACGAAACCTTGTCGTTCCGCCGCTCGTGCCGCGAAGGCGTGTGCGGTTCGGACGCAATGAACATCAACGGCAAGAACGGTCTTGCGTGCCTGACGAACCTGAACGACCTGCCGCAGAAGATCGTGCTGCGTCCGCTGCCGGGCCTGCCCGTCGTGCGTGACCTGATCTGCGACTTCACGCAGTTCTTCAACCAGTACCACTCGATCAAGCCGTACCTGATCAACGACACGCCGCCGCCGGAAAAAGAGCGTCTGCAGTCGCCGGAAGAGCGCGACGAGCTCGACGGCCTGTACGAATGTATTCTGTGCGCGAGCTGCTCGACGTCGTGCCCGAGCTTCTGGTGGAATCCGGACAAGTTCGTCGGCCCGGCCGGTCTGCTGCAAGCCTATCGCTTCATCGCCGACAGCCGCGATCAGGCGACCGGTGAGCGTCTCGATAACCTGGAAGATCCGTACCGTCTGTTCCGTTGCCACACGATCATGAATTGCGTCGACGTTTGCCCGAAGGGCCTGAACCCGACCAAGGCTATCGGCAAGATCAAGGAATTGATGGTTCGCCGCACTGTCTAGGATGAATAGCCCGGTGCTCCCGGCGTTGGCTGTTTCCCGAGAGGGCGGCCAATCGCTGGGAGTGGCCGGACGCTACTGACATGAACGAAACATCGCATCAGTCCGACCCCCTCCGCCGCGCGCGTCTTCGTTGGCGCTCCCGGCGGGGCCTGCTGGAAAACGATCTGATTTTCGAGCGTTTTTTCAGCCGATATGAGCATGACCTCAGCGATGCCGACGTGGGCGCTCTCACACGTCTGCTCGAGCTGAGCGATAACGACCTGATGGACCTGCTGCTCGTGCGCACGGAACCAGAGGGCGATCTTGCCGACCCGGACGTGATTCGGGTCCTGGAGTTGCTGCGCCACGCTTGAGCGCCGCCAGTCCGTTGTTGCAGGCGTGCAATTATCGAAACCCTGTATCCATACTTCGATTGAGGATGTGCTATGACCCCGTCAGATGTTAAAGCCACGCTATCGTTCAGCGACAATTCGCCGAGCGTCGAAATGCCGATTTACAAGGGCACGATTGGCCCGGACGTAATCGACATTCGCAAACTGTACGGCCAGACCGGCAAGTTCACGTACGATCCGGGCTTCATGTCGACGGCGTCGTGCAATTCGGCGATCACCTACATCGACGGCGACAAGGGCGAGCTGCTGTATCGCGGCTTCCCGATCGACAACCTCGCGCAGAACGCCGACTTCCTCGAAACCTGCTATCTGCTGCTGAACGGCGAACTGCCGAATGCCGCGCAGAAGGAAGAGTTCGTGAACACCGTCACGAAGCACACGATGGTGCACGAGCAGATGCAGTTCTTCTTCCGCGGTTTCCGCCGCGATGCGCACCCGATGGCGATTCTGGTCGCCGCGGTCGGCGCGCTGTCCGCGTTCTATCACGACTCGCTCGACATCACCAATCCGCGTCACCGCGAAGTGTCGGCGATCCGCATGATCGCGAAGCTGCCGACGCTGGTCGCAATGGCGTACAAGTACAGCATCGGCCAGCCGTTCGTGTATCCGAAGAACGACCTGTCGTATAGCGCGAACTTCATGCGCATGATGTTCTCGAATCCGTGCGAAGAGTATGAGGTCAACGACGTGCTGGTGCGCGCGCTCGACCGCATCCTGATCCTGCACGCCGACCACGAGCAGAACGCATCGACGTCGACCGTGCGTCTGGCCGGTTCGTCGGGTGCGAATCCGTTCGCGTGTATCGCGGCCGGTATCGCATGTCTGTGGGGCCCGGCGCACGGTGGTGCGAACGAAGCCGCGCTGAACATGCTGGAAGAAATCGGCTCGGTCGACAACATTCCTGAGTTCATCAAGCAGGTCAAGGACAAGAACTCGGGCGTGAAGCTGATGGGCTTCGGTCACCGCGTGTACAAGAACTACGATCCGCGTGCGAAGCTGATGCGCGAGACCTGCCACGAAGTGCTCGAAGAACTGGGTCTGCACGACGACCCGCTGTTCAAGCTCGCAATGGCACTCGAAAAGATCGCACTCGAAGACGAATACTTCGTGTCGCGTAAGCTGTACCCGAACGTCGACTTCTACTCGGGTATCGTGCAGCGTGCACTGGGCATCCCGACGTCGATGTTCACGTGTATCTTCGCGATGGCACGTACGGTCGGCTGGATCGCGCAATGGAACGAAATGATCGCTGATCCCGAGCAGAAGATTGGCCGTCCGCGCCAGTTGTTCATCGGCGAGACGCTGCGTGAAGCGAAGCCGATTGCACAGCGTTAATCGGGTTCATCCGCGCAAGTTCGATTCGCGTGGTTCGTTGCTGTAGCTTGCCGCGAACCACTGCGATATCCGACTGAAAAAAACGCCCCAACGGGTTACCGTTGGGGCGTTTTGCTTTGCTCTGCCGCACGCGTATGCCGCGAGCCGAATTCATAGCGTGGGCTTGGACACCATCAACCAATACACGCCGACGAGAGCGCTGAAGGCCGGCACGCCCAGCCAGAACCAGGCGCGCGCGTATCGCCAGTACTGTGGTGGGAGCGCGGTACTTCCTGCATCGGCGATCCGCGCCATATCGCGCATTCGTATCTGCAGCCACACGACCGGAAGCCAGCAGCATCCCGCGAGCAGATACAGGCAAATTGCGTAGAAGATCCATCCGCTGAACACCGCGTAGCCGGCGGGATAAGCGAGGCCGAGACCAGTCAGCGGTTGCAGGATGACGGCAGGGGTCGTGAAAACCCAGTCAGCCAGCACAGTGCGTTCTGTTACGACGCGGATCGCTCTGACGTCCCCGCTGCGGTCAGTGATCCACTTGAAAAATGCGATGCCGATTCCGGTACCGAACAGAATGGTCGAACTCAGGATGTGAATGCATTTGAGGACGAGATAGGTATTCATGCAGGCACTTCGTGAATGTCGAACTCCTGCAACGTGGCGAGGTAGTCTTCAACGGTGAGCAGACCGACGCAGGGCATCGCGCCGCGAGGCAAGCTATCTCCGCGCACCAGTTTTCGCGCGAGCGCGATGGCCGCGCCGCATGGAATGTACGGACCGTGGTTTCTTGCCGCGACGAGATGCCAATCGAGTTTTTGTGGCTTGCCGTCGAGGCCGACTCCTTCCAGCGACACGAACATTCCCCCTTTGTCGCTGACGAAGGGTTCGAGCCAGCGACTTATCGCATGTAGAGGTGCTGCGAGCGGCAGGATGCTGGAAATCAGGCCGACACGCACCAGTTGCGACGCCATCCACACGACCAGGTGTCCGGGCGCGCTGGCGAAGCCGGCGTGAAACGTGACGGTACGCACATCGGGATAACGGCGCGGGAACAGATCCAGATCGGGGACATCGCAACTGCCGAGAAGGCGATTGCCGACAGGCTCGGGGAATGGATAACGCCGCAAATCGAGCCAGCCGCGAGCAGTTTGCCAATGCCCGTCCACCAGCCGGCGAAACGGCTTTCCGCAATACCCGAATACGCCCTGCATCGTCGCGAGCCCCGGAGACCTTGCGCCGGAGCCGATGCCATGACGGATCGAATCGAGACGCGAGAACCGGCTTAGATAGCGATCGACGACGGCCGACGACAGCGCCGGCAGCGAACTCGCACCGCTTGTCACGAATACACCGCGTTCGCTGGCCTCGGCGTTCAGTTGCTCGATGCCGGCGACAAAATCGCGGCCGTCGGCCAGGTCGATGTAATTCGCGCCGGCGGCAATCGATGCGCGAGCCACCGCATAGTCCTGCCGTTGAAAGGGCCCGGCCGTGTGGATCACGGAGTCGACGCCGAGGTCGCGAAAGCGCTGCGCGAGCTCCGTTGCGCGGGCGTCGATGGCGATGCCGTGCGAGGGCTCAAGACCGAGCCGCGTGGTGACAATCCTGGCCCGCGCAATGTCGCGGCCGCCGATCAGAAGACGGACACCTTCGAGCCGCGCGAGCGCCTCGCAGATGCGTTCGCCAAAAAAGCCGTATCCGCCGATCACGAGAATGGTGTGCATGTTTTGTTGTTGCGGGTTGGTCCATGCCCGATGGTGCAATTTCAGCTCGTTGGTACGAGAAAGTACCGCGTCAGATGAAAAAAGATCGGCGCGGCAAAGCAGATCGAATCGACCCGATCGAGCATGCCGCCGTGACCGGCGATCATGACCCCCCAGTCCTTTGCGCCCATCGACCGTTTGACGGCGGAAAGCACGAGACCGCCAATAAAGCCGCCGATCACCGTGACCGCCGACATCAGCGCGGCCTGCCACAGATTGAACGGCGTGAGCCCATGCAGCAGCGTACCGAGGCAAATCGCGAGCAGACCGCCGCCGATCAGGCCTTCCCATGTTTTCGACGGGCTCACGAGCGGCGACAGCTTGTGCTTGCCCCACAGCTTGCCGCAGACATACTGGAAGACGTCGCTCGATTGCACGACCAGCAGGAAGAACAGCAGCAACGGCCCGTTGTTATCGAAGTAGTGAGGCAACGGCAGCAACAGCAGAGCCGGCGCGTAACTCAGCGAGTAGACACACACCATCAGCGCCCACTGGATCTTCGCGTTGCGTTCGAGGAAATCGGTGGTGTCCTGAGCGAATGCGCTGGCCGCCGACAGCACGAAGAACACGTACACCGGCATGAAGATCGTGAACAGGCCGTACCAGTGAAACGCGACCAGCAGATACTGCACCGGCAGCGCGACGTAATAGGCGAGCACGAGTGCCCAGTAGTCGGCGGGCTTGGTCGGCGTCAGCGTGATGAATTCGCGCAGCGCAAAAAACGAACAGATAAAAAACAGAAACAGCGTCGCATACGGTCCGAGCCAAAGCGCGACGGTGACGATCGCGATCATCACCCACCATGCCCAGATGCGTTGATTCATGTTGATGATCGTCGCGTTGCCGGCATCCAGTTTTGCGCGTAGCACGATCCCAGCCACCGTGAACAGCGACAGCAGCACGAGAATGTCGACGATCGTGATCCAGAAAACATGTGGCATCGCTATCCCCGTACCGAATGTTGAAGCTGGATGACGGCATTGCGCGCCACGTCAAGGAATTCGTCTTTGCTGAGAGTCGCCGCGCCGGGCACCGGGTCGCCGAACGAGACCTGGCAGTTGATCGGTACAGGCAGCAGCTTGCCTTTCGGCATCGCGCGCACGAGATCCGACAGATGCACGGGTACGAGCCGCACATCCGGGAACTCGCGTGACAGCCAGTAAAGGCCGCTCTTGAACGGACCGATTTCGCCGGTCTGGCTGCGCGTGCCTTCGGGGAAAATGATGATCGACCAGCCGGCCGCGAGCGCCTCGCGTACGAGCTTCAGCGGGTCTTCGCCTTCGGCGCTTTGACGCGTCACATAGACCACGCCCAACACGCGATTGGCGATGAAGCGGCGCATCGGCGTGGCATCCCAGTAGTCGCGCGCTGCAGCGGGGCGCACGCTCGTGCGCAAGTCCGGTGGCAGCGCGGCCAGAATGGCAAGCGTATCGACGTGACTCGAATGATTGGCGAAATAGATGGTTTGCTGCGCGGATGGCGGCGTGTTCGCGAAGCGGCCGCGTGCACCGACCACGAGGCGCACGACGCCAAGCAGCCAGCGTTGCATCACGTTACGCATGGCCGGATTCCTCCGCTCGTTGCGGCGTGCCGTGCAGATCGCGCACGAGTGCGCGCGTGCGTGTCACGCAGGTCAGTGCGCTGCCCGCGGCGATGATCGCGAGGCCCACGATCAGACACACATGATTCCAATGCAGCGCTATTTCGACGACCGTCGCGGCGCAGGCGAGCGTCAGAACGGCCATCCGATGCTGTTTGGCCATCGGCCCGATGAAGCGTTGCGGTAGCCCCACCGAGCCGCCGAATACGCGCACATAGGCCGTCAGCGCGGCGAACAGCGCGGCCGCCCAGCCGAGCGACGGCACAGCGGCCGCATAGCCCGCGCCGACCAGCAACACGCTGTCCGCGATGCGATCCGGGAACTCGTTGAAAAGCGGCCCGGCGATGGACTTCTTGCCGCCTTCAACGGCGACGAGTCCGTCGATCACGTTGCACAGCAGCCGTAGCTGGATACACGCGATGGCGACCAGCATGGCGACTGTGCTGTCGATTCGAAGCAGCGCCAACGCACCGACGATCGCAAAGACCGCGCTCGCGCAGGAGATCTGGTTGGGTGTGATGCGCGTGCCGGCGAGAAAGCTGGACAGCGCGACGATTGCCTTGTTGGAGCGCGATTTGATTGGGCGTCGGTTGTCGTCCATGAGGCGCGAGCGAGTGGTCGGGTTGGATGTGTTCGGCGCACTATACATCGGCAGTTTGCGTCACGTCGTTAAAGAATGTCCGGCTTTTTTGTCAGTTTTGCGCTTGCCGCAAAGTACTGGGGCCTGGTGTGTGTATCGGCATCAACATATCGTGATCGAAGCCTGATCGAAGCCTCGCGTTTTCCGCCGCGCTTGCCGGGTAACACCCATACAGGTATCGCCACTACCACCCAACTCCCTGTTTTTTATCGGTTTTTTGCGCGGTTGAGGAGCCCACGGCGCGGTGCTGCGTGGCATAATCGATCGACACAGTCAGCCCGCAGTCACAACTACCCCGCATACCATGGCACAGACTCTCTACGACAAATTGTGGAACACCCACGTGGTCCACACCGAAGACGACGGCACCACGATTCTCTATATCGACCGTCATCTGCTGCATGAAGTGACCAGCCCGCAGGCATTCGAAGGCCTGAAGCTGGCGGAGCGTCCGGTGTGGCGCATCAGCGCGAACCTGGCCGTGTCCGACCACAACGTGCCGACCACCGATCGCAGCCACGGCATCGCCGATCCGGTCTCAAAGCTGCAGGTCGACACGCTCGACACGAACTGCGACGCCTACGGCATCACCCAGTTCAAGATGAACGATCTGCGTCAGGGCATCGTTCACATCATCGGGCCGGAGCAGGGCGCGACGCTGCCGGGCATGACGATCGTCTGCGGCGATTCGCACACGTCCACGCACGGCGCGTTCGGCGCGCTCGCGCACGGCATCGGCACGTCGGAAGTCGAGCATGTGCTGGCCACGCAAACGCTGCTGCAAAAGAAGAGCAAGAACATGCTCGTGAAGGTCGAGGGCCAACTGCCGCGCGGTTGTACCGCGAAGGACATCGTGCTCGCGATCATCGGCAAGATCGGCACCGCGGGCGGCACCGGCTACGCGATCGAATTCGGCGGCTCGACCATTCGCGCGCTGTCGATGGAAGGCCGCATGACGGTCTGCAACATGGCGATCGAAGCGGGCGCGCGCGCCGGCATGGTCGCCGTCGACGACACCACGGTCGAATACCTGAAGGGCCGTCCGTTCTCGCCGCAGGGCGTCGAGTGGGATCACGCGGTCGAGTACTGGAAGCAGTTCAAGTCGGACGAAGGCGCGCATTTCGATCGCGTGGTCGAACTGAACGCCGCCGAAATCGTGCCGCAGGTCACGTGGGGCACGTCGCCGGAAATGGTCATGCCGGTGGACGGCCGCGTGCCGGATCCCGAGCGCGAGAAAGACCCGGTCAAGCGCGACGCGATGGAACGCGCGCTCAAGTACATGGCGCTGGAACCGAACGCGCCGATCGAGTCGATCAAGCCGGACAAGATCTTCATCGGGTCGTGCACCAACGCGCGTATCGAAGACATTCGCGCCGCGGCTTACGTGGTGAAAAAGCTGGGCCGTCGTGTGGCGTCGAACATCCGTCTGGCGATGGTCGTGCCGGGTTCGGGTCTCGTGAAGGCGCAGGCGGAGCGCGAAGGCCTCGACAAGGTCTTTACCGATGCCGGCTTCGAATGGCGCGAGCCGGGCTGCTCGATGTGTCTCGCGATGAACGCCGACCGGCTCGAGCCGGGCGAGCGTTGCGCGTCGACGTCGAATCGTAATTTCGAAGGTCGTCAGGGCGCCGGTGGCCGCACTCATCTGGTGAGCCCCGCGATGGCCGCGGCGGCGGCGATCGAAGGGCACTTCGTCGACATTCGCCGGCTCGGCTAAATCGCATTCTTGAACAGGCGTAAGCGTCATGGATAAATTCATCGTACACACCGGCGTCGTGGCGCCGCTCGATCGCGAGAACGTCGACACGGACGCGATCATTCCGAAGCAGTTCCTGAAGTCGATCAAGCGCACGGGTTTCGGTCCGAATGCATTCGACGAATGGCGTTACCTCGACCACGGCGAGCCGGGTCAGGACAACTCGAAGCGTCCGCTGAACCCGGATTTCGTGCTGAATCAGCCGCGTTATCAGGGCGCATCGGTACTGCTCGCGCGCAAGAACTTCGGTTGCGGCAGCTCGCGTGAGCACGCGCCGTGGGCGTTGCAGCAATACGGCTTTCGCGCGCTGATCGCGCCGAGCTTCGCCGATATCTTCTACAACAACTGCTTCAAGAACGGTCTGCTGCCGATCGTGCTGACCGAACAGCAGGTCGATCATCTGTTCAACGAAACCTACGCATTCAACGGTTTCCAGCTGACCATCGACCTCGAAGCGCAAGTCGTGCGCACCGCCGATGGCGGCACCGAATATCCGTTCGAAGTCGCGGCGTTCCGCAAGTACTGCCTGCTGAACGGGTTCGACGATATCGGCCTCACGCTGCGTCACGCGGACAAGATCCGCCAGTACGAAGCGGAGCGTCTCGCGAAGCAGCCGTGGCTCAATCATCGCCTCGTCGGTTAAACGGGTGACGGCTCGAGGTGCGCGCCTGCGCGCGCACCGGCTCACCGCCTGAAAAGTCTCAGAAAAAACCATCAAGGAATTCGCATGAAGATCGCAGTGTTGCCGGGCGACGGCATCGGTCCCGAAATCGTCAAGGAAGCCGTCAAGGTTCTCAACGTGCTCGGCGAGAAATTCGAACTCGAAGAAGCGCCGGTGGGCGGCGCGGGCTACGAAGCAAAGGGCCATCCGCTGCCCGATTCGACGCTTGCGCTCGCGAAAGAAGCCGACGCAATTCTGTTCGGCGCGGTCGGCGACTGGAAATACGACAAGCTCGAACGCGCGCTGCGTCCGGAGCAGGCGATTCTCGGTCTGCGCAAGCATCTCGAACTGTTCGCGAACTTCCGTCCGGCAATCTGCTATCCGCAACTGACGGCTGCATCGTCGCTGAAGGAAGAGATCGTGTCGGGTCTCGACATCCTGATCGTGCGCGAACTGAACGGCGACATCTATTTCGGCGCGCCGCGTGGCGTGCGTACGTCGCCGGACGGTCTGTTTGCCGGCGCGAAGGAAGGCTTCGACACGATGCGTTATTCGGAGCCCGAAGTGCGCCGTATTGCGCACGTCGCGTTCCAGGCAGCGCAAAAGCGTGACAAGAAGCTGACCTCGGTCGACAAGGCCAATGTGCTCGAAACGTCGCAGTTCTGGAAGGACGTGATGATCGACGTGGCGAAGGAATATCCGGACGTCGAGCTGTCGCATATGTACGTCGACAACGCGGCAATGCAGCTCGTCAAGGCGCCGAAGTCGTTCGACGTGATCGTGACCGGCAACATGTTCGGCGACATCCTGTCCGACGAGGCCGCCATGCTGACGGGCTCGATCGGCATGCTGCCGTCGGCATCGCTCGATAAAAACAACAAGGGCCTGTACGAGCCGTCGCATGGTTCCGCACCGGATATCGCCGGCAAGGGCGTGGCCAATCCGCTCGCCACGATCCTCTCCGCCGCGATGATGCTGCGCTATTCGCTGAACAAGGCGGAGCAGGCGGACCGCATCGAAACCGCGGTGAAGAAGGTGCTCGAACAGGGTTATCGCACCGGCGACATTCTCACGCCGGGTTGCAAGCAGGTCGGCACCGCCGCGATGGGCGATGCCGTCGTCGCCGCGTTGTAAAAGCTGACCCGGAACGCGCGGAAATCGCGCGTTCCGATGGTAAGCAAGTCGTAGGCTTAAGGCGGTTAATTTGCCGTCGAGCTATTTCCTAAAAGCGGCTTTTAAAGGTTTTAAAACGCGAATTAGTCCGGAAGCGGGCTAATTCGCGTGTAGTTCGCTGAATATGGGGCTGGCTGCGGCAATCGCGGTAGTCGGCATGCGGTTTTCGTGTATATTGTTGCGATGGCTCAGATCTCCCAAATCTCCTCGATTTCCAAGCAGCACGGCACAATTGCCGGCGCAATCGAGTTCGCCATCACCATCCAAACGCTGATTACAGCGCGCATTAAAACGATTACCCCGAAAACGATCACGAAGCGCTGATCGTCCGTCGTGCCCGCCCATCTTCCCCGCGCGGTCACTGCGGGCAAAGATGCGGGGAAGTATCCATTCGAAGGGTTTGAAGTCATGAACGTAGGTCTCGTAGGTTGGCGCGGTATGGTCGGCAGCGTCCTGATGCAACGCATGCAGCAGGAAGGCGATTTCGACTTGATCGAACCGGTGTTTTTCAGCACCAGCAACACGGGCGGCAACGCGCCGTCGTTCGCCAAAAACGAGACCAAGCTCAAGGATGCGACAAGCATCGACGACCTGAAGAAGTGCGACGCGATCATCTCGTGCCAGGGCGGTGACTACACCAACGAAGTGTTTCCGAAGCTGCGCGCGGCAGGCTGGAACGGCTACTGGATCGACGCGGCATCGTCGCTGCGTATGAAGGACGACGCGGTCATCATCCTCGATCCGGTCAACCTCGACGTGATCAAGAACGCGCTGGTCAAAGGTCAGAAGAATTTCATCGGCGGCAACTGCACGGTCAGCCTGATGCTGATGGCGCTCGGCGGCCTGTTCCGCGAAAACCTCGTCGACTGGATGACGGCGATGACCTACCAGGCCGCATCGGGCGCTGGCGCGCAGAACATGCGTGAACTGCTGTCGCAGATGGGCACGCTGCATGGCGCGGTGAAAAGCGAACTGGCCGATCCGGCTTCGGCGATTCTCGACATCGACCGTCGCGTGCTCGAAGCGATGAACAGCGACAGCATGCCGACCGACCACTTCGGCGTGCCGCTCGCGGGCTCGCTGATTCCGTGGATCGACAAGGATCTCGGCAACGGCATGTCGAAGGAAGAATGGAAGGGCGGCGCGGAAACCAACAAGATTCTCGGCAAGCCGGCGATGGGCACGCCGGGTTCCATTCCGGTCGACGGTCTGTGCGTTCGGATCGGCGCGATGCGTTGCCATTCGCAGGCGCTGACGATCAAGCTGAACAAGGACGTGCCGCTCGACGAAGTGAACAGCATCCTCGCGTCGGGCAACGACTGGGTGAAGGTCGTGCCGAACGAACGCGAAGCATCGATGCGCGATCTGTCCCCGGCGGTTGTCACGGGCACGCTGACGGTGCCGGTCGGCCGCGTGCGCAAGCTCGCGATGGGCGGCGAATATCTGTCGGCATTCACGGTTGGAGATCAGTTGCTGTGGGGTGCTGCTGAACCGCTGCGTCGCATGCTTCGCATTGTGCTCGACAAGTAAAGTAAACTACGCGCTCGACGCGTAAGACAACTCAAGAAGCGTCGCGCTTGCGCGGCGCTTTTTTCATTGTGTGCTCCGATTATCTTGTCTCTTTCCATTCGCAAAATAGGCCGCGCACTGACGCGCCAGGAGTTCCGATGAACCTTCGACGCTCCTCTCTTCGGGCTATGTCCATCCTTCCCGACAACGATCGATTCAAACGCCGCGCGGTAGCCTTGGCCGCAGGCGCCGCTTTGGCTTTTGCGCTGGCTGGCAGTGTGAGCAGCGCGACGGCTGCGCCGACCAGTGCCGCGAGTGCGCCGGATGCCGGTTCAGCCCCGGTAGCGGGCAGCCAGTACACGGTGCGGGCCGGGCAATCGCTGAACGACGTGGCGATCGCCATCACGCAATCGCACGACAAAGCGGTACTTGCTCGCGCGACGCGCGCGCTGTTCGATACGAATTCGTCCGCGTTCATGAATCACGATCCCAGCCGGCTGCGGGTGGGCGCGATACTGACTGTGCCGGCACTCGATGCGTCGGGTGCGTTGGCGGCTTCCGCGGCTTCGTCGGCTGGCGCTGCGAGTGCGCCGGGTGAGTCTGGTGCGGCTGCGTCTGCGGCGCCCGCATCGGCGGCGGCGCCGGCTTCCGCGCCGGAGGCAGCGGCGACCAGTACCGCGAGCAATGCTGCTCAGGCCAACAGCGCTGCAGCGAGCGAGGCGGGGGCGGCGGCTCGCGCAACCACGCCGGCCACAGCTGAAGTTTCCGGCGCGGCCAGTGCGCCGGCCGGAGCGAGTGCGGCGACGTCGACCGAAGCGGCAGCGGGGAGCACGGCTTCGTCCGCGCCGGCAGCCGGGTCCGCGGCACAGCCGGCGAGCGGTACGCAGGAATGGACCGGATCGGTCCAACCGGCGGCGAGTGCATCTGCCGCTACTGCGCCCGCGACGGCGAGCGCGCAGCCGGCGTCTCATCCGCAGGTATCGAGCCTGCAGCAATTGTTGGCGCTGAAAAACCGCGTGCTGATGGAGTTGCAGAAACATGGCATCGGCGGTGCGCCGGCGGCTTCAGGCACTGCGCCGGCGAGCGTTGCGCAACCTGCTGCGGGGACGTCGTCCGCAGCGGTGGCTGCGGCGCCGGGCCACGCGAGTGTGGCGGCGGCGCCGTCGGATGCTGGCGGCATGTCGCAACGGGATCTGAGCATTGCCGCTGCCGTTGGCGCGGCACTGGTCGTGTTGCTGGCGGCTTTGCGCATCGGTCGACGCAAGCGCCAGAAGGCCGCCGATGCGGACGATTCTTCGGCGACGAACGCCGAATTGGCTCAATCGGCGCAATCGGATACCGCACGGGATGACGAAGTTGCGCGGCAGGCTGCCATTGCGGCGGCGGCTGAGCATGCGTCGGCGGAGCAGGCTGAGGCAGAGCGCGTGGCGGCCGAGCGGGCTGCAGCCGAGCGGGCCGAGGCAGAGCGCGCGGCAGCAGAGCGCGCAGCGGCCGAGCAGGCGGCAGCCGAACAAGCAGCAGCGGAGCAGGCCGAGGCGGAGCGCGCGGCAGCAGAGCGTGCGGCGGCTGCGCAGGCAGCAGCGGAACAAGCCGCCGCCGAGCAAGCAGCAGCAGAGCAAGCGGCCGCTGAACGCGCAGCAGCGGAAAGCGCAGCGGCACAGCAAGCAGCTGCCGAACAAGCCGCTACCGAGCGCACGGCTACCGAACGCGCAGCGGCGGACCACCCCACCCCAGAACCACAAACCCCCGAGCACCACGCCACACCCGAGCCGACCGCATCGACACACTCGAGCGCGGACCATCTTGCCGCTTCCACCCCCGGAAGCGACACCGAGGCCGATTCCCCCGCAGCCCCGCATCACGAAAACCTCGGCAGCGCAGCCACCGCGGCAAACCTCGCCGCCGCGGCGGAACTTGGCGCCGAGGCATTGCCACTGGGAGCGCTCGAACCGACCGAGGCCGCGGACGAGCACGCGCATCGCCTGCAATGGGACGACGAGCCCACAGCGAGCACGAGCACAACGGCAGACGCGAGCCCGACAGAAACCAGCCCGACCGCACCCGAAACACCAGCGGCCGAAGAACCGCCGACGCCATTCAACTCGCCGCTACCCGAGACCGATTTCGCGCAACCCGAGCTCGAACCGCATGCGACGTTGCTGAACGAGCCGGTAATACAGCCGCCCGCCGACTTCCCGCGCGATGCCGTCGACGCGTTCAACAGTCTCGACATGCCGCTGCCGCCGCGCATCGAAATGCCGGCGAGCAGCGCGGTCACCTCGGGCTCGCTGTCGGTGCAACCGGTCGCATCGCCGGAAACGACCGCTCAGCAGGCTTTCCCTGCTCCCGAGCCGGACAGCGACGCGCCGCATATCGCCGATGAAATCGCGGCAGGTACAGCGGGTCACGGGGCCGTCGCGGGTCTCGGCGCGGCCGGCTTCGGCGCACTGAAGCTCGACTTCGACCTCGAGTTGCCGCCGAGCCCGGCCCAGCCTCTGCCGGCATTCACGCCGGCCGACCTCGGCCGCATCGCGCGCAACAAGCTCGAACTGGCCTCCGAGTACATCGAGCTGGGCGACCTCGCCGGCGCGCGCGCGTTGATCAACGAAGTGATCGAAGCGAACGATCCGGCCACGCGCAACGAAGCGCGCGCGTTGCTTTCGACCCTCGCGCCGCTGTCGTGAAGCGTATTGCGCTAGGGGTTCAGTACGACGGCGCGGCGTTCGCCGGCTGGCAGTCGCAACCGCATGGCAACACCGTGCAGGACGAACTCGAGCGGGCGCTGCGCGAATTCACGCAGACGCCCGTGCATACGACCGTCGCCGGCCGTACCGACCGCGGCGTGCACGGGCTCGGCCAGGTCGTGCATTTCGATACCGAGCTCGACCGTGTCGACATTTCGTGGGTGCGCGGCCCCAATGCATTTCTGCCGAAGACGGTCGGCGTGCAGTGGGCCAAGCCGATGCCAGGAGACTTTCACGCGCGTTTTTCAGCATTCGAGCGGACCTATTACTACGTGCTGTACGTGAGTCCCGTGCGTTCGCCGATGCTGACGACGCGCGCCGGCTGGGTGCATACGCCGCTCGACATCGATGCAATGCGCGCGGCCGCTGTGCATCTGATCGGCGAACACGACTTTTCGGCGTTTCGCTCGTCGCAATGTCAGTCGAAGACGCCGTTCAAGCATCTGTATCAGATCGACGTGAAAAAGCAGGGCAACTTCGTGCATTTCCGCTTTCGCGCGAATGCATTCCTGCATCACATGGTGCGTAACCTGATGGGCTGTCTGATCGAAATCGGCAGCGGGCGCCGGCCGGCCGCATGGATGGCCGACGTGCTCGCGAGCCGCAGCCGCGACTGTGCCGCACCGACCTTCATGCCGGATGGTCTGTACCTCGCGCAGGTGGGCTATCCTGAACAATTCGCCGTGCCCGCGCCGGTAACAGGCAGCGTGCCGTGGAGCAGCGTATGGACCGACCAAACGGAAACATGAAAGCCGTCGAGAACCCCACCAGCGAGGCCGGCGCCGATGTCGGGCAGCGCGTGCCGCATCGCACTCGCATCAAGTTGTGCGGGCTGTCCAAACCCGAAGACATTTCTCATGCGATCGATCTCGGCGCCGACGCGATCGGCCTCGTGTTCTATCCGCCGAGCCCGCGCTCGGTGAGCGTCGCGCAGGCGGTCGAGCTCGTGCACGACGTGCCGCCGTTCGTATCGGTCGTCGGTCTGTTCGTCAATGCGACGCCGGACTGGATTCGCGAAGTCGCGAGCAACGTCAATCTGACGCTGCTGCAGTTTCATGGCGATGAGACGCCCGAGCAGTGCGAAGCCCTTGCCAGCATTGCGGGTTTGCCTTGGTTGCGGGCGTTGCGGATTGCAGCGGATACTCAACCGGCCGATTTGGTAAAATCCGCTTTCAATTATTCAGCCGCCAGTGGTCTCCTGTTCGACACGCATGTCGACGGCTATGGCGGCGGTGGGAAGGTTTTCGATTGGTCACTTATTCCAGCAGAGCTCGCGCATCGGGCCGTTTTGAGTGGTGGGTTGAACGCGCAAAACGTCAGTGATGCGATCCATCGCGTGCGCCCGTACGCGGTCGATGTCTCGAGCGGCATCGAAGTAACGGGCGCCAGGGGCGTGAAAGATCACGCCCGGATGGCGGCATTCGTACGCGCGGTGCGCGCGGCGGACGCTGAATGATTCAGGCTCGCGGCGCTTTCGCAATGAAAGCCCCGAACCCTACTGAGAAGAGTGATCACCATGTATAACTTGCCTGACGAAAGAGGCCACTTCGGCCAATTTGGCGGCGTGTTCGTCGCCGAAACGCTGTTTTCCGCGCTCAACGAACTGCGCGAAGCCTACGAGAAATTTCAGAAAGACCCGGAATTCGTCGCCGAATACGAGCGCGAACTGAAGTACTTCGTGGGTCGTCCTTCCCCGATTTATCACGCGCAACGTTGGAGCGAATTGCTCGGCGGCGCGCAGGTTTATCTGAAGCGCGAAGACCTCAACCACACTGGCGCGCACAAAATCAACAACGTAATCGGCCAGGCGCTGCTCGCAAAACGCATGGGTAAGCCCCGCGTGATCGCGGAAACCGGCGCCGGTCAGCATGGCGTGGCCACCGCAACGATCGCTGCGCGCTTCGGCATGGAGTGCGTGGTCTACATGGGCTCCGAGGACGTACGCCGTCAGGCTGCCAATGTGTACCGGATGAAGCTGCTCGGCGCGACCGTCGTGCCGGTCGAATCGGGATCGCGCACGCTGAAGGATGCGCTGAACGAAGCGATGCGCGACTGGGTCACGAACGTCGAAAACACGTTCTACATCATCGGCACCGTTGCGGGTCCGCATCCGTATCCGATGATGGTGCGCGATTTCCAACGTGTGATCGGCGACGAATGCCGCGTGCAGATGCCCGAGCAGGCCGGCCGCCAGCCGGATGCGGTGATCGCATGCGTCGGCGGCGGTTCGAACGCGATGGGCATCTTTTACCCGTACATCGATGACGCTTCGGTGCAGTTGATCGGCGTTGAGGCAGCCGGCGACGGCATCGAAACCGGCCGCCACGCGGCATCGCTGATCGGCGGCAGCCCCGGCGTGCTGCACGGCAACCGTACCTATCTGTTGCAGGACGAAGACGGTCAGATCATCGAGACGCATTCGGTCTCGGCCGGCCTCGACTACCCGGGCGTCGGCCCTGAGCATGCGTGGCTAAAAGACAGCAATCGCGCGCAATACGTCGGCATCACCGACGAAGAAGCGCTGAAGGCATTTCACGATTGCTGTCGCATCGAGGGCATCATCCCCGCGCTCGAGTCGAGCCACGCGCTCGCGTACGCGACGAAGCTCGCGCCGACTTTGCCGAAGGACAAAATCCTGCTGGTCAACCTGTCGGGCCGCGGCGACAAGGACATGCACACGGTCGCCGAGCGATCGGGCATCCAGTTCTGAGTCGCGACGATGCGTGACGAGTTCGACGAGCCGCAGCCGGCGAGTGAAGCCGCGGTCGACACCGCGAATCCGGCCGCCAAAGTACCGGCGGACGCGGCACCCACGCCACTACTGGCGCAGGTGCCGGCCGGCATACAGCTGTTGAACCGCGATTTTCTGACCGATGTAGTCAATATCCCCGACGGCTCGATCGACCTGATCGTTTGCGATCCGCCCTACGGGCTCGGCAAGGACTATGGCAACGATTCCGATATGCGCACCGGCGAGGAATTTCTCGACTGGACGCGATCCTGGCTGGAGTTGGCAATTCCGAAGCTCAAGCCGTCGGGTTCGCTGTACATCTTCTGCACCTGGCAATACGCGCCGGAAATCTTCAGCTTTCTGAAGACAAAACTCACGATGATCAACGAAATCATCTGGGACCGGCGCGTGCCGAGCATGGGCGGCACGACGCGCCGCTTTACGTCGGTGCACGACAACATCGGTTTTTTCGCGGTGTCGAAGGACTATTTCTTCGATCTCGATCCCGTCCGCATCCCGTACGATGCAGTCACGAAGAAGGCGCGTTCGCGTAAGTTGTTCGAAGGAAGCAAGTGGTTGGAGCTTGGCTACAATCCGAAGGATGTCTGGTCGATCTCGCGGCTGCATCGGCAACACGCCGAACGCGTCGCGCACCCGACCCAGAAGCCCGTGGAAATCGTCGAGCGAATGGTGCTTTCCAGTTGTCCGAAGGGCGGCCGCGTGCTCGACCCGTTCATGGGCAGCGGCACCACCGCGGTCGCTTGCGTTCGTCATCAGCGTGAATTCGTCGGCTATGAAATCAACGAAAGCTATTGCGCGATAGCGCGCGAGCGCGTGAGCGCCGCCGCATCTCCTCCCGTCACGCGTCGAAGCCGCGCTCGGCCAAAGGTGCAACCGCCGACCGAAGTGCAGTGAAAGCGTGAGCGACACACGATGCCGTGAAATGCGATAAAAAAGCACGGCAATGAGCGCAGTAGCCCAAATTCGAGAATATTTCCATGTCCCGTATCAAGAACACGTTCGCCGCACTGTCCGCCCAAGGTAAGAAAGGCTTGATCCCGTTCATGACGGCTGGCGACCCGGACCCGGCTCGCACCGTCGAATTCATGCACGCGCTCGCCGCTGGCGGCGCGGATGTGATCGAACTCGGCGTGCCGTTTTCCGACCCGATGGCCGACGGCCCGGTGATCCAGCAGTCGTCCGAGCGTGCGTTGGCGCGCGGCGTGTCGCTGCGCCACGTACTCGCCGACGTCAAGCGCTTTCGCGAGACCGACGACAAGACCCCCGTCGTGCTGATGGGCTACGCGAATCCGATCGAACGGATGGGCGCCGAAGCCTTTGCGAAGGCAGCGCAGGAGGCTGGTGTCGATGGCGTGCTGGTGGTCGACTACCCGCCGGAAGAAAGCGCCGAATTCGCTGAAAAGATGCGTTCTGCGGAGATCGATCCGATATTTCTGCTCGCGCCGACGTCGACCGACGAACGGATCGCCGAAGTCGGCCGGATTGCCAGCGGCTACGTCTACTATGTGTCGCTGAAAGGGGTGACGGGCGCGGCAAATCTGGACGTTTCCAGCATCGCGAGTAAAATCCCGGCCATCAAGTCGCGCGTCCCCCTGCCGGTGGGCGTCGGTTTCGGTATCCGCGACGCGCAAACGGCGCGCGCGGTGGCCGGTGTGGCCGACGCCGTCGTGATCGGCAGCCGTATCGTTCAATTGCTGGAACAGGCTGCGCCCGACGCTGCCGCCGAGACGCTGACGCGCTTCATCGCCGAAGTGCGCGAAGCGCTCGATAGCGTCGCGACTGCCCGATAACAGTTATTTTTGTCGCGGTAACGTGAGCGGCGGGCTTGTCCCGCCGTTTGCGCGACTGCTGACCCAGAAGGATTCCCTATGAGCTGGCTCGATAAGCTGCTGCCGCCGAAAATCAAACAAACCGACCCGAAGAGCCGCAAGGGGATTCCGGAAGGCCTGTGGATCAAGTGCCCGTCGTGCGAAGCCGTGCTGTATCGCAATGACGTCGAGGCCAATCTGCATGTTTGCCCGAAGTGCGACCACCATATGCGCATCGGCGCACGCGAGCGGCTCGACGGCTTGCTCGATGCGGAAGGCCGCTATGAAATCGGTCAGGAAATCGTTCCGGTCGATGCGCTGAAGTTCAAGGACAGCCGCAAGTATCCTGAGCGCATCAAGGAAGCGATGGACGAAACCGACGAAACCGATGCAATGGTCGTGATGGGCGGCGCGATTCATACGCTGCCGGTCGTGGTCGCGTGCTTCGAGTTTTCGTTCATGGGCGGCTCGATGGGTTCGGTGGTCGGTGAGCGCTTTGCTCGCGGCGCGCAGAATGCGCTCGAGCAGAAGGTGCCGTTTATCTGCGTGACCGCTTCGGGCGGCGCGCGGATGCAGGAAAGCCTGCTGTCGCTGATGCAGATGGCGAAAACCACTGCGATGCTGACGAAGCTGGCCGAAGCCAGGCTGCCGTTCATTTCCGTGCTGACCGACCCGACGATGGGCGGGGTATCGGCAAGTTTTGCGTTCCTCGGTGATGTCGTGATTGCCGAGCCGAAGGCGCTGATCGGTTTTGCCGGCCCGCGCGTGATCGAGCAGACCGTTCGCGAGAAACTGCCGGAAGGCTTCCAGCGCGCCGAGTTTCTGCTGCAGAAGGGCGCGATCGATATGATCGTCGACCGCCGCAAGCTGCGCGAAGAGATTGCGCAATTGCTGGCGCTGTTGAGTCATCAGCCGGCGGACGCTGTCGCGTAAGGCCGGATAGCAGGGACTCGTCGCCGTTTCATCTTTCATCGTCGTATAAAACGCGTGCGATGACGATGGCCTGAAGGCAATCAAAAACATAGCGCGCCGCGTGAGCAATCAAGCGGCGCGCTGTCATTTCCGCGATAATTGCGGTCTCCTGCGCTGCGGAGGCAATTGGAAGCGAAGCGGCTGCGGCCTTGTGTACGGGTTTGTGCGCATAAACTGCGCGGCGGCGTCGCACACTGGGTTACCACCCACGCCGTCACAACCGGCAACGCGGCACAGCCGCTTTCCCCCGGCATTCATCCGCAAGAAGCGCTGAACCTCAGCACCGCAGAACCGAACCACCGCGAACCAACCGCGATTCACTCAAGATTCACCCGATGACGACATTCCCCACCCTCGACGCGTGGCTCACGCACCTTGAATCCGCGCATCCGGTCGGTATCGACATGGGTTTGGGCCGAATCTCCAAGGTACGCGACGCGATGCAGCTGTCGTTCGCGTGCCCGATCATCACGGTCGGCGGCACGAACGGCAAGGGCTCGACCTGCGCGATTCTCGAAGCGATCCTGCTGCGCGCGGGCTACACGGTAGGCTGTCATACGTCGCCGCATCTGCTGTCGTTCAACGAGCGGGCGCGCGTCAACGGCGCGATGGCAAGCGATGAGGAATTGCTGCCGCACTTCGAAGCGGTCGAAACCGCACGGCTGAGCCTCGCAGAACCGGTCACGCTGACGTATTTCGAATTCACCACGCTCGCGATCATGAGCCTGTTCGCCTCGCGCGGCCTCGACGCGGTGATTTTCGAAGTCGGCCTCGGCGGACGTCTCGATGCGGTCAATATCCTCGACACCGACTGCGCGATCATCACCAGCATCGACCTCGATCACACCGACTATCTCGGCGATACGCGCGAGAAAATCGCCTTCGAAAAAGCCGGCATTTTCCGTCCGGGCAAGCCGGCGATCTGCGCCGATCCGGTACCGCCGCAAACGTTGATCGATCATGCCGAAAAAATCGGCGCCGAATTGTGGCTGTTCGGCCGCGATTTCCGCTATGAAGGCCAGGCGGGCAGCGAGCGTCAGCAATGGAGCTACGTCGGCCCGACGATGCGACGTTCGTCGCTCGCCTACCCGTCGCTGCGTGGCGCGAATCAACTGATCAATACCTCGGCGGCGCTGGCCGGTCTCGAGGCGTTGCGCGATCGCTTGCCGGTGTCGGCGCAAGACATCCGCCTCGGTATCGCCAATGTGGATCTGCCGGGACGTTTTCAGGTGCTGCCCGGCAAGCCGTCCATCGTGCTCGACGTCGGCCACAACCCGCACGCGGCCGCGGTGCTCGGCCAAAATCTCGGCAACATGGGCTTTTTTCCATATACGTACGCGGTGTTCGGCGCGATGCGCGACAAGGACATCGCCGGCGTGCTCAATCATCTGAAGGGCGAGGTCGATCACTGGTGCGTGACCGATCTGCCGACTCCACGCGCCGCGTCGGCGCAGGAACTCGAAGCGACCTTGCGCGAACTCGGTGTCGAGGACGGCACCGATAGCAGCGTGACGCGCTACACGACCCCCGCTGAAGCTTTCCAGGATGCGCTAAAACGTGCGTCGGAGAATGATAGAATTGTCGTTTTCGGCAGTTTCTATACGGTAGCGGGTGTGATGGCCTACCGGAAATCGCAGCAACACTGAGCGGGCACCAGGCTCGAACCAAGCGATTCATGGGAATTTTCTCGTTCGGCAAGAAAGACGACGCGCCCGGCCGGCGCGGCGCAAACACCAGTTCCAGTCGGCCCGCCCGGGGTGAGCGCGTCGAGCGGCGTACGCGCCGCACCGAGCGCGCGGTCGATGCCGATGCGATGCTGCTCGACCCGACGTTGCCGGAAAAGCAGCGCGCGCGTCGCCGGCTGGTTGGCGCGATCGCGCTGGTCGTGGCGGCCGTGATCATCCTGCCGATGGTGCTGGATTCGCATCCGAAGCCCGTCACCGACGACATCTCCATCGATATCCCTAGCCGTCCGGCACCGAAACTCGCCAGATCCGCCGCCAACGAAGACGTGCAAGCGGGCGTCGCACCGGACAATCCGCCTGCCGCCGATGCAGGCGTCGCCGCTTCCGGCCTCGCTCCGGCAACCACCGCGGCGGCCGCACCGGCAACCGCCTCCGCCGCGAAGCCAGCCCAGACGGCTCAATCGACCGCGAAGCCAGCCCAATCGGCCCAGTCGGCCGCCACCAAACCAGACACGCACACCACCGCCGCGGCCAAGCCCACGGCGAAACCGCAAACCCAGGCGCTCGCCGCCAACACCGCTCCCGCGGCACCCGCCAAGCAGGCGAAAGCGCCAGCCGCCGCGACCTCGAACGACGACGACACGAACACCGCAGCCAGCGCGGACGCGAACTCCGGCACGCCGGCCTCGCCGCCCGGCAATCGTTTCGCGGTTCAGCTCGGCGCATTTGCGAACGAAGCGAACGCGCGCAATTGGGCCGCGAAGTTGAAAGCGGCGGGTGTACCCGCATATATCGAACATCGTAAGCAGGCAGACGGCTCGACGTTGACGCTGCTGCGCGCCGGTCCGTTCGCAGACCGCGCCGCCGCCACGGAAGCCATCGCGAAGGTGCGCGGGGCGGGCCTGATGTCGGGCTCGAGCGGCGGCACCGCACAGTAAGCCAGCGATGTTCACTGCGTTCGACTACGCTGTAATGGCGGTGATTGGCTTGTCGGCACTGCGCGGCGCCTGGCGCGGTCTGCTGTCGGAAGTGTTTGGCCTGATCGGCTGGGTCGCGGCGTTTTTTCTGGCTTGCGAGTTTGTCGGCTATGTTGTCCCTTACATCCCGTCCAACTGGCCGGGTGGTGCGTTGACCCAGTGGCTGCTGGCTTTCTCGCTCATCGTGATCGGCGTCGTGCTGGTCGCGAGCGTGGTCAGCGCATTGCTCAGCCGCCTCGTGCAGGTCACGGGGCTCGGCGGCGCAGACCGCTCGCTTGGTTTGATGTTCGGCCTCGTACGCGGGGTCGTTCTGGTGCTAATTCTGGTCGCCCTCGCAGGCTTGACCGAATTGCCCAAACAGGAATTCTGGCGCAACGCGCTGCTTCGTCCGTATGCGGTCGAAGGCGTGCGTGCAATGAAACCGTTGCTTCCCGAGGCGCTCGCCGCATACGTCCATGTGGACGATCCGGGCACCGAAAGCAATGCGCAACAGGACTCCGGCGCACGCCGGCTGCCTTGACGTCGTAACGCGTACCGCCGCGTCAGCGGGTGTACGCGGTCACAGGCACCGGTTGCCATCACGAATTTCGTACCTTTGAAGGACATGCCATGTGCGGCATCGTAGGCGTAGTTTCCCATTCTCCGGTCAACCAGCTGATCTATGACAGCCTGCTGCTGCTGCAGCACCGCGGTCAGGATGCCGCCGGCATCGCGACGGCGAACGGCAGCAATTTCCACATGCACAAGGCCAACGGCATGGTGCGCGACGTGTTCCGCACGCGCAACATGCGCAGCCTGCCGGGCACGACTGGTATCGGCCAGGTCCGCTATCCGACCGCCGGTTCCGCATCGAGCGAAGAAGAAGCGCAGCCGTTCTACGTGAACGCTCCGTTCGGCCTGATCCTCGCGCACAACGGCAATCTGACCAACTGGCAACAACTGAAAGATGAGATGTTCCGCATCGATCGGCGCCACGTGAACACCAATTCCGATACCGAAGTGCTGCTCAACGTGTTCGCGCACGAATTGCAGTTGTCGAGTTCGGGCCTGCAGCTCGATCCGGCCGCGCTGTTCAAGGCGGTGTCGGGCGTGCATCGGCGGGTGCGCGGCTCGTATGCGATCGTCGCGCTGATCGCCGGTTACGGCCTGCTCGGAGTGCGTGACCCGTTCGGTATCCGTCCGCTGTGTATCGGCAAGCTGGAAACGGCTGAAGGCGTCGAATGGATGCTGGCGTCGGAATCGGTGGCAATCGAAGGTATCGGTTTCGAATTCGTGCGTGACGTGCAGCCGGGCGAGGCGATTTTTATCGACGCCGAAGGCAATCTGCACTCGCAGCAGTGCGCGACGACGCCGAGCCTGAACCCGTGCATTTTCGAACTCGTGTATCTGGCGCGTCCGGATTCGGTGCTGGATGGCGTGCCGGTCTATAACGTGCGTCTGCGCATGGGCGACTATCTCGCCGAGAAGGTCCGCCGCGAGCTGCCCGACGTCGCGATCGACGTCGTGATGCCGATTCCCGACTCGTCTCGCCCGGCCGCGATGCAGGTCGCGAAGAAGCTGGGCGTTGAGTATCGCGAGGGCTTCTTCAAGAACCGCTATGTGGGCCGCACCTTCATCATGCCGGGCCAGGCGGTGCGCAAGAAGTCGGTGCGCCAGAAGCTGAACGCGATGGGCATCGAGTTCAAGGGCAAGAACGTGCTGATCGTCGACGACTCGATCGTGCGCGGCACCACGTCGCATGAAATCGTGCAGATGGCGCGCGATGCGGGCGCGAATAAGGTGATTTTCGCGTCGGCGGCGCCGCCGGTGAAGTTCCCGAACGTGTACGGCATCGATATGCCGACGCGCGGCGAACTCGTCGCGCATGGCCGTTCGGACGAGGAAGTCGCGCGCATGATCGGCGCCGATCACCTCGTGTATCAGGACGTCGATGCGCTGAAGCAGGCGGTGCGCGACATCAACCCGGCGCTGAAGGAATTCGAGGCATCGTGCTTCGACGGCAACTACGTAACTGGCGACGTGACGACCGAGTACCTCGATCGCATCGAACGCGCGCGTCTTGCGCCGTCGTCGCAATCGGATCGCGATGCCGCGAGCGAGGCAATCGACGGTGGCGCCCCGGCGCGTTCGCAGCTGCATCTGCAACTGTCGGTGAATTGAGCAAGCATCGGGGGCGGAACGCTGCGGTCATTCGCTCCCGCCCCCGCTTTTCCGCACATGAAAAAGCCCGCTTATGCTGACGCAGAAGCGGGCTTTTTGCTGCCATCCCGCGCCGCGGTACACCATGCCGCGCCAACCCTCAATGCCTCAACGCCCGCCATTGCCCGGGCGCCAGCCCGAAGCGTCTTGTGAATGCATGCGTATAAGCACTCTGATCGCCAAAACCGATATCGAGCGCAATATCCGTCAATGACAGACGCGGATCCGCAAGCAGCGTGATCGACGTATCGAGCCGCAGTCGCTGCAAATAGCGATGCGGCGTTTCGCCAAACGCGTCGATAAAAAGCTGATGAAAGCGCCGCATACCGAAGCCGCAATGCGCGGCGAGGTCTGCGATACGCAGCGGTTCCGACAAATGCGCGCGTAGCCAGTGGTCGATGCGCGCGAAATCGAGACCGGCGCCCTCGGCTTGAGTGCCGGCGAGCGCACCGCGATCGGCGACGAGCGCTGCGCCAAGACGCGCCGCGGCATCCCAATGAAAGCGACGATTGTCGACGGCATCGCCCTCGGCGCCGCCCGCCGCATGCGCGGCGATCCGATGCACGAGCTGCGCGACCGACGCATCGACGGTCACAGCCCGCGCGCGCTCGAAGAGCCGCTCCGGTACGGCCAACGACGTGGCCGGCAAGTCGAGCACCAGTTGCCGGTTCGAGCCGACGCCCGCGTAGTCGTGCCGCGCGCCGGCCGGGATCAGCCATGCGGAGCCGGCGTCGATCTGCTGCGCGACGCCGTCTACCGCCATCACCATCGCGCCGTCGAGCCCGAGCACGACCTGATGAAAATCATGCACGTCCGACGCTTCGACCGCGCCATAGCAGCGCAGCGAAACGTTAGGGGCGGTGACGGCGGCGTGGCTCACAAAAACAGCTTAGGTCGGGCTAAAACGCCCAGCTCAGACTTCGAGCAGTTCGACTTCGAACACCAGCGTCGCATTCGGCGGAATCACGCCGCCCGCGCCGCGCACGCCGTAGCCGAGTTGCGGCGGAATGGTCAGCTTGCGCGTGCCGCCGACCTTCATACCTTGCACGCCTTCGTCCCAGCCCTTGATGACCATGCCGCCGCCCAGCACGAACGCGAACGGGTCGTTGCGGTCCTTGCTCGAGTCGAACTTCTGGCCGTCGGTGAGCCAGCCCGTGTAGTGCACGGTCACGGTCTTGCCGGCTACTGCCTCGGCGCCGGTGCCTTCCACGAGGTCTTCGTATTTCAGGCCGGATTCGGTCGTCACAGTCGACATGCGTCGCTCCTTTGATCAAAACGTAAAACCGACATTGTAGGCGGGTTGATGCCCCATCGCCCGAGTATTGCGGACGATTGTCGGGCCTTGTCGTGGGTGCCCGCGTGGCACGCGGATTGCGGCGCTGTTGGCCGTTCGGCCAGGCTGGCCGGGCCGGACGGGATGCCTATAATGAGGCTTCCTTCCATCATCCAGCATTGCCTGAGAGGCTCGACCGTGACAACGTCTTCAACTGGGATTGCTGGCGCCCAGCCGGCAACTGCTGGCCTCGTCATCTCCGAACGCAGCGCGCGTCTGCGCGCCGAAACCGCGTTATTCATGCGCGATCATGTGTTGTCGCTGGTGTCGCACGATCTGCGCGGTCCATTGAATGCGATCCATAGCTGGGCGTACGTGCTCGAACGCAAGCTCGATGCGAACGACCCCAATTCGCAGCGCGCGATCACCGGGATTCGCAGCGGCGTCGATCAGCAGGTGAAGCTGCTCGAAACGATCGTCGACACGACGCGCGCCGAAACGAAAGCGCTGGTGCTCGCGTATGCGCCGTTCCCACTGCATCCGCTGCTCGATGAAACCATCGAGGAGGTGCGTAGCGGACTCGCCCGCTCGCGCGGCGTCGAACTCAGGCTCGACTCGCAGCTCGCCACCGAGCAGTTGAACGGCGACCGCGAGCGTCTAACCGCTGCCTTGTGGCTGATGCTCACCTTCGCGGTCGAAGCGAGCACGCGCGGCGCCGAGGTCGCGCTGGCCACGCGCGCGGACACCGGCGCATGGCATGTGAGCGTCGCGTATGAGCCGAGCCAGGCGCTCAACGACGCCGCATTACCGCATATGCTCGAAGCGTTTGCGCGCAGGCAGGCCGGCGAGCCGCGCGAGGCCAAGCGCATCGCCTGGGTATTCGCGCTGTGCAAGCGCGTCGCCGAAGCGCACGGCGGCAGCTTCGAGCAAGGCGACGCGGTGGAAGCGGGCGAGGCGGCCGCACAGAACGGCCGCCCCAGCACCGCCACGCTCGCACTGCGCATACCGCTCACCGCGTCCGCGCCGAAATGAGCGCCGTGCACGAACGCGCGGTGTGGCTCGACATTCGCGCGTGATTAACTTTTCAACGAGCTTTCGCCCTCTATACTGACAACTTTTGTTGCCGGAGCCCCTCGCTTTGATCCAGGTTGTCGCCCTTATCGGTGCATTGTTTCTGGTTGCCCTCAACGGCTTTTTCGTCGCCGCCGAATTCGGTCTGGTGAAACTGCGGCAAACCCGCGTGCAAAGCCTCGCAGCCCAGCATGGGATGCGAGGACGTTTGCTCGCGAAGGTCCATGGACAACTCGATGCATACCTGTCCGCGTGTCAGCTTGGCATCACGCTCGCGTCTCTCGGCCTCGGCTGGATCGGCGAACCGGCGTTCGCGCAATTGCTGATGCCGCTGTTTCGCGTGATCGGCGTCGAATCGAGCGATCTGATTCACGGCATCTCGCTGTTCTTCGCTTTCTCGTGCATTTCATTCCTGCATATCGTGGTCGGCGAACTCGCGCCGAAGTCGCTGGCGATCCGCGAGGCGGAGAAGATCTCGCTATGGACCGCGATGCCGCTGTTCTGCTTTTACTGGGCGATGTACCCGGCGATCTGGGTGCTCAACACGAGCGCGAACACGGTGCTGAAGGCCGCCGGGCTGCACACCGACCAGGGTCACGATTCGCACTACTCGACCGAAGAGCTAAAGCTGATCCTGCGCGGCCGCCGCGCGCGGGTCGCGAGCGAACTCGGTGCGTCCGATGGCGCATACAGTCAGGACGAATGGAACACGATCGCCCACTCGCTGGATTTCTCGCGCATGACCGTGTCGGACCTGATGCGGCCGTCGCATGAAATGGCGTGCCTGCGGCGCGATCTGCCGTTGCGCGACAACATGCAGGTCGTCGCGCGGCATCGCTTCAGCCGCTATCCGTTGTTCGAGGATGCGTCGGGTGAGCGCGTGGTCGGCATGATCCATCTGAAAGATCTTTTGCTCGCGCGTCAGGCCGGCAGCACGCTCGACGATCTGACGCGCTACGTGCGCCCGGTGCAGTATGTGAAGCCGGATATGCCGGCGCTCGAACTGTTCCGCCGCTTTCGCAAGGGCGCCCCGCATTTCGCGCTGGTCGGCCACAAGAACGCGAAGCCGATCGGCTTCCTGACGCTCGACAATCTGCTCGGCGCGCTGGTCGGCCAGATTCACGACGAGTTTCGCCAGGGCGATGCCGACTGGACGCGCATGGACGACGGCACGCTGATGGGCAAGGGCAGCTTGCCGGTGGTGTCGCTGGAGCGCGCGCTGGGCATCGATATCGACGAGGGCAAGGCCGAATCCGTCGGCGGTCTGGTGATCCAGGCGCTCAACGATCTGCCCAGCGAAGGGCAGCGTGTCGAATTCGAACACTTCGACGTGGTGGTCAAGAAAATGAAGGGGCCGCGCATCGTGCTCGTGCGCGTGTATCCGAAGATATTCGATGACGAGGGTGGTTGAGGCTTCATCAAGCTCAATAGCGACCAGACCACCCGGTCTCGACTATCCCCATCAACTTCGCGGCACCCCATCCTCTACCAACACCGCAACCGGCATCGCGGCGAGCGCGTCACGCAGATACAGCAGCCCGTGATCGTCGACCTTCGGCGCGGCCGGACTCAGCCAGTCGAACAACGCGCGTGCCGACAGATCGGCCGGCATCTCGACCGCTGTGTCCGCCCATTGCGCCGGCTCGACGAGCGGCAGATCGCGATGCACAGCGCTGCCGCTATCTCCGCCATCGTCACCGCCACGATCCGCGCCGAGCAGTCCCGCCGCCAGCCGGCTCGCGATCACCACGGCCCACGCATTGCCATGCCGGCGCGCAAACGCAATCACATTCGACGCATGCGCGCCGCGCACCGCAAGCGGCAGATACGTACTCTGACTCAGCAACTCAGGCAGATGCGCGCGCAACGCGAGCACACGCTGAGTGACCGCGAGCTTCACGCGTCCATCACGCCAGTCCGATAGAAACTCCGACGGCGGCGTCTGCGCGAGCCAGGCCTCGCGTTTCGCGAAATCGACAGGCCGCCGGTTATCGGGATCGACGAGGCTGAAGTCCCACAACTCGGTGCCCTGATAGATATCCGGAATGCCCGGCGACGCGAGCCGCAGCACGGTCTGCTGCAAGCTGTTCAGCACGCCGGCGCGGCCGACCCGCGCGACGAACGCCGACAGCTCCTTCAGAAAGCCGTCGCGCCGTTGCGGCGCGAGGATGTCGAACAGGAACTCGCGGCAGCCGGCTTCGTACGCTTCATCAGGCGCGAGCCAACTGGTTTGCAGCTTCGCCTCGCGCAGCGCTTTCAACTGCCATTGCGCAACGCGCTCGGCGAGCGCCTTCACGCCGGCTTCGTCGTCCGCGCGCAGGTCCGGCGGCCAGCAACCCACCAGCGTCTGATACAGCATCGCCTCGGCGGCGGGGCCGGGTGCCCATGCGTCGCTCTTGTCCTGGCTCACGCTGCTGATCGGCGTGCCGTCGAGCGCGCGCCGCTGCGGCGCGTTCAACGTCGACCACGCGCGCAACGTCGCGCCCCAGTCGTCGGCGATCTCGCTCAGCACTGCGAGCCGCGCCCGCACGTCTTCGCCGCGTTTGTGATCGTGTGTGGCCGTCGCGAGCAACGCATGCGGAAAGCGCTGCGCGCGCTCCAGATTGCTCGCGTGAAACTGCTCGACCGACAACGCGAATTCGCCCGGGTCCGCGCCGACTTCGTTGCGCGACAGCAGACGGCCATAGCGATAGCACGCGGTGTCTTCGATCGCCTTCGCGGCGAGCGGCGCGGTCAGCTGCGAAAACAGCGTTTGGGCGTTGCGCCGCGACGAACCCGTGTGCATCGGCTGCGCGCCGCCTTGCGCTTGCTGTTGGGCCGGCGCGCCGGCGCGCGCGGCCGGCGCTTCTTCGGCGCTGCCGCCGAGCCACGCATTCACACGTTCGAGCGCCGCATGATCCGAGCGCGCCAGCGTCGCGCGCGCGCCGGCCAGCGCGGCGTCGAAATAGACGTTGTCGATGGTGCTGCGCAGGCCGTTTTGCGGATACATCCGATACACCGGGAAATGCACGACCAGTTCGGTCAACACGCGGCGCAGCGTCGTGAACGTGAAGTCGCGCGTCGACAGCGAATCGCGCGCGATGCGATGCAACGAACGCGCCGCGCGATCCAGTTCCGCCGACAGATTCTCCGCGAGAATCTTGCGTCGCGCGGCGAGTGCTTCGTCGGCGAACTGCGCGCTGCGGCCGGTCAACTCGGCCCAGGTCCGCGCCAGCGGCTCCGCGCCGGCCGGATCGTGCAGCAGTGCGCCCACGTCGTTCATGAAGTCGTAGCCGGTCGTGCCGTCGACAGGCCAGTCGTCGCGCAGCGGCTCGTCGCGGCCGAGAATCTTCTCGACCACCACATACGGCGCGGTATCGCGCAATTCGGTGAGCCGTTGCCGCAGCCGCTGGCAATATTCGCGCGGCTCGGCAAGCCCGTCGATGTGATCGATCCGCAAGCCGTCGATCAGCCCTTCGCGATACAGACGAAAAATCAGCGCATGCACCGCGTCGAACACCTCGGGCCGCTCGACGCGCACGCCCGCCAAAGTCGAGATATCGAAGAAGCGCCGCCAGTTCACTTCATCGGACGCGGTGCGCCACCACGCGAGCCGGAAATGCTGGCGCTCGATCAGCCGATGCAGCCGGTCGCGCGGAACCGGGTCCTCCGACGCATACGCTTCCAGCACGAACTCGATCGCCGAATTGCCTTCGCGCGCGACGAACTCGCGCAACGCGTCGCGCCCTTCGGCGGCGCGCGGCTGATCGGCGGGTTGCGTGGTCAGCCCGTTGAAACGCGCGGCGAGCGCGCTCAGGTCGGCACGGTCCGCGCTTTGCAGAATCGACGCGTAATCGATCGGGCACACCGGAAACGCGTGCGGCCCGTAGCCGATATAAAAGCGCCCGCTGTCCGCCGCGAACTTCAGCGCGATGCGGGCCGCCGCCAGTTCATCGCCGTACGATGCGCCGAGCGTCGGCAGCAGCACCTTGCCGCGCAAGGCCGGGTCGGGCGAATGCCAGTCGACGTCGAAATGACGCGCATACGCGCTATGGCGCCCCCATTCGAGGATATCGAGCCACCACGCGTTGCTCGAGCCGCCGATGCCCATATGGTTCGGCACGATATCGACGATCAGCCCCATCGCGTGCGCGCGCAGTTTGTCGACGAGGCGCTTCAGGCCCTCCTCGCCGCCGCATTCGGCGCTGACCTGGGTGTAGTCGACGGTGTCGTAGCCGTGCATCGAACCCGGCTCGGCGGTCGTGATCGGCGATGCGTACAGATGGCTGATGCCGAGCGCGGCGAAGTAGTCGACGTGCCGCGCGGCGTCGTCGAACGTGAAGCCCCGGTGGAACTGGAGGCGCAGCGTGGAGCGTGGGACGGTCATGGCGTGTCGGGCTCCGAAGAATCGTTCGGTGAGGGAGGGGGCGCGGCGGACGAGGCCGCCCGGCGCGCGCGATCGACCGCCATCAGGCGGTCGCTGAACGTCGCGTCGTCGAACATCGCATCGATGGGCAGCGTCGTGCGACGGCGCCAGTTCGGATGCTCGTCGATCGAGCCCGGCAGGTTCGGCTGCTCGGCGAGCGCGAGCAGGTCTTCAAGCGGGTAGGTGACGAGCGGGCACGGCGTCGCGGCGACGAATGCGAGCGCTTCGTCGACCGGCGCGTTGTCGGCGGACGGCGGCGCGACCTCGGGCGCCGCGACGCCGGCCTGCTGGAACGCATGCCACAACGCCGCGCGGTCCTCGCCGCGCTCTTCCTGCGCGGCCTGCTCGGGATCGCGGCCGTCCGCGCGCGCCATCGTCTGGCCGATCCGGTTGCGCCACGTGATGTCGCTGCCGCGCCACCAGCCGGCCACCGTCGGCAGATCGTGCGTGGTGGTGGTGCCGACCGCGTATTGATCCCATTCGCGCGGCGCCTTGAAGCCGTTGCCGGTCTGCGCGCGCTCGAACCACAGCACGCGAATACCGTCGATGCCGTGTTCGTCGAGCCGCTCGCGAAAACCGGGCGGCACGGTGCCGAGATCCTCGCCGATCACGATCGCGCGATACCGCCACGATTCGAGCGCGATCAGCCGCAGCAGATCTTCGAGCGGATAGCGCAGATAGGCGCCGTTGCGCGCGCTTTCGCCTTCGGGCACGAGCCACAGCCGCCGCAAGCCGAGAATGTGATCGATGCGGATGCCGCCGGCATGCGCGAACGCCGCGCGCAGCATGTCGATGAACGCGGCGAAGCCCTGCGTGCGCATCGCGCGCGGCGAGAAGGTGGTGAGCCCCCAGGACTGGCCGGCCTGATTGAACAGATCGGGCGGCGCGCCGACCGACACGCGCTGCAGCATGTCGTCGGGATAGGACCATGCGTGACTGCCGGCGCTGTCGCAGCCGACCGCGAGATCGGCGATCAGTCCGACCGCCATGCCGGCTTCGCGCGCCACGTGTTGCGCGTGCGACAGGCCGCGCGCGGCGAGCCACTGCATGAACAGATGAAAGTCGACTTCATTGCGATGCGCTTGCGCGAACGCCTCGACCTCCGGACTACGCGGATCGCGCAATGCGTCGGGCCAGTTGCGCCAATGGCCGTCGCCGCCTTGCGCGAGTTGCACGGCCTGCAATGCTTCGAAGCGCGCATGGTCTTCGAGCGCGCGGCCCGCGCGTTCGCAGAAGCCGTGAAATTCGAGCGCGCGGGGCGAGTGTTGCGGGCGTTCATGCGCGTTGAACTGATCGTAGAGCTTGCGCAATACCGCGAGCTTCAATGGCGTCGCGTTCGGCCAGTCGATCAGCGGGTCGTTTTCGTATTTCGACCATGCATCGCCGCCTTGCACGGCCGCGAGCGCGGCACGTGCCGCCTCAGCGCCGAACACCGCGGCGGGATCGATATGCGTGACGTTGAGCCACAAACGTGACGATGGTGCATACGGGCTGAAGCTGCGCGGCTGCGCGCTGAACATCGCATGTGTCGGACTCACGGCGAGCGCATGCGCGCCGCGCCGGGCGCTGTGTTGCGCGAGCTGCGCGAGCGCCGTGTAATCGCCGATGCCGCCGTCGCCAATGCGGCGTAGACCATACAGTTGCGCGGCAATGCCCCACAGCGGCGGCGCGGACTCCGAGGCATCGTCGCTGCCGTCATGCAGCGTACGCCACGCGTCGGCGACCGTATAACAGCGCGGCGGCGCGACCGCGAGCGTCACGCGCAGATCGTTGATGACGAGCGTGTGATAGCCGGCTTCGTCGATCGGCGCGAGCAGCGCTTCCTCGCCCTTCGGCGCGGTAAAGCGGCCGTCGATGATCGCGCCGCTTTCAAGCTCGATCCGGTAATGGCTGCCCGATTTGACCGCCGTCGCCGGCAGCGCAATGCCGCGTCCGATCACCGCGGTCATCAGCGGCGGCATCTTGCGGCCCGATAGTTCGGCTTCCAGAACGGTCGTGCTGTGGCGGATCTGCGTGGCGTTGCCGCACGGCAAACCCATGCGGTCGAGCAGCGTCGCGAGCGTGTTCTCGGGCACGTGTTGCGTCTTGTGGTGCGCATCCTGCCACTGCACCTCGAAGCCGGCGAGCGCGGCGAGCGCGGTGATCTTGTCGTTGGGGCGGCGGGTCGTCACGCGTGATGCTCCTCGTGGTTCGCGACGCGCGCATCATGGCGGCTCGCGTATTCGCTGACATCGCCGGTCAGCCACGCGACGAACGTATGAGCGGGCAGCACGTGCGCGTCGATCTGTTCGCGCACGCGCGGCGGCGTTTCGAAAATAACCTTGCCGCCAGGCACTTTGTCGAATGCGACGCTCTGCTGCGACAGATTCAGCGCGATCGACAGCGTCTCGCCATCGCCGAGTTTCCAGCGCGCGATCAGCGCGTTCGCGTCGTTGCCGTCGGCGGCGCTCAACACGGTCGCGCCGAGCGCTTTGCCATGTTTCAGGCGCGGCGTAATCAGCTTCGCGCGCACCGCGAGCGCGGACTTGTAGAAATGCATCCAGTCGAGACGATCCGGCGATGGTGCCGCGTCGGGCGCGGGCGGCGACGACGCGGCGAAGGTCTGCGCATCGTTCGGATCGGGAATCTGCGCGCGCCGTTTTTCATCGCTGAATGCGGAGAAGCGCGCGAATTCGCGGCGGCGTCCTTCGCGTACCGCGTCGGCGAGCTGGCCGGTGTAGTCGGTGAAAAACAGGAACGGCTGCGTCGAGCCGTATTCCTCGTCCATGAACAGCAGCGGGATTTGCGGCGACAGCAGCAGCAAGCCGGTCGCGGCGCGCAATGCATCGTCCGAGGTCAGCGAGCGCAGCCGCTCGCCGAGCGCGCGATTGCCGATCTGATCGTGGTTCTGCAGGAACATCACGAACGATGTGGGCGACAGATGGCCACTTTCTTCGCCACGTGGCGCGCCGTCGTGAATCGGCGACGGGTCGCCCTGATACGCGAAGCCCTCGGCCAGCACGCGCGCGAGGCGGCGGATCGGACGCTCGGCGTACGCATGGTAATAGCCTTCCGTTTCGCCGGTCAGCAGCACGTGCAGCGTGTTGTGCGCGTCGTCGTTCCATTGCGCGTTGAAATGCGTGTCGAGCAGGCTCGCGCTGTTGTGCTCGTTTTCGAGCACCAGATGCACATGGCGGCCATGCTGCACGCGCGCGCGGATATGGTCGGACAATTCGCGCAGCCAGTCGTGATTGTTGATCGCATGCACCGCATCGAAGCGCAGTCCGTCGATCCGGTATTCGTTGATCCAGTACACCGCGTTGTCGGTGAAGAAGTCGTTCACTTCGCTGCGCGCGAAGTCGATCGCGGGGCCCCATGGCGTCGTCTTCCCCTCACGGAAAAACGACTGCGCGTAGCGATGCAGATAATTGCCGTCGGGGCCGAAGTGGTTGTACACGACGTCGAGAAACACCATCAGGCCGAGACCGTGCGCGGCATCGATCAGCGCTTTCAGATCTTCGGGGCGGCCGTAGGCGGAATCGGGCGCGTAGGGTAGTACGCCGTCGTAGCCCCAGTTATGGCGGCCGGGGAAATCGTTCACTGGCATCAGTTCGATCGCGGTGACACCGAGTTCGACGAGCGCCGGCAAACGCGTTTGCACACCTGCATAGCCGCCCATCGTGCCGACGTGCAGCTCGTACAGCACCGTTTCCTCCCACGGCCGGCCATGCCAGTCGGTGTGCTCCCAACGGTACGCGCGCGGGTCGATCACCTCGCTTGGTCCATGCACGTCTTGAGGCTGGAATCGCGATGCAGGATCGGGCACCGTCTGCCCGCCGTCGAGCCGGTAGCGATACAGCGTGCCCGCGCCGCTGTCCACGGTGGCCTCGAACCAGCCGTTGCCGGCCGGCGTCATGTCGTGCGCGCCCTGCGCGGGGCCGTTTTCGACCACGACCTGCACGCGTTCGCACGACGGCGCCCAGAAGCGAAACCGCGTGCGCGGCTTCGTGCCGCTCGCGCCGAACAGTTGCGCGCTGAACGGCAGGCAATGCGCGTGATGATGCGTATGAGGATCGATCGGACTTTCAGACATGATTCTTCACCATTCGAATCTGCTTTCGAGCCGCGGATTGCGACGTCATCGACATTGCGACGCAACATCCTTGCCATGTCGGCGGCGCCGCGACGTCGTCAGGACGATTCATCGCCGTCGGTGCCCTGCGCGCCGGGACCGGGCGGCAGCGCGGTCAACAGCCGCGACCCGTGCCGCGCGCCGGCCTTCCAGCCGGCTTGCCAGTCCGCCTCGCCGGTCGGCTGCGCGGCGAGTATCACGAGACCGTGCGCGGCGACGTCGAGCGCGGTGGACGCGAGCGGTCGCGGCGCGCCTTCCGGGTCGGCCGTGTCCAACAGCACATGCCATTCCAGATGCGGTGCGGGAGGAACGAATTGCAACGCTTCCTCGTGCGCGTTGAGCATCAATAACAATACTTCCGTTTCGCCATTCAGTCCCGGTCCCGCGCGACGCAACGTGAATGCGCGGCCTTCCGGATCCTCCCAGGCTTCGATCGTCAACGGATCGCCGCGTTCGTCGAACCAGCCGACATCGAACAATCCCGGCAGCACTTCGCGATCGCCGAATAGAAAGCGCGTTTCGCGAAGCAGCGGATGGTGCTTGCGCAACGCGACCATGCGCGCGACGAACTCCGTCATGCGCACGCCTTCCGGCGAATTCGCGAGCTCCCAGTCGAGCCATGAGATCTCGTTGTCCTGGCAATACGCGTTGTTGTTGCCGTGCTGCGTGCGCAGCGTTTCGTCGCCGGCGAGCAGCATCGGCGTGCCGAGCGCGATCAGTTGCGTCGCCATCAGCGAGCGCGCGACACGGCGGCGCGTGGCGAGAATCACGGGGTCGTCGGTGATGCCCTCGACGCCCCAATTGCGGCTGCAATTCTCGTTGTGGCCGTCGTTGTTGTCTTCCTGGTTCGCTTCGTTGTGCTTCTGCTCGTAAGCAGTCACGTCAGCCAACGTAAAGCCATCGTGTGACGTGACGAAGTTGATCGATGCCCACGGCTTGCGATGACGCCGGTTGAACAGATCCGCCGAGCCGGTCAGACGCGCGGCGAGATCGGGCCGCAGGCCCGCATCGCCGCGCCAGAAACGTCGCACTGTGTCGCGAAAGCGGTCGTTCCATTCGCTGAAGCCCGGCGGATGATTGCCTAGCTGATATCCGCCAGGACCGATGTCCCACGGTTCCGAAATCAACTTGCGCTGCGACAGGACCGGGTCCTGGCGCAACGCGTCGAACAGACCCGCGCCCGGGTCGAAGCCATGGCTTTCGCGCCCGAGCGTCACACCGAGATCGAAGCGGAAGCCGTCGATATTGAACGCGTTCGACCAGTAGCGCAGCGAGTCCATCACCATCTGCATCACGCGCGGATGCGGCAGATTCACCGTGTTGCCGCAGCCGGTGTCGTTGATATGGTGGCGCTCGTCGCCAGGAATCAGCCGGTAGTAGCTGGCGTTGTCGAGACCGCGCCATGAGATCGTCGGGCCCATCTCGTTGCTTTCGCAAGTGTGGTTGTACACCACGTCGAGAATCACCTCGATGCCGGCCGCGTGCAGTTGCCGCACCGCGATGCGCATTTCGTCGAGCCGATGCGTGCTTAGGTATGACGGCTCGGGCGCGAAGAACGCGGCGGTGTTGTAGCCCCAGTAGTTGCGCAGGCCGCGCTCCACCAGAAAGCGGTCGTTCAGAAACGCGTGCACCGGCAGCAGTTCGACCGCGGTCACGCCGAGTTTCAACAGATGCTCGATGAACTCCGGCGACGCGAGCGCGGCGAACGTACCGCGTTCATGCGCGCGCAGATCGGCGCGCCGCATCGACGCGCCGCGCACATGCGTTTCGTAGATCACGGTATCGCCCCACGGCACGTCCGGCCGCTTGTCGTGCGACCAGTCGAAGGCTTCATCGATCACCACGCACTTCGGCATCGCGGGCGCGGAATCGCGCCGATCGATCGACAGGTCCGCGCGATTCGAATGCACGCGATAGCCGAACAGCGCATCGGACCAGCGAAAGTGTCCGACGAGCTTGCGCGCGTACGGATCGAGCAGCAGCTTGTGCGGATTGAAGCGATGTCCGAAATGCGGCTGATACGGCCCATGCGCGCGAAAGCCGTAGGCGGTGCCGGGGTGCGCGTTCGGCAGATAGCCGTGCCACACCTCGTCGGTGCATTCGGGCAGCGCGAAGCGGCGGATTTCCTTGCGGCCGGTCGGATCGAACAGACACAACTCGATTTTCTGCGCGTTGGCGGAAAACACCGCGAAGTTGACGCCAAGGCCATCCCAACTCGCGCCGAGCGGGTACGGCGAACCGGGCAACAGCCGGTCGGGCATGGCATGCGACATGATTCCCCTTTTCTGATTGTTGAGCGCACAGCATGCTCTTCATTCAACGGGGCGGGGCGTGTGTCCACGCAAGCCGCGCGTCCGTGTTGCTACGGCACTTTCGTCAATCCGCACGTAATACGATCGTCGCAAGCGGCGGCAAAGTCAGTGCGGCTGAATACGGACGGCCGTGACTTGATATGTGGTCGGCGTGAATCACACCGCCGTTGCCCATATTCGAGCCGCCGTACACGCCCGCATCGGTATTGAGCACTTCCGACCAGCGTCCCGCGACCGGCATGCCGAGCCGGTAGCCCTGGCGCGGCACCGGCGTCATGTTGCAGGCCACGACGAATTCCCGGCCGGCGCCGTCGGTGCGTCGGTACGCGAACACGCTGTTGCCGCTGTCGTCGCCGATCAGCCATTCGAAGCCGCCCGGTTCGCTGTCGAGCAGATGAAGCGCGGGTTCGTCGCGATACAGCCGGTTCAGATCGCGCACCAGCAATTGCACGCCGTGATGATGCGCATCGTCGAGCAGATGCCAGTGCGGCGAGCCGTCGTGGTCGAATTCCGCCATCTGGCCGAATTCGCCGCCCATGAACAGCAGCTTCTTGCCCGGATGCGTCCACATGAAACCGAAGTACGCGCGCAGGTTCGCAAAACGCTGCCATCGATCGCCCGGCATCTTGCCGAGCAGCGAACCCTTGCCGTGTACCACCTCATCGTGCGAAAGCGGCAGCACGAAGCGCTCCGAATACGCGTACACCATGCCGAACGTCATGTTGTGGTGATGGTATTGGCGATACACCGGGTCTTCGTGCATGTAATGCAGCGTGTCGTGCATCCAGCCCATGTTCCACTTGAAGTCGAAACCGAGGCCGCCGTCTTCGACGCGCGCGGTCACGCCCGGCCATGCGGTCGATTCCTCGGCGATCGTGATTGCACCGGGCACGCCTGGCACATAGCGGACTTCGTGATTCAGGCGCTTCAGGAACGCAATCGATTCGAGATTTTCCCGGCCGCCATAGATGTTCGGCACCCACTCGCCGGCCGCGCGCGAATAGTCGCGATACAGCATCGACGCGACCGCGTCGACGCGCAGACCATCGACGTGATAGCGCTGCAACCACGCCAGCGCCGACGCGATCAGGAACGCGCTGACCTCGTTGCGGCCGAGGTTGTAGATCATCGTGTTCCAGTCCTGGTGATAGCCTTCGCGCGGATCCGCGTGCTCGTAGAGCGGCGTGCCGTCGAAATCGATCAGGCCGTGCGCGTCGTTCGGAAAATGCGCGGGCACCCAGTCGAGAATCACGCCGAGCCCTTCTTCATGCGCGCGATCGACGAAGCGCGCGAACTGCTCGGGCTTGCCGAAGCGCGCGGACGGCGCGAACTGCCCGAGCGGCTGATAGCCCCACGAGCCGCCGAACGGATGCTCGGCGATCGGCAGAAACTCGACGTGCGTAAAGCCCATGCTCTTCGCGTACGGAATCAGCCGCTCGGCGAGTTCTTCCCAATCGAGACCGCGATGGCCCTGCTCGGCGATGCGCAGCCACGATTCCGCGTGGACTTCGTAGATCGTGATCGGCGTACGTGCGGTCTGTCTGGCCGCGCGCGACTCGATCCACTTGTGATCGGTCCACGGAAACTGCTCGACCTCGTCGACGTGCGCGACCACCGACGCAGTGCCCGGCGGCTTCTCGGTCTGCATCGCGCACGGATCGGCCTTTAGCGGCAACGGATGCCCGTCGCGCGTCAGCATCTCGTACTTGTAGCGCGTGCCCGCGCCGACGCGCGGCACGAACAGCTCCCACACGCCGGCCTGATGACGCAGCCGCATCGGATGACGGCGACCGTCCCATGCATTGAAGTCGCCGACCACCGACACGCGCCGCGCGTTCGGCGCCCATACCGCGAAGCGCACGCCGGGCACGCCGTCCACTTCGACGGGCCGCGCGCCGAGGCATTCGAGCACCGCATAGGGGTCGCCGCGCGCCAGACGTTCGAGCGGTTCGTCGCCGAGCACCGGGCCGAACGAATAGGTGTCTTCGACCTCCTGCTCGACGCCATGCCAGTCGATCCGCAAACGGTACGGCATCGCGGACGTGACACGGCCCGCGAACAGCCCCGGACGCAACTGTTCGAGTTCGCCGAGCATCGCGCCGTCGGCGCGCGAAATCACGCTGACGTGCGCGGCATTCGGCAACAACACGCGCACGATCGGCCCTGCGTCGGTGTGATGCAAGCCGAGCTGCGAAAACGGATCGGGGTGGCGCGCTTCGACGAGCGCGTCGATATCGACGGGTTGCAGACCCGCGGCCGGATCATGCTCACTCATAGTCGCCCTCGGCCGCGTCAGGCGGCGTGTCGGCGCCGGGCGCCTGGGTTGGCGAGTCGCCCTGAGCCGGCGCGCCGGTGTCGCCGAGCAGCCGGCTCGTCAATGCCGCGAGGCCGCGCACCGGCAGGCTGAGCCATGTCGGCCGGTTGGCTGCTTCGTAGCGGATCTCGTAGGCGGCCTTCTCGATCAGGAACAGATCGAGCAGCGCCTGTTCGGCTTCGGGCGCGACGAGCGGCGTCGGCGCTTGCGCGACCGCGGCGCGGTACTCGGCGAGGAACGCGGTGGTGGCGTGCGCGCGGAACCGCTCGAACAGCGCGCGCTTGCGATCGGCGGTCTGTTGCGGCGCGCTTTCGGTGGTCGATTGCGCGGCCGCGCTTGCATACGACAGCGAGCGCAGCAGGCCCGCGACGTCGCGCAACGGACTCGACTTCTGCCGGCGTTCTTCGAGCGAGCGCGCGGGTTCGCCCTCGAAGTCGATCAGATACGCGTCGCCCTGCGCGACCAGCACCTGACCCAGATGGAAGTCGCCGTGGATGCGGATGCGCAACGCGTCCACGTTGGCCGCAACGAGCTGGTCGACTGCCGCGACCAATGCGTCGCGCCGGTCGAGCAGGCTTTGCGCGAGCGCCTGGGTTTCCGCATCGAGCATCTGCTCGATGCGCGGTTTCAGCAGATCGAGCGCGCTCGCGAGCATTGTCTGCGTGCCGTCGACCCACGCCTTGACCTGCTCGGCGCTGGCCGGCTCCGGCGCGAACGCGGGATCGTCGGTCGGGGTGGCCAACGCGACGTGCAATTCGCCGAGCCGTCTGCCGATGATGCCGGTCAGTTCGCCATAGCCGTCCAGCAGGATCGACTCGTTGGCGCGGTCCGGCGCGGTTTGCATGTCGGTGTCGATCGCGATTGCGAGTTCGTCGACCGAGCGGCGCAGATAGTCGAGCGACCAGTTCCACGCGTCGCCTTGATTGTCGATGAAGCCCTGCAGGATCGCGAGCGTATGCGGCACGCCCTCGGGATCGACGCGCACCACTTCGCCATACAGCGGCGCGGTGTTCGCATAACCGAGCTGCGTCAGATAGCGGCTGATTTCGGCTTCCGGATGAATGCCGCTGACCAGCCGCCGCACGAGCTTCAGCACTGCGGCGTCGGCGATGATCAGCGAACTGTTGCTCTGCTCCGCCGCGAGCCAGCGGATTTCCGGCCGGTCGCCGAGCGCGTCGAGTTCGCTGAAGCGTTCGGTCGGCAGGAATTTGATCTCGCTCTTCTGCACGGTCGGCACGACCGCGTGTTCGCGCAGCTTGCGCAGCACGTTGTGCGCGAAGATCGGCAGCGAGAACGCATCGGTCAGATGACCGACATTGCGGCCGCGCCGCACGCGCGCCAACGCGAGCTGCATGAACAGCGGTGTGGTGGTTTCGCCGCCCCACGTGAGCGCGATCGGCACCACGTAGCGCTCGGTGTGATCGCCAACATCGACTTCGATTTCGGTGAACGCAAAACCGCCGTTCGGAATCGTCGTCAACGCGGCGAGCCGCACCGCCTTCATCTTCTGATCCTTCGACGCGAACCAGCGGCGCCGGCTCAGCCACGAAGGCAGCACTTCCGATTCGAGCAGCCGCACGTTTTCCGGCGTCGGGCCGGCCTGGCCTTCGCGGATCACGATCGTGACGAACTCGGGCAGCGGCTCCGAATGCGCCTGCGCCCAGGTCGGACGTTGACCGCCCTGGCACAGCAGGAACCACAGGAAGCCGTACGGCGGGAACGTCAGCAGATAAGTGAGTTGGCCGATCGCGGGGAACACCGAATCGGCGGTCATTTCGATCGGCACCGCGCCGTTGAATTCGGACAGATCGAGTTCGACCGCCTGCGGCGCGCGCGACAGATTCGCGACGCACAGGATAGGCGGCTCGCCTGGCATCTCGCGCAGATACGCGAGAATCTTGCGATTCTCCGGCTTCAGGAAGCGGATCGTGCCGCGCCCGAAGGTCTGCTTCGCGCGCCGCGTCGAGAGCATGCGGCGCGTCCAGTTCAACAGCGAATGCGGATCGCGGCTTTGCGCTTCGACGTTGACCGCATCGAAGCCATACAGCGAACCCATCACCGGCGGCAGCACCAGTTGCTCAGGGTCGGCGCGCGAAAAGCCGCCGTTGCGATCCGACGACCACTGCATCGGCGTGCGCACGCCGTCGCGATCGCCGAGGTGGATGTTGTCGCCCATGCCGAGTTCGTCGCCGTAGTAGATCACCGGCGTGCCGGGCATCGACAGCAGCAGCGAATTGATCAGCTCGATGCGGCGGCGGTCACGCTCCATCAGCGGCGCGAGGCGGCGGCGAATGCCGAGATTCAGGCGCGCACGGCGGTCGCTCGCGTAGGTGTTCCACAAGTAGTCGCGCTCGGAATCGGTAACCATCTCGAGCGTCAGTTCGTCGTGATTGCGCAGGAAGATTGCCCACTGGTTCGATTCGGCGAGATCAGGCGTCTGCTTCATGATGTCGGTGATCGGAAAGCGATCCTCGCTCGCGATCGACATATAGATGCGCGGCATCAGCGGGAAGTGGAACGCCATATGGCATTCGTCTTCGTTGCCGAAATATTCCTTCACGTCTTCCGGCCACTGGTTCGCTTCGGCGAGCAGCATCCGGTTCGGGTATTCGGCATCGATGGTCGCGCGAATCTTCTTCAGGATGTCGTGCGTTTCCGGCAGGTTCTCGTTGTTGGTGCCTTCGCGTTCGACGAGGTACGGCACCGCATCGAGCCGTAGCCCGTCGATGCCCATGTCGAGCCAGAAGCGCATCACGTGCAGCACTTCTTTCAGCACCGCCGGGTTGTCGAAATTGAGGTCGGGCTGGTGCGAATAAAAACGATGCCAGTAGTACGCGCCCGCGACCGGATCGTGCGTCCAGTTCGACGGCTCCGAATCGATGAAGATGATGCGCGTTTCCTGATACTTCTGGTCGGTGTCCGACCACACGTAGTAGTTGCGATGGTTCGAGCCAGGCTTCGCGAGCCGCGCGCGCTGAAACCATGGATGCTGATCCGACGTGTGGTTGATCACGAGTTCGGTGATCACGCGGATACCACGCGCATGCGCTTCCTGAATAAAACGCTTCACGTCGCCGAGCTGTCCGTAGTCCGGATGCACGTTGCGGTAATCGGCGATGTCGTAGCCGTCGTCGCGTCGCGGCGACGGATAGAACGGCAGCAGCCAGATCGCGTTCACACCGAGTTCGGCGATGTAGTCGAGCTTCGCGATCAGACCGGGGAAGTCGCCGACCCCGTCGTTGTTCGCATCGAAGAACGACTTGATATGCACCTGGTAGATGATCGCGTCCTTGTACCACAGCGGATCGTCGCTCAGCATCGCGGGTTTGCCGCGCCGGCGCGCATGGGCCTTCGCTGCACTGCCGGTGGCGGTGGTCGTGTGCGCCTGCTGGGCGCTTTGGGCTGAATCGTCACGCTTCATGATGTCGCACCTTCCATAAAGCTTAGGTTGCCAGCGTCTGCGTGATAAGCGCTGTCCGGATCGTGTTCGCTGTCGTCGGGGCGTTCGGCGGGCAGGCCGCCCAGCGGCGCGATGCGCCAGATCGAGAACGGCTGGCCCGAGCCGAGCTGCACGTGCTGCCAGCGGCCGTGCCATTCGAAGCGCGCGCCGGTCATCTGGTCGATTACTTCGAGCGCGCCATGATCGTGCAGATGCCAGCGCGCGAAGGTCTCCCACGACAACTCGATATCCGCGCCCTGTTCGTTGAACGGATCGAGATTGATCGCGACGATGATTATGTTGTCGCGCGCCTCGGTGGCTTTCTCGAACAGCAGAATGTGGTCGTTGTGCGCGGTCAGGAACGTCAGGCCGAGATGCGTTTGCAGCGCCGGATTCGCGCGGCGGATGCGGTTCAACGAGGTAATCTCGCCGACGATATTGCCGGGCCGATGCCAGTCCCACGCGCGTAGCTGATACTTTTCGGAATCCAGATACTCTTCGCTATTCGGCAGCGCGGTCGCCTCGCACAATTCGAAGCCGCTATACACGCCCCACAAGCCGGCCAGCGTCGCCGCGAGCGCCGCGCGAATCAGAAAGCCCGTGCGCCCTTGCGATTGCAGATGGCGCGGGTTGATGTCCGGCGTGTTGACGAAGAAGTTCGGCCGGTAGAAATCGCGTGCGCCGGTTTGCGTGAGTTCGGTCAGGTACTCGATGAAATCGCGCTTCGTCTCGCGCCACGTGAAGTACGTGTACGACTGCGAGAAGCCGATCTTGCCGAGCCGGTTCATCATGCGCGGACGCGTGAATGCTTCGGCGAGAAAGATCACATCCGGATGGCGCGCGCGCACGTCGCCGATCATCCACTCCCAGAACGGCAACGGCTTGGTGTGCGGATTATCGACGCGGAAAATGCGTACGCCCGCATCGATCCAGAACAGGATCACGTCGCGCAATGCGAGCCACAGGTCCGGCTTCGCATCGTGTGCATAGAAGTCGGGATTGACGATGTCCTGGTACTTCTTCGGCGGATTCTCCGCATAGCGCAGCGTGCCGTCCGGGCGCCATGCGAACCACGTCGGATGCTGCTTCAGCCACGGGTGATCGGGCGAACACTGGATCGCGAAGTCGAGCGCGATTTCGAGGCCGTGCGCATGCGCTGCGGCGAGCATCGCCTTGAAGTCGTCGAGCGTGCCGAGTTGCGGATGCACGGCGGTGTGGCCGCCTTCGGCCGCGCCGATTGCGTAGGGGCTGCCGACGTCGCCCGGTTGCGCGTTCAACGTGTTGTTGCGGCCCTTGCGGTTCGCGAGGCCGATCGGATGGATCGGCGGGAAGTACAGCACGTCGAAACCCATATCGCGGATGCGCGGCAGCTTCGTCGTCACATCGGCGAAGCTGCCGTGGCGCGTTTCGTCGTCGCTCATCGAGCGCGGGAAGATCTCGTACCAGCTCGCGAAGTAAGCGGCCGTGCGCTCCGCGTCGATCTTGTAGATCACTGGATCGCGGCTCAGGAAAGGCCGGTGACGCGCGGCGGTCATCGCCTTCGCGGTAGCGGGTGCGAGGATCAGCGCGAGCTTCTGTTGCGCGTCGGCTTTCTTGAAGTCGCGCACGATCCGTTCGAGTGGTTCTTTGTCGGCGTCTTCCGTCGTTTCGACTTCGGCGAGCACCAGCGCGAACAGATGCTCGGCTTCGTCGAGTTCGATCTCGACGGTCTGATTCGCCTTCAACTTCTTCTCGATGTGCTCGACGAGCGATGCGAAATCGTCGCGCCACGCGATCACGGTGAATTCGTAGCGGCCGATCCGTTCGAGTGGAATGCGCGCGCTCCATAAATCAAGGCCGGCGGGCGGCGCGGGCGACATCAGCACTTCGTGCCACGCGGTTTCATCGGCGGCGCGCCACAGCACCGCGGCCGCGATCTTGTCGTGACCCTCCGCGAAAATCGCCGCGCGGATTTCGGTGCGTTCGCCGACGCTGCGCTTGGCCGCGAAGCGGCCGTTCTCGACCGACGGCGACACGCTTTCGATCGCGACGCGCGGTGCGTCGATCGCTTCGAGCACGCTCTTGCGGCCGCTGCGCTTGCTGTTCGCCTTGTCGATCGGCGGCGCGAGACGGATCGGCGTTTGCGCGGTCGCGCGCAGCAGCCGCACCGCGCCGGGCCCGAGCGCGAACGGTGCGAGCGTGGTGGGCTCGACGTGGCCGCGCGCATCGAGCGCCGCGAAATGCGTGAAGTTTCCCGGTACGCCAGCGAGAAAGCGCGCGGGGTCGACGCGCACCGGCGCGCCCAGTTCAGGATTGACGACGATCAGCACCGCTTCGTCGGCGTCGCGCAGATCGGCCTCATCGGCGCGCAACAGCACGGCCGCCGGTGCGCCGGCCCCAGACAGCGGCCGCAATTCGCCGTTTGCATGCAGCGTTTGCGTACTGCGCGCGATATCGTTGGCCTGGGTGACGGCGGCCGTCAGATCGAAGCGGCGTGCTTGCGCCGCGAGCGCGAATTGCGCAGCGTCGCCACGCGTTTGCGACATCGGTTCGGCGACGCCGTACTCGAAGCCCATCGGCATCATCCAGCCGCTGCCCACCGCGACCGACGTAAACAGCGCGCGCCGATACGCGCGCTCGACGATCGCGGCGTCATGCACATCGGTCAATTCGGCGGCGAGGCGCGTGCCGTACGGCGCTTCGGGAAACGCCACCGGTGCGCCGACGCGCGCGAGCGACGCGTGTTCCTCCGCCATCCAGCTCGAACGGAAATCCCACCAGCGTACCGACGAAAACACGCTGTCGAAGCCGGCCGGCTCCAGACCCGGCAGGTCGCTGCGCGCAAGCCCCGGTGTCGCGGCGAGCAAGCGCACGTGCGGGTGCTTCGCGCGCACTTCATCGCCGAGATGCCGCCATACGGCGGCCGGTACGCGATGCGGCGAATCGAAGCGAAAGCCGCCGACACCCGCTTCGGCGAGCGCGAGCAACTGCTGCGTCCACCACACGGTCAGCGCGGCGCTCGTTCCGGGGTCGTCGAAATTCGCGTAGGCGACGTTGTCCTCGCGATGCACGTGGCGCGGATCGAGCCGCGCCATGTCGGATTCGGCCGCGTGGAACCAGTCCTTATGTTCGGCGTACAGGGTGCCGTCGGCGGCCATCCGGTCGATCACCAGATCGACCAGCAAGCTCAGGCCGTTGCGACGCGCGGCGTCGGCGAGCGTGCGCAGCGCGTCATGCGCGGGCTGCTTTGCCTCGAATACCGGATGGAGCCGCGCGTGACTGCCGACCACCTGGCCGTGACCGGCCTGGCCGGGCTCGAACAGACCGCCGATCAGCGCGTGATCGAAGCCGAGCGCGGCCGCGTGAGCGAACTGCGCGGGCCAGGCATCGAGCGGCCCGACGAGAAGAGAGTGAAAAAAGTAAATCCGCGGCGCGTACCCGTTTGGAGGTTCCATCGGTCGTTTCCAGAATTGTCGTGCTGCGGTGTGGATGCGGTTGGCATGCGATCACAGCGCTCATTGGGCTTCCCGAGCCGGATACCGCGCGATGCGTCAAAGAGGGCGCGTACTGGTCAGAGTAGTGCATAGATCGTCATGCCGCTGGCCAGTTCGGGGGTGCTTAGACGCCAGATGACCAGCGCGCGAGGCTGACAGGCACTCGTCGCGGGAAGGAGCAAACCGTGTGCCAAAGGGCGCCGGCGTGGAGTTGCCGGACGACGACGGGAGGGCGGGAGCGGTTGCTGCGGAGGGAGTGTGCGCGAGCGAACGGTGCTTGCCGAAGCATGTAGGTCGTGCGTACGGGATGCTCGCGCGAGCATGTAAAAGCGGCGGGCGCGGTCCGGGTTTTACACGGCGCGCGGGTCTCGGCAATGTGGCGCGTGCCGCAAAAGGCGAAGCGCGGGAGCGGGCTTAGGCGGTGATCGTCAGAGGAACGTCATACAGCGGTCGTGCCCGGGTCACACGGCGGTCATGAAGTGACGTGCGGTGGCCTTCATCGATGTACGTTCGGTAAGCTACCAAACCTCACGAACCCAGCAGACCCGCCGCGATATTCACGCACAGCCCCAGTACCGCGACATTGAAGTAGAACGACAGAATCGATTGCGCGAGCGTCGCGCGGCGAATCTGGCGCGAGCGCAGCACCACGTCCGACGTCTGCGAGGCGACCGCGATCGTGAACGAGTAATACAGAAAGTCCCAGTAGTTCGGCTGCAGCTTGTGATCGGGAAACAGCAGCGCGGTTTCGTGCGCGTCGGTGTCGTAGTAAAGACGTGCGTAGTGCTGCGTGAAAATCGTCGGAATCAGAAACCATGCGCCGATCAGCGTCAGACCGGTCAGCAGATAGTGCCATGCGGTCGATGCGCCCGCCGTGCCCTTCGCCGATGCGAGTTCGAGCACGATCGCGGCGATGCTCGCGACCGTCGCGACACAGATCACGAACAACACGACGCCGGCGTTTTCATCGTCACGTATCGCGTATTCGCGCACGCTCAGTTCGTCGGCGCGCGCCATGTGTATCCAGATCATCAGCAGGTAGCTCCACACGGCCGCATCCCAGCCGATCAACGTGCGTGCCATCGTGCTCGTATGCCATGGCACGATGAGCGCGACCACGATGCCGATCGCGAGACCGATCACCGTGCGGGGCCGATTGCGAAGAACCTGCGGATAGTATTTGATGAGCATGGTCAGGATGGGCGGCGCGCGGCAACGCAATGCGAGTGGTGGCGTGAGTCAGCAGCAGCACTGTGTCGCGGATTCTACTCGCGCTTGCGCGACCGATTGTCGAATCGGTGGGTCACAGGCTATAGTCTCCCGCAGCGGCCTTGCGCGCCGCTTTCAGTTGAAAGGCGATTGGCAGAAAGCGGCATCGAAGCGCTTCGCCAGCACGCCCACGGCGCGACGAGCGCCGTCATTCGACTGTCATCGCTCATGCATGCAACACGGCGCGTGCTGTGTGTGAATATCGCGCGTGGATACAGACCGCTGCACAAGCGGCGTAAGACCAGGTTTGCCAGGTTTGGGGAGAAGCAAGCGAAGCAGCACGTGAACGGCGCATGCCGTCGCCGCGCGGCTCGTTGAGAACGACTCATCATCTGGAGCCCACATGACAGATGTGCCTGACACTAGCGATGCGCGCGGCGAACGCGCGCGTCGTGATCGAGCGATGCACTATCACGGCGTCGCGCATGCGGTCGGCTTGCCGCAATCGTTTTCAATTTCGGCGTCGCGCCGGACCTGGCTGCTCGGTTCGTGCGCGTCGGCTGTGGCGCTCGCCTTTGCGGGCGCGAACCGTTCGTTGTCATGGATCGCCCCCGCTTTCGCCGATACGCCGCCCGCGGGTGGCGGACTCGATGCGTTTCTCGCGCTGTCGCAGCGTCTTACTGGCCGAAGCGGTTTCGACGCGGTGCTCGGCCAACGCGTCTATGACGCACTGTCCCGTTCCGATAATCAGTTCAAGCAGAACGTCGCCGCGCTGAACACATGGCTGCAAGCTCATGGCGGCGTGCCGTCCGATACCGTGACGCAGGCGCTGCAGGACGAGCAGCCCGCGCTCGCGAAAGCGGTCGGCGCGATCATGCGCGCGTGGTATCTCGGCCTCGTCGGCGACGCGCCGCACGTCGAGGTGATCGCCTATGAAAAGGCGCTGATGTTCGACCCCGTGAAGGACGTGCTGACGATTCCATCCTATTGCCGAGACGTGCCGTTCTACTGGACCAAAAAGCCCATGTCCGCGTAAGCCGCGCAGTGGAAGTACAGCGCGACATGCAGCGCGAACGTATCGTGCGATAACTCGCGCGATAACAAAGGCACACCAGAGGGTAACGATGGCAAACACCAATTCCGCCGATATCGTCGTGGTCGGCTCGGGCGTCGCCGGCAGTCTCGTCGCGCATCAACTGGCGCTGGCGGGTGCGTCGGTGATCGTGCTGGAAGCCGGGCCGCGCATTCCGCGCTGGCAGATCGTCGAGAACTTTCGCAATTCGCCGGCCAAGTCGGACTTCGCGACGCCGTATCCGTCGACACCTTATGCGCCGCATCCGGAGTATTCGCCCGCGAACGGCTATCTGATCCAGAAGGGCGACTATCCGTACAACTCGCAATACGTGCGGCTCGTTGGCGGCACGACATGGCACTGGGCGGCGGCCGCGTGGCGGCTACTGCCGTCGGATTTCCAGTTGCACAAGCTGTATGGCGTCGGACGCGACTGGCCGTATCCGTATGAAACGCTCGAGCCGTGGTATCAGGCCGCGGAAGTGCAGTTCGGCGTATCCGGTCCCGATACCGCGATCGATCTCGGCTCGCCGCGCTCGAAGCCGTATCCGATGCAGCCGTTGCCGTTGTCGTACATGGACCAGCGTTTCAGCGACGTGCTGAACGCGCAGGGCTTCAAGGTCGTGCCCGAACCGGTCGCGCGCAACAGCCGTCCGTACGACGCGCGGCCGACCTGTTGCGGCAACAACAACTGCATGCCGATCTGTCCGATCGCCGCGATGTACAACGGCGTGATGCATGCGGAGAAGGCCGAGCAGGCCGGCGCGAAACTGATTCCCGAAGCGGTCGTGTATCGGATCGAAGCGGACAACAAAGGGCTGATCACCGCGATCCACTACAAGGACCCGAACGGCAACAGCACGCGCGTGAGCGGCAAGCTGTTCGTGCTCGCGGCCAACGGTATCGAAACACCGAAGCTGATGCTGATGTCGACTTCCGATAAATTCCCGCACGGCATCGGCAACAGTTCCGATCAGGTGGGCCGCAATCTGATGGATCATCCGGGCACGGGGGTCACGTTCCTCGCCAACGAACCGCTATGGCCGGGCCGCGGGCCGATGGAAATGACGTCGATCGTCAACTTCCGCGACGGCGCGTTCCGTTCCGATTACGCGGCGAAAAAACTGCATCTGTCGAACGGTGTGTCGACGCTCAGCGTGACCGCCGACCTGCTGAAAAAAGGCCTGACCGGCGCCGAACTCGACCGGCAGATTCGCGACCGCGCGGCGCGCACGCTGAACATCAACAGCTTTCACGAGCATCTGCCGGAGCCGCAAAACCGTATCGTGCCGTCGGCCGATCACAAGGACGCGCTCGGCATTCCGCAGCCCGAGATCTACTACTCGATCAGCGATTACGTGAAGAAAAGCGCCGCCAACACGCACGACCTGTATGCGCAGATCGCGGCGCTATTCGGCGGCACCGAAGTGTCGTTCGACGACACCTTCGCGCCGAACAATCACATCATGGGTACCACGATCATGGGCAGCGATGCGGCGAGTTCGGTCGTCGATCCGGACTGCCGCACGCACGATCATTCGAATCTGTTTATCGCCAGCAGCGGCGTGATGCCGAGCGCGGCGTCGGTGAACTGCACGCTGACCATCGCGGCGTTGTCGCTGAAGTTGGCCGACAAACTCAAGCGTGAACTATGAGCCCTGACCGGAGAGCCACCATGTCGAAGCACACTTCTCGCGCGCAGCCGGCCCCTGCGCTGATGCAGGCGAGGCTGCGCCGCCGCTGGGGAGGCGCGGCGCTCGCGGCGGCGTTTTCATTGTTCGCGCTATCGATTGCATGGCACGAATCGCACGCGCCGAGCCAGCAATCGACCGACGAACTGCCGATCACGCAGGCTCGCGCCGACGACGCCGCGCAATCGCCCGACGCGATGCTGGCCGGTCCGGCCGCGAACGGCGATCTGGTCAAGCGCGGCGAATACCTGACGCGCGCCGCCGACTGCGCGGCCTGCCACACCGCGGACAAATCGCGCCCGTTCGCGGGCGGCCTGCCGATCAGCACGCCGTTCGGCACGATCGTCACGCCGAACATCACGCCCGATCCGGACACCGGCATCGGCCAATGGACCGATGTCGATTTCCTGCGCGCAATGCACGAAGGCATCGGCAAGAGCGGCGAGCGGCTGTATCCGGCGTTCCCGTACACCGCATACACGCGCGTAACCGATCGGGACGTGCTGGCGATTCGCGCGTACCTGAACACGCTGACGCCGGTTCATTACACGCCGCCCGCCAATAGCCTCAAGTTCCCGTTCAACCAGCGCTGGCTGATGGTGTTCTGGAACATGTTCAATTTCGACGAGGGCCGCTTCGTGCCTGATCCGAAGCAGAGCGCCGAATGGAATCGCGGCGCGTATCTGGTCGAAGGGCTCGCGCATTGCGAGGAATGCCATACGCCGCGCAATTTCATGCAGGGCTTGAAGTCGAGCGCGCGATTTTCCGGCGCGGTGCAGGCCGGCTGGCATGCGTTCAACATCACGCCGGACAAGACGAGCGGCGTCGGCGATTGGCGCCGTGACGAACTCGTGTCGTATCTGTCGACGGGCGCAGCTCCTGGCCGCGCGAATGCGGCCGGGCCGATGGGCGAGGTGGTGGCGAACAGTACGCAGTATCTGACGCCGGTGGATCTGCGTTCGATCGTCGTGTATCTGCGCTCGGTGCCGCCCGTGAGCGGCGGCGAAACGCGTCCACGTCATCAATGGGGCAACCCGGCCGGCGACGTCACCGCGTTGCGCGGCACCACGATCACCGGCGTGAACGGCGCGCAACTGTTCGTCGCCAACTGCGCGAGCTGCCATAACTGGACCGGTGAGGGTGTCGGCGCCAGCGCGCCGGGCGCGTATCCGTCGCTGATCCATAACTCGACGGTCGGCGCGAACGACGCGAACAATCTCGCGATGGTGATCCTGCACGGCGTGTCGCGCACCACCGCGCAGGCGGACGTGCTGATGCCGGCGTTCGGCGGCCATCTCGATGACGAACAGGTCGCGGCGATCACCAACTACGTGACGAAGCAATTCGGCAATCCGCAAGCGACGATCACGGCGGGGCAGGTTGGGAAGCTGCGCACGCTGCAATAGCGTGGTGCTGGAGCGATGTCGCCGCGAATGGTGATGTCCGCGGCGTTGCACCGGCAAGCGCGACCGTCAAAACTTCGCGCTTCAGGTAACTTCTGCAACAAATGCAACGTTCACGCGCCAGGTGGACGTAGTTTGTGTCAACTTTGCTATTCCACACGCGACGAAACGATAGGCGGCGCGCATACGCGTGCGTATTCGCCGGATTATCATCAATGCATTATGGCTTCCGTACTCGACAACTTCGTTCAGCAGCATGCGGCCAATGAGAGCGGCCGCGATTTCGTGGTCGGCGATCTGCACGGCTGCGTCGATGCGCTGCGTTATCTGCTGTGCCAGATTGCTTTCGATCCGGCACGGGACCGGCTGTTTTCGGTCGGCGATCTGGTCGATCGCGGCGAACAGTCGGAAGAGGCGCTCGCGCTGCTGATGAAGCCCTGGTTCTTCGCTGTGCTCGGCAATCACGAGGACACGCTATGCGCGGTTGCCGACGGCCGCTTGCGGCGCCAGTGGTGGTATGGCATCGGCGGCGCGTGGGCGGCCAGCGTGCCCGACGAACGCTTGCGGCACTACGCGGAGCATCTGCGGCCGCTGCCGCTCGTGCGCGTGGTCGGCAGCGGCAAGGAGCGCTTCAACGTGCTTCATGCCGAATTCTTCGGCTCCGACGCCGAACTCGATGCCGGCAATTTTTCGGCGGAAACGCGCCAGCAATTGCTGTGGGGTCGCGAACTCGCGCTCGGTAACGGCGATCCGCTGCGGCAACGCGGGCTCTCGCTGACCTACTGCGGCCATACGCCGGTGCGCGACATCACGCAGATCGGCTCGCAGGTGTTCATCGATACCGGCGCATTCGGGCCCGGCGGCAAGCTGACGATCGTGCAGCCGCAGGCGCTGCGTCGCTGGTCGATCTCGGTCGAGGAAGCGCGCGCGGAAGGGGCGGCGGCGCTCGCATTGCCCTGACGGCGCCGTTTTCTCAGCCCACCTGATTGAGTTCGAACACGATATCGACGCTCGAACCGTTCCAGTTGTATTCCAGATACGCCGCATGATGGCAATCGCGCAGCAGCGTCGTGCGAAACGCGGCGAGGCATTCGCCGGTGCTGTCGCGCACCGACGGATAGACGATGCCCGGCGCCCCGGCTTCGCGCACCGCGCGCCCGAGCGACTGTCCGGCCAGATAGTCGTGCGGCGACAGCACAGTGGAATCGAGCGCGGTATCGCTGCGCAGATCGACCACGTTGCCTTGCGCGGCGACGGTGTACAGACGCATCTGCTGACGCGTCGGCGGCTCGGCGGTTGCCGCCAGAAACTTGCCGGTGTGATAGCGCGTTTCGGCGATCGCGGTGGCGCGCGAGCGTGCGCAATAGAACACCCCGTACGTGCCGTCGGAAAAGCGGCTGCCGAGCGGATTCAGATGCGTGAGCGCGGCCATGATCGGCCCATAGCCGGAGCCGAAGCGGCGCTCTTCGCGCGGCACCAGATCGAGTTCGCCGATTTCGGTACGCAGGCGGTCGTTGGTCATCGCTTCGAGCGCGTAGAGCGCGTCGAAATCTTCCGCGGAAGCGACCCGGTCGAACAGATTGACGGCCGGAAAGCGCGTGGGGATGACGCGATACGCGGGCGACCAGTCGAGCGCGGCGCTGGTCCAGCGGTCCTGCCATTGCGGTTGTGTCACGCCCAGCCGCCTCGCATCGCGTCGAGATACTGGCGCACGGCCACGAGATCGCTGATGTTGCCCGCCAGCATGCGGTCCAGCGCGCGGCGGCCGCCGAACGGCGGCGCGCTGTTGGGGCGCTTGATCCAGTTATCGGCGGAGTTGGGTTGCGGCAGCAGGATCTGCAGCGCCTTGTAGATGCCAAGCAGTAGCGACAGCCGTTCCAGCGTGTCGCGGCCGAGACGCGCCGTTTGCGGCGACGCCTTCCATTTGAAAAAGGTGGAGCGGCCCGGCGAGCCGAGCAGCACGATCTGCTCGTCGGCGTTCAAGTCCCAGTCGCGCGCGATGTTGAAGAATGCGCGCAGACCCGCCGCGGACATCTCCGTCACGGACGGTTCCGAAGCCGGCCGTCGTAGCGGCGCCTCGGGCGGGGTAAGTCGGGCAGCGTGAGCCATGAGCGGATAAGTCCCTATGTGTACTTGTTGTTGATATTAGTCTAAATGTGGATTTTTGCAAGAGAATATAATCCTGGCTCGTTTGGGATTGGGCGTTCTAGGTAGCAGTCGATCGGGAGAGGCAGCAGATGCGGGTTCGAGCAGTGGCAGCGGCGCTGGCCGTGTGGTGTATGTCGGGAGCGGCTTTGGCGGCAGGGTATGCGGAAGTGTGGAATCCGCCGGAGGCGACCGGGCATGTCGCGAAGGCGACGCGGAACAGGCCGGCCGCGGTGAAGGTGAAGGCGGGTAAGGGTGGCAAGGGCACTGGCACTAAGGCTGGCATCAAGGCTGGATCTGGCGCGCATGTGAAGCAGGCGGCGGGCGTCCGGCATGGGGCGTCTCATGTCGCGGCGAGTGGCGCGGCGCATGGCGGCGGCGCGAAGAAAGTCGCCGCGAACGGAAGCGTGAAAGGTGGCACGAAGGGCAGTATGCGCACGGCAGCCACCGGCAAGATCCATACACATGGCACTCTGACCGCTCAGGGATCGAAGCCGCACACACAGGCGCATGCCCAGCTTGTTCACGCGAAACCGGCGCAGGGCAAGGTCATGCGCGCTAACTTCGCGCCGGGCCATACCGCGCGGGCGCACGTGATCAAGGCGGCGAAGCCGGCGGTCTCCCGACCGGCAGTGTCGAGCGCGCCTGCTGCGCCGGTTGCGCCGGCTGTGCCGACGTCGCCAGCTCAATCCGCTAACGTCGGCAACATCGCTCCGATGGGGGCTTCCACCAATCCGACCAATCCGGTTAGTCCGGCCACGGCTCGTAGCGGCTCGATGCCGCCGATCATTCACTGAGTGTGACCGGGCGGGGCTGCGGCGGTGGAAGCGCCACGTCGCGGCCAGTCCGAACACGGCTCGTTCGTAGCGGCTCGCCACCGCCGATCATCCATTCAGTGATTGCACCGGTTGTCGCAGCCGAAGCGCCACGCTACTGTCCATCCGACCATAGCTCGCAGCGGCGCCCCACCCCCCGCATCACCCCGCCGCCAAACCATTCGCCAGCAACCGCAACGTCTCCGCCGAGCGCGGCTCGCGCACGCGCGAGTGCAGCGTCACGCGCGATTCCGGCAGCGCCGGCAAGCCAAGCCGCTCGCCGACGTCGATCAGCCCGCGCGGCGCGACCCGGCGCGCGAGCGGCGAAACGGCGAGTCCCGCCGCCACCGCCGCGCCGACCGCCGCCATGCCCCCGCCGACAAACACCTCCTGCCACGCAATTCCCGCCGCCGTCAGCGTGCGCAGCGCCACCTCGCGCACGTTGCACGGCGCAGTCAGCAGCGCGAGCGGCAGCGGCTCACCGACTCGCGGCAGCCATGCGGGCGTCGCAAGCCAGCCGAGCGGCTCGCTGAACAACTCCTGCGCGTCGCCTCGCGGCGGCTCATCGACGCCATAGCGGACGATCGCCGCATCGAGCCGCCGTTCGTCGAACTGCGCGAGCAGCGTCGCCGACGAGCCCATATGCAGCTCGATCACGAGACCCGGATCGTGTGCATTGAGCCGGCCGAGCAACTGCGGCAGGTCGGGCCCGGCGACATACTCGCTGAGCCCGAGCACGAGCCGCCGCCGTTCCACCGATAGCGCGCCCAGGGCGCGCTCGTGCGCGTTCAGCAGCTCGCGCGCCGCGCCGAGAAACGCGTTGCCGTCGGCGGACAGACGCACGACGCGCGGCGTGCGTTCGAGCAACTGCTTGCGCAGGTGCGCTTCCAGCCGCTTCAGTTTCAGGCTCACCGCCGACTGGGTGGTGTCGAGCGCGTCCGCGGCGCGCGTGAAACTACGCAGATCGGCGACGAGCACGAACGCCCGCACCGCATCGAGATCGAGCACTTTCATTTCCAGTGAATATGGATGAAATAGCCAAACATGTCTGTTTATTATGACTGGGCGCGCCTAATCTGTGTTCATCACAACACGCAACAAGGAGCCAATCATGCCGCTCACCCGAATTTCATTGCGCGCCGGCAAGCCGACCGAATATCGCCAGGCGCTGACAGCCGGCATCCAGCGCTCGCTCGTGGGCACCTTCAATGTGCCGGCGGACGACATGTTCATGCTGATCACCGAGCACACGCCCGACAACATGATTTACGACCGGCAGTATCAGAACATCGAGCGCGGCGACGATTTCGTCGTGATCCAGTTGACCGTGAGCAATACGCGCACGGTGGAGCAGAAGAAGGCGTTGTACCGGCGCATCGTCGATGAACTCGGCAAGTCGCCAGGCGTGCGTCCGGAGGACGTGTTCATCAATCTCGTCGAGGTCGAGAAGGAGAACTGGTCGTTCGGCCATGGGATTGCTCAATACGCGACGTAAGTACGCGACGTAAGCACGCGACCTAAGCAATCGGATGCAGCCGGCAGAGCCAATGCGTCGTCGGCTCACCTGTCGACACCGGCACGCGGATCGGCGCGGATCGTGCCGTCGGCACGACCGCGAAAGTACCGATAAATATCGTCGATGTGTCCGGCAATCAACGCGTTGTCGCGATACGCGGGCATCCCGCGAGACAGGGCACCGTCAAGCACCATCCGGACAAAACTGTCGCGGCTCTGCGTACGCGCGTAATCGACGATCGAGGGCGCGGCCAGGCCCTCGTAATCCTTGCCATGGCAGCGGGCACAGTCGACGGTGCGCAGGATACGCCAGGCGTTGACGATGGCGTCGTTGGTCTGCGGATGATCAGCACGCCCGGCGTTCACATCATCGGCCACTGTCGGCCGTGCAACCGCAATCATGACTACGACTGCCACCGCCCAGCGCCGTGTCGACAGTCGCGCGCTATGGTGGCTGTCCATTGCACGGTCCTTTACCGGTGCTGCAATCCGGTGTTGCGTCGGCTTCGCATGGCTAAGAGACTCCACTTCGCGCGGCGCTATTTTGTTTGATTAGTGATCCGACCGACAAACTTCCAACCCTGGTCGCGTAGCCAGACGTAGGTATAGCCGCTCGGCCCATCGATGAATACCGTTAGAGGATGGCTGATAGTGTCTTCTTTCTGCGGCGACACCGCCGCCGGGGTAACGCGTCCTTCGGTCGGCTCGAGACTGGCATCGCGGTCGTCGAACGTCCAGCCGTCGTCCTGTATGTAGGTGAGCCGGAGTGTGCTGCCAGCAGGCGACTGAACGAGCAACGTGAGCGGTGAATGCGCGTTGGCCGTTTCCTGTTCATGTTTTGCTGGAGCACCAAGTGTTGTCGCAGCTTCGATCCGGATGGCATCCGGACCATCGCCCATGGTGGCCGCCAGCGTGACCTGGTCCAAGGTCACGAGCGCTACGGTCATCAACGCTCCAAAGAGCAATCGTGCGGCAATAGTCGAGCGTTTCATTGTGCTACCTCTGCTAGTGAACTGAGTGCCGCGGCGCTTCGCATGCGTCGCGGCCACCCCCGATAATTAATGAATCAGGTCGTTGCGCCCCGATAGTCTCCGCGGCTCGCATCGTTGGCGGTCCGCTTCGAGATCGCATACCCCAGCGGTCAAATCTCCATCCCGTGCATGCGGCGTTCTAGTTCGCCGATGTCGGCGGCGGACGCGAGATACGCGTCGCGACGACTGTGTTCGGCACGGTCAAGTGCCTTTTCAAACAACTCGTATAGATGGATGAACAGAATGAACACGGCGTGCTCCAGAAAGGCGTGATGGATCGCGTATCGGCCCGAATGGGGCGCGACACATGAGGCCCAGGCGTGCATTCGGTGCGGACCATCCGGATTGGATTGATGCGTGGGTCGTGCTACGGCTGGACGCTGCTTGATGCAGCGTCCGTGCCACCTTACGGAAAGCTTGTCTGGCGTGGGTTTCCGCGTTATCGGCGGAATGCGGATGGGCGAAGTGTCGTCATGTGGCCGACGAATATCGAATGGAAGTCGGCCCGCGGCAAACACGTGTTCGATACTCTCGTGGTCAGGTCGCTCGCTCGACCGCGGACGAGGATACGGATAGCGCGGTCGGCAGGTTGCCCCGCCAGACCCGCCAGGCGATTGTGGGGCTGAGCAGCGACGAAGGCGGGATCATCAGATTGACGACCTTCAGAAACGATACGGCCAGCGTACTGTCCTTCGCAGCGGCGACATGAAGCTTGCCGATGTACCAGTTGATGAAACGCTGCATCGGCGGCCGTGCGCCCTTTACTTTGGGATGGCGGAGGTCGTTGCCGACTGCGATGTCCCACGGAATATCGACGATCCTCGCGGCGGCTCCGAAGAATCGACGCGCAAGCTCGTCGGAGCCCGCGCGCAAGCACTGCTGCAGCATCAGTGCTTCTTCTGCCGCGACCGTCATACCTTGCCCATAGACCGGGTTAAAGCTGCAGATGGCATCGCCGAAAACCAGGTAGTTGTCGGGGAAGCGCGCGAGCTTCTCGTAGCGCCGGCGCAGACTGGACGCATAGCGATAGCGTCTGAATTCGGTGAGCGGCTCCGCTCGCGCGGCTACGTCGTGAATCTCCATGGTCGGCAGCGTCGCCAGATAAGCGAGAAAGCCCTCGTCATTGTCGGGTGCGTCGTCGCCAAGAAAGCCGCCTGTACTGATGATCCAGCTGTCGTTTTCCTGCGCAAGCATGACGCCGCTGCGCCAGTTGGGCGCACTGCCGGCGACGACGATGCCTTGCCTGCCGTCGAGGTCGGTCGGCCGACGTCGATAGGTACGGGTCGTGTAGCAGATTCCAATCTCGACCTTCTCGCTGGCAGGCGCTTCGTAGCCGAGCGCTTCAAGCCACGCCGCAGTCGATGAGCCGCGGCCAGTCGCATCAACGACAAGGTCTGCTTCGATGGTTTCCTCCGGCTTGCCATCGACACATGCGCGCACCCCCGTTACGCGCTTGCGAGTGGAGTCGGTGGCAAGACCCTGCACCGCGCAGCTTTCGATCGCGCGCACGTTCGGCAACGCGAGAAGCCGTCGGCGCAGATGGCCTTCGAGCACAGGTCGGCTCGCGATCAGGCCGATCAGGTCGCTCGCGCCGCTAGCCAGCCTGACGTTGCGGCCCATCCAGATCACATCGTTGGCGACATCCCCGATCAGGCCGCCGCTGCGCTCGACCACCTCGGCGTTATATCCCGGGAAAAATTCCTCGATGACCGCGCTGCCGCGCGCAAGCAGCCCATGAGTGTGGCGACCCTGCGGCACGCCCTTGCGTGCAGTGTCCGCGGCCGGAAACGCATCGCGTTCGAGCACGGTGACGGTGGTATAGAAATCCGCGAGTGCGCGGGCGGCCAGCAGTCCGCCCATGCTGGCGCCAATTACGATCGCATGCTTGCCCAGGTTCGACATGGCAATCCTCCAGTTCGATTCTTCGCGATGAGTCGACCGACCATCGTCTGCGGCGAATGCTAGGATTGCCTCGTCCCCTGAGCGTCCCCCGGACGCATTCATTGAAGGTCGCTTCGCCATGGCTCTGTTCAGCGTGCGGACGCTTGGATTTCCGGAGATCCGTCGGGACGACCGGCTGTGCCAGTTGGCCTTGCGCAAAGGCCTGGCGCTGCTGATCTACATGGCCGAAGCAACTGGCCCCGTCGGGCGCGAAGCCATCGCCACGATGTTGTGGCCGGAAAGCCCCGAAGACCTGGTACGGGCGCGGCTGCGCCGCCTGTTGCATCGCCTCCAGCTTTTGCTTGGCGATGACGTTCTCACCATCGACCGGTCGACGGTTCGATGGTCGGCAACGATCGACCTGCAAGTGGATTCCCATCTGTTCGAGCAAGCCTGCGACCGCGGCGAGTTCGAGCGGGCTTGCCGTCTTTACCCCGGCGACTTTCTCGCGGGCTTTACGCCTGGTAGCTGCCCGCAGTTCGACGAGTGGGCTTTCTTTCGCCGTGAGGCCTTGCGGGGACGGGCGATCCAGGCGCTCGAACGAGTCGTGCACGACAGGCATGCGGCGGGCGACTACGCAGACGCGGCCGTGTACGCCGGCCGTCTCGTCGAGTTCGATCCGCTCAGCGAGGTGTATGGCCGACACCTGATCCGCAATCTGCTGCTCGCCGGAGATCGCGCCACGGCCGAGCGCCACTTCGAGGCTCTGACACAGCGCCTTCGCAACGAACTCGATGTGGCGCCCGAAACGGCAACCCGCGCGCTGCTGAACGCCGGCGCATCGATGCCTGTCGAGGCGCCGCCGACGCGCTATGTCAGCGGTGGCGGCGTCCATCTCGCGTTTCAGACGTATGGCGCCGGCCGCATGGACGTGCTGGTGCTGCCCGGTTTCGTGTCCCACGTCGAACGGGTTTGGGAGGAGCCCCGCTGCCGGGCGTTCCTGTCTTCTGTCGCCGGTATGGGTCGTCTGATCCTGCTCGATCGTCGCGGCATTGGGCTGTCCGATCGGGTCGGATTCAATCCCAGTGTCGGCGCGACCGCGCAGGACATCGGCACCGTACTTGATGCCGCCGGCAGCCGCCGGGTTGTGCTGTTCGGCGCGTCCGAGGGCGGACCGGCGTGCATCCAATTTGCCGTCGATCACCCCGATCGAGTGGCCGGCCTCATTCTGTTCGCCTCGTTGGCGAAGGGAAGCGCGGCGCTCGACTACTCGCACGCGCTGCAGGCCGGTCAGTACGACATGTGGCTACAGCAACTCGTCGCCGTCTGGGGCGGCCCTGCCGGCATCGAGACATTCGCGCCGAGCCTGTCCGACGATCCGCAGGCGAGAGCCTGGTGGGCGGGCTTGCTGCGGGCCGCATCGAGCCCGGGGGCGCTCACAGGCGTGCTCGAGGCGTTGCGGGATATGGATGTGCGAGATCTCTTGCCGCGCATTTCCGCACCCACCCTGGTCCTTCACCGTCATGGCGATCGCGCGGTTCGCATCGGAGCTGGCCGGCATCTCGCCAGCCACATCGCACACGCGCGCTTCGTCGAACTCGACGGCGCGGATCACTGGGCCTTCGCGGGCGATCAGCGCCCCGTGCTGGACAATATCAGGCAGTTTATTGGCAGTCTCGCCGAGTAACGGCATACGGCAGACGCAACCCAAGATTCAGCTCGGGCATTGCTGGCATTGCGACTGGCACCGCCCCGGATAGAAGCCGGCACGCGGTGTAAGCTTGCTCTGCGGCGACGCGTCTCGACGCTCGCCGCACGACATCCCGGTCAGTTCATGAACAATCGTTCAACCGATGACAAGACTTGAGGAGCCGCGCCAAATGGGAAGCGTCGAAACTCTTGTGGCGGCGGCAGTCGCCTTTGTCGGCAGTCACTTTCTACTGTCTCATCCGTTGCGCAGGCATCTGGTCGGCGCGCTTGGCGAGGTCGGCTTCCAGGGCGTCTATTCGCTGGTTGCGATCGTGACGTTTGGCTGGCTGATCGTGGCTTACCGAAACACACCCGTGTCGCCGCTACCGCCGGTAGGCAACGCACTCTGGGCGATCGTGGCTGTGCTCATGCTGATCGCGTCGATCCTGCTGATGGGTTCGCTGATCCGCAATCCGGCGATGCCCACCGGCCGCCGGCCGGGCTCGCTTCCTGAAACCGCGCGCGGCGTGTATGCGGTGACACGCCATCCGATGATGTGGTCGTTCGCGTTGTGGGGCCTGTGCCATATCGCCTTGTCGCCGACCACGCGGAACGTTGTCCTTGGGACCGCTATCGTGGTCCTCGCGCTGGTCGGCGCCGCGTTGCAGGACCGCAAAAAGCAGCGGCTGCAACCCGATCTGTGGCCGGCATGGGAGGCGAAGACGAGCTACTTTCCATTCGCGGCGATCGCCGCCGGTCGCGCGCAGCTCGGCGGGTTCGGCATGCACGCGCTGGCGGGCGGCCTCGTCGTGTGGCTGGTGGCGACGTGGGCTCATATGCCGCTCGCCGGTGTGCCAGCGGGGATCTGGCGCTGGCTGTAGGTGTGTAGCCCGGATTGTCGCGGCGGGGCTCTGTTCCTTCATCCTTAGAGTCGGCAGATTGAAGCAGAGCCCGGGCCGCGTCTAATCAAACCGCGCTTAATCCGCAGCCGGGAAATCGAGCGTCGTGTCGTTGATACGGTTGAACAGATTGGTGAACGCGATGCTGGCGATCGCCATCGTCACGTCGACGATCTGCGCGTCGGTGACGCCCGCCTGTTTGATCGCGGTGATCACATCGGCCTGAACCGTGCCGCTCGTCGTCAGCAGATTGAACACGAACGTGGCCAATGCATCGTCCCGCGCGTTGCCCGTCGGCCGGGCTTCCCGCAACGCCAGAATGGCTTCGCGATCGAGACCGATCTTCTTGCTCATCAGCGTGTGTGCGGCGAGGCAGTAGTCACAGCCGGTCGTCTCGCTGACCACCAGTTTGACGACTTCGATATCCCGCGCGCTCAGGCTGCTTTTTTTCAGCGATGCCTCGAGACTCAGTACTGCCTCCAGTGCGACCGGACTATTCGCGCCGATTCCAACGTAGGAATTCGGTACCTTGCCGACGGCCTGTTTGACGGCGTTAAACAATTCGGCTGCGCGACCCGTGGCTTCGGATGCGGTGATCGTATAAAGGCGAGGCATGATGTTTTCCTTTGAGGCGGTAAAAAACGAATGGCGGCAGGCATCGCGCATGCAGTGCGATGCGCCCGATCAGTCATCCCGTTGTGAACGGAGTGTGTTGATCGCGTTGATCGAGAAAAAACGGCCGCGCGAGCAAAGCCGCGCCGATTAGCGTCGTGGTGCCCAACGCGACGGCGAGCACGAAACGCCAGTCGGCGTGCGACATGATTTGCGGCAAAAGACCCACCGTCAGCGCGGGCGGAAAGTGCAGACGCAGCGCGCGCAACGTGACGACGCCGACCAGCAACGAAGCGACGACGGATAGCGGGCCCGCGCCAAACGCCAGCAACGCGATGACTCCGGCGCCGGCGGTGATCGTGCAGACAAACGGCAACGCAACGTGCCGCTGCGCCTGCTGACGCACGTTGGCGTGAACGAACATGTCGAAAGCGATTACGACGAGTGGCGGAAACAGAATCAGCCGCATACCGGTGATGGCGGCTAATCCGTACACCAGCAGAAGAACGGCGGTGAAAACGAACAAGGACGGCCACATGCCGATCGCGCGCGCAGGTTGCATTTCACTGGCTTCTGCGCGGGCGTTCGGCGTAGATGGCTGGTGCACTTCATCGGGTGCCACGATCCGACCGTAGGTCGCGGACGCAACCGCCAGAAAGGTCATCACGGCGGCGATCGACACCGGATACCACCAGCTCGTGATACCGAACACGAGCGGCAGAAAGGCGGCGGAAATGGCCGGCACGATCGGCGAACGCATGCAGCGGACGATCAGGATCGCGCCTGCAACCGTCATCGCCACGGAGCCCAGGCTATACGGCAGCAGTCGCGTGAACGCGGTACCCATTGCGGCGGTGACAGCGGGCGTAACGGCGAGCATCAGCGGTGCGCGTGCCCACGCTCCCGCCGGGCGCTTGAAGACGTCATAGCTGAGCGCGGCCAGTTCGGGAAACAGCACGTAGATCACGCCAGTCAGAAGCGCGGCCTTCGCGACGGCGGCAAGGAGGGCAACCGAAAGCACTGGCCCGAGAATCAACGGGTCGGTGAACGTGCGATATCGGTCGCGGCGCACGGAGAGGCTCATCGGCAATAACCTTGGCGGTTGGCATGGTCCGATGATAGGGAGCGCCGACTTGTGCGAATATTCCCCAAACCTGCAATCCTGCCTTGCATTAATGCACCGATGTTCGATTGGGAAAATATCCGCTATTTCGTGGCTGTCGCGCGCATCGGCACGATGTCGGGTGCCGCCCGAACCCTTAAGGTCGATCACGCGACGGTGAGCCGGCGTTTGAGCGCACTGGAGAGTGAACTCGACGTGCGCCTGATCGAGCGCCAGCCCAGAACCTGCAAGCTCACGCCGATCGGCCAGCGCCTGTTCGAACTGGCGCAGCAGATGGAAGAGGGCGCGTACGCCGTCGAACGATTCCTGGAGGCGAGCCGCTCGCCGCTGAGCGGCAAGGTCACGCTAAGCGCGCCGCCGGTGCTCGTGGCGAATTTTCTGGTCAATCATCTGGCGGACTTTCGTCGCGCCAATCCGGGCGTGCAACTGTCGGTTTCGTGCGAAGCCCGCCGGGTGTCCCTCAGCCGCCGGGAAGCAGACATCGTGCTGAGATTGACCCGGCCGGAGGAACCGACGAGCGTCGTGCGCAAGCTGGGGCGCGTGTCGTTTGGCTTATACGCGAGCAAGGACTATCCGCATCTGCACGAGCCGTCCGCGTGGGAGTTCATTGCCTATGACGCCGGCTTCGTCGGTGTGTCGCAGCAGAAGTGGGTGATGAGCGTTGCCGGGAAACGGCCGATTGCTTGCGAAATCAGCGATATCAACGGCCATCTGGTCGCGGCTCGGGCAGGCGCCGGTGTGGCGGGGCTGCCTGATTTTCTGGCGGATCGTGATCCGAAGCTGCAGCGCGTGCCGTACGAAGGCGAGCCGTTTTCGCGAGATATCTGGATGGCCGTTCATCAGGACCTGCGCGGCTCGCCGCAAATACGGGCGGTGATGGATTTCCTGCTGAAAGTCGTGGCCGACAACCCTCTGTTTGCGGACAAGGGTTAGGCGTCTCGCGGAGGTGAGGCGGCTGCAGTGAAAAAGCCGCGCAATGCGTATCTCCGCGAACCGCTGTGATCCATTCAGGCATCCGGACGTCGAGAAGCCCGTCGCTATAATTAATTCGTCGCCGTTCCTCAGACCTTCAACCGCTCCTCGCTATGACCAACGACCGCTCCGATGCTTCCCGCGAACCTCTCGAACTCGGCGGCTCTGTCTGGTTTCAGGCGGGTGCCCAGACGCTCGGCGGCGCGTCGCGCATCGCGCTGCTTGCGGCGATCGGCGAAACCGGTTCGATCACGAGTGCGGCGAAAGCGGTGGGCATCAGCTACAAGGGCGCATGGGATGCCGTCGATACGATGAACAACCTCGCCGGCGAACCGCTCGTCGTGCGTATGACCGGCGGCAAGGGTGGTGGCGGCACCACGCTGACGCCGCGCGCGGTCAAGCTGATCGAGACGTTTCGCGCGGTCGAGCGCGAGCATCGGCGCTTTCTCGAACGCGCGGGCGCGGCCATCGAAGGCTTCGCGACGGACTGGGATCTGATCGGCCGCATCGGTATGAAAACGAGCGCGCGCAACCAGTTCTACGGCACGGTGTCGAGGATCACGCGCGGCACCGTCAACGACGAAGTGTCGCTCGCGCTGCCGGGCGGTCAGACGATCGTCGCCGTGCTCACGCACGAGAGCACCGAGGCGTTGGCGTTGGCCGAGGGCGTGGCGGCGTTCGCGCTGATCAAGGCGTCGTGGGTCGTGCTTTTCGTCGATGGCGAAGACGGCACGCCGTTGAAGCTGTCGGCGCGCAACCAGTTGCGTGGCACCGTGCAAAGCGTGAAGCACGGCGCGGTCAACGCGGAGGTGTCGCTCGCGCTCGACGGCGGCGCGGTGATCACCGCGGTGGTCACCAACGAAAGCGTCGAGACGCTCGGTTTGCGGGAGGGCGCGAGCGCGGTGGCTGCGTTCAAGGCATCGAGCGTGATACTCGGCGTGAAGGATTGAGCGCCGCGGATGCGGATGCGGATGCGCGGATGAAACCGCGCGGGCGTGCTTGAGCCGATCGAGTGCGCCGCGCGTCGCGGCGCTTAGCCTTGCGGCGCTTCATTCCGCGCGTACCCTGTGAACGGATGATCCTCGCGCACGCGACCGTCATTGACCTGCACGACCTGATCGCCGAAAGCGGCCACGTCATCGGGATCGTGCGTGATCAGCACCATCGGAATATCGAGCCGCGTTTGCAGGTCAGACAGCTCGCGCCGCATGCGCTGACGCAGCGCGCTATCGAGCGCGGAAAACGGTTCGTCGAGCAATAGCAGACGTGGCTGCGAAACCAGCGCCCGCGCGAGCGCGACACGCTGTTTCTGCCCGCCCGACAACTGCGCCGGATGGTTGCCGGCGACCGCCTTCAACTCCAGCGCTTCAAGCCAGTAGTCGACCTGCGGATGCGCGCCGCGCGCACGCGGATTGAACCAGCCCTGACGCAGCCCGAAGCCGATGTTCTGCCGCACGTTCAGATGCGGAAACAGCGCGTAGTCCTGGAACAGATATGCGATCTTGCGTGCCTGCGGCTTCTGATCGACACCGCTTGCGCTATCGAACAGCGTAATGCCGTGCAGTGTGATCGATCCTTCATCGGGGCGCAGCAAGCCGGCGATCGCCTGCAAGGTCAGGCTCTTGCCCGCGCCGGACGGCCCGTACAGCACGAGTCGCTGCGTATTCGCGCTGAACGCGACATCGAGCGTAAAGCTCCGCTCGGCGCTTTCGAAGGTTTTGCGGATGGCGACGTCGAGCGGCATGTCAGCGCGACCTCAGAAGCGTGTGCTGCGGCACGAGGCGCCCCGCGAGCAGCAGGATCGTCACGCAGGTGATGGAGGTGACGATCACGAGCAAATTGGCGGTGCTGTCGTCGCCGGCCTGCACCGCCGAATAGACCGCGACCGACAGCGTCTGCGTGCGGCCCGGCAGGTTGCCGGCGATCATCAGCGTCGCGCCGAATTCGCCGAGCGCGCGCGCGAATGCGAGCAGCCCGCCGGCGAGGATGCCGCGCGTGGCGAGCGGCAACGTCACGCGGAAAAACACCGCCGTTTCGCTGATGCCGAGCGTGCGCGCGGCGCGCTCGAGTTGCGGATCGACGCCTTCGAACGCGGCGCGCGCCGACTTCAGCACCAGCGGAAACGCGACCACCGTCGACGCGATCACCGCGCCCTGCCACGTGAACACGAGCTGGATGTCGAAGCGGTCGAGCCAGGCGCCGATCACGCCGCGGCGGCCGAGCAGCACCAGCAGGTAGTAGCCGAGCACGGTTGGCGGCAGCACGAGCGGCAGCATCAGCAGCGAGTCGATCACGTCGCGCGCGCCGGAGCGCCAACGCGACAGACCGAGCGCCGCCGCGACGCCGAACACGAGGTTGAGCACGGTGGCCCAGCCCGCCACTTTCAGCGATAGCAGGAGCGGAACCCAGACCTGTTGCATGAGCGTGTGCGTTGTCGGTGAATCAATGAGCGGGCTTGAAGCCGTACTTCGCGAGCACCGCCTGGCCGGCCGGCGATACCACGTAGTCGATGAAGGCTTGCGCGTCGGCCGGCTGACGGCTGCCTTCGACCCGAGCGATCGGGTACGTCACGGGCGTTTGCGTCGGCAGCGTCATCGCGACCTTGACCTTGTCCGGCATGATCGCGGCGTCGGTGCCGAACACGAAGCCGGCGTCGACTTCGCCGCGCGCGACATAGTCGAGGCTCTGACGCACGTTCGACGCGAGCACGGCCTTCGCGCTGACCGCATCCCACACGCCCGCGGCCTGCAGCGCGCCCTGCGTATAGCGGCCGACCGGCACGGAAGCCGGATCGCCGAACGCCACGCGCTTCACGCTCGCGGTCGTCAGATCGTTGAGGCTGGCGGGCGCGAAATGGCTGTCGGACGGTACGATCAGCACCAGCGAATTGGCGGCGAAATCGCGGCGCGTCGACGGCACGATCACTTTTTCCGCGGCGGCTTTGTCCATCGCCTTCTGATCGGCCGATGCGAACACGTCGGCGGGTGCGCCTTTGACGATCTGCTGCATCAACACGTCGGATGCGCCGAAGTTCATCACGACCTTGGTGCCGGGATGCTGCTGCTCGAACGCATCGCCGACCGCCTTGAACGCGTTGGTCAGGCTGGCCGCGGCGGAGACCACCAGCTCACCGGCTTGGGCATTGGCGCTGATGGCGACGGAGACCACGCTTGCAACACAAAGCGCATATTTTTTCAGTTGTCGGGCGAGTGTCATGAAGAACCTGGGAGGCAGACGTGGAACGGTGGCGTAGAAACGCCATCGTAATATATGCGCAGTTACAGCGGGCGTATAACGGACATGCGGGGCAGCGCTTGGTGCGCTGCACGAAAAGTAGGCGGTTGGGAATTAGCGTAGAAGGAGCCTGAACGGCTGGTTCAGGCTCGCAGGCTTCGGAAAAGCTTCGGAAAAGCTTCGGAAAAGCTTCGGAAAATCTTCGGAAAAGCTTCGGAAAAGCTTCGGAAAAGCTTCGGAAAAGCTTCGGAAAAGCTTCGGAAAAGCTTCGGAAAAGCTTCGGAAAAGCTTCGAAAAAACGCTCAGATGCTGGTCGCGTGCGACCGTTTGAACCCACCCAGCGTTTGCGACAGCGGCGCGGCGGCCGGATGGAGTTCGCGCGCGGCCTTCCACTTGGCGCGAATGAACGGCCGGTCGTGGCCGGATACCTTCAGCGCGATATGCGTAACCCAGCGCTGGGTCGGCACGTGCACGTCGTGCATCGCGACCGCCAGCACCATCATGCTGACGGCGACCGGCATCGCCGACAGCCGGCCCGGCTCAGCATTCCATGCGATGCGCACGAACACGAGCGCGGCGAGCGCGCCGACGAGGCAGCCGGTTACGGCTTCGGACGGCGAGTGCGCGCTCAATACGACGCGCGACAGCCCCACCGCGATGCCCGCGGCGAGCCCGGCGAGCACGCCGAGCAGTCGGATAGCGGGCCGCGTGGGCAGTAGCATCAGAAACAGCGCGACCGGATAGACGGCCGTGGACAGCATCGAGTGGCCGCTCACACCGGTGAAATCGAGCTCCCTGATGCCGACGCCCCAGCCGAGGAACGCCAGCTTGGTCGCGGTCACGATGCCGATTGCCGCGCCGAGCAACACGAGCCAGCAGGCCGCGAGCCGCCACGAGTAGCCGACCGCCAGCCAGATCGCGATGGCGAGCGCGAGCGGCAGCGTCAGGCCGGCGCCTCCGAGGCTGGTGATCGAATACCACAGGTGGATCGGTAAATCGGGCATGGCAGAAGCGCGACGCGGGCCGCGTGGAGTCGGGTGGGTGGAGGTCTGCGCGTGGTCGGCGCCAGGCGCCGCCGCAGCTCGGATCAACACGTGTTCGAGGACTAGCCGCCAGTATAGACGGGTGTCGCGTGACGGTCCTGCGACGCACCGCGCATTTGCATGCCAAATGTGGGTTGCCGAACGGGCGTCGTCGAAGTTGGACGGCGTGACGGCGGCAGCGTTCGCCGTGGCGGGGAATTTGGCTGTAGGCAGCGGAGCAGGTCTTCAGCAGCACATGAAGAATGATGTTATTGTGCATTGCACAACGTCGTGACCTCCGGTGAGTTTGCCGGTGTGCACCGTCCCCTTTTTGCGAGGTCGTCGATGGCAAAAAGCCTGTCGAAAATCTGGCTGCGCGGTTTCAAGCGCCTGCTCGCGATTCAAACCGAACATGCGCAAAAAACCGTCAAGCGGGTCCAGACGCGGCCGGTTCGTGCCGCAAGCAATAAACCGTCAAGCAAAGTGCGTCCGTTGAAACCATCCGCCGCATTGCGCACGCCCACGAAACGCGAAGCGCCACGCGAGTCGCGGGTGCGCCCGCGCGCGGCGGCGTGGGCAAGCGGCTCGTGGACGCGCTCGTTCCACTCCGCGCCGGCCGCGCCGGGCCGGCTCGTCAACCATTTGCAGTACGGCCTGTATATCCCGGCCGGATACGCTCATGAATCGATGCCGCTGGTCGTGATGCTGCATGGCTGTACGCAATCTATCGACGAATTCGCCGAAGGCACGCGCATGAACCTGCTCGCCGACCGTTACGGCTTCGCAGTGGTCTATCCCGAGCAATCGAAACACGCGCACTCGCATCGCTGCTGGCACTGGTATGACGCCGGCGACAGCGCGGGCGGCGCGGAGGCGCGCGCGGTGGTGTCGCTGGTCGACGCATTGGTGGCGCAGTACGGGTTCGACCGCGAGCGCGTCTACGCGGCCGGGATTTCCGCGGGTGCGGGGCTGACGGCGCTGCTGGCGGTCACCTACCCCGAGCATTTTGCGGCGGTGGCCTTGCATTCCGGCCCCGCTTTCGGCGAGGCCCGCACGGGCATTACCGCCATGGACGTGATGCGGCGCGGGGCGCGCGGCGAGCCGGTCGAGCTCGTCGACGGCATGACGGACGTTGCCCACTATCCGGGCATGCCGGCGCTGATCATTCATGGCGACGCCGACCACGTGGTCGCGCCGGTCAACGCAGATCAGTTGGCGACGCAGTTCCTGCGCCTGAACCGCCTCATCGACGAACGCGGCGCCCGTCAGGCGGGCGAGATGCGCGAAGACCGCAAGGGCGGCGTGGTGACGCGCGATTACGTGCGTGGCGGGCGGCGCGTGGTGCGATGGTGTCGTGTGCAGGGGCTCGGGCATGCGTGGAGCGGCGGGGACGACGCGCTGCCGTTCCATTCGTCGAAAGGTCCGAATGCAAGCGCGATGATCTGGGAGTTCTTCAAGCACCAGCGTCGCCCAGACGCCGGACGCATCGCGGAAGGCTCGGACGTGGCGGCTTCTACGCTCGAACGCTGACGTCGGAACAACACCTCGAAATGAAAGGCTAGCGTCAAACTAGGGTTTTCCCTATAATACGGGTTATCCCTTAGGCGTAAACGCCTAGCTTTCATTCGCGAGGTCGACCATGTACCTGCTTAGCCGTCTGTTCCTGTTTTTGACCAAGTCGCCGGACCAACTCGCCAAAGAGCGCGCTGACGCGTATTTGGCTGAAGCCACCGATCTCTACGATCTCGAATTCCGCATGCGCAAGCTCGACCGCGAATCGAACGTGCGCCAGCCGTCGTGGATGAGCCAGCACTACGGTTAATCCACCGCCTGGCGTGTTGCGCCAGTCACAGTTGTAGCAATCAGAACATCGGCGTGTGGTGAGGCGCCGGTGTTTAGCGGCAGCCGATCAGGCTTTGCGCCCGCATCTTCCTATCTCCATTGCCCAAACGGCCTTCGCGTTTCAATCGATCCGCTTCGTTGATTACGCCGCCGGATTCATCTGCCACAGCGCATAGTTCAGCAGCGCGGCATACGCGACCCACACGACATACGGCACCAGCAGCAGCCCCGCGAGCCGATCGCGTCGCCAGACCACGTACGTCAGCATCACGATCAGCACCAGCAGGATCAGGATGTCGATCAGCGCCGACTCCGGCCGGTGCAGGCCGAAGAACAGCCACATCCACGCGGCGTTGAAGATCAACTGCACGACCCACAGCACGATCGCGGCAGTCAGACCGCTGCGTTTCCACACGCGCCACGCGGAAACCGCCATCAGCACGTAAAGCACGGTCCAAACCGGCGGAAAGACCCAGTTCGGCGGATTGAACGCCGGTTTTTGCAGACCCGCGTACCACGCATCGGGCAGGGACAGGCTGCCGGCCCAGCCGGCCGCGAGCGTCAGGATCAGAAACACGAGCAGCGACGGCAGACGGCGCATCTTTACCCCCAGACGTTCTTATCCAATTTTCGATGATGTAAGCAGGCACTCACTTGCCGTATCGGGCCAGTGTGCGCTCGCGTGCCTGCGCATGGTCGACGATCGGCTCGGGATAGTCTTTGCCTAGCACCACGTCGAATTCCGCGAGCCGCTCCGCGCCCGCAAGCCACGGCGCGTGAATCCATTTTGCCGGCAGCTTCGCGAGCTGGGGAAGATATCGTTTGATGAAGCGGCCGTCCGGGTCGAATTTTTCGGATTGCGTGACCGGATTGAAAATCCTGAAATAAGGCTGGGCGTCGCATCCGGTCGATGCCGCCCACTGCCAGCCACCGTTGTTCGCCGAGAAGTCGAAGTCGTTCAGCAGATCGGCGAAATAGCGCTCGCCGCGGCGCCAATCGATGCCGAGATCTTTCGCGAGAAAACTCGCGGTCACCATCCGCAGACGGTTATGCATATAGCCGGTGCGGTTCAACTGCAGCATCGCCGCGTCGACGAGCGGGTAGCCGGTGCGGCCGTCACACCACGCTGCGAACGCCTGTTCCGCCGCGTGGCCTTTGTCCCAGCGTAAATGCTCGTATTCCGGCTTGAACGCCGCACCGCCCGCGATGCGTGGATGATGCGCGAGGACCATGAAATAGAAGTCCCGCCAGATCAGCTCCGATAGCCACGTCGCCGCGCCGTTTCCATCGGGCTGCAGCGATATTTCGTGCGCAAGCCGGGCGAGCGTGCGGATCGACACCGTACCGAAGCGCAGATGCACCGACAGGTAGCTCGGCCCCTTGGCGGCGGGAAAGTCGCGCCACTCCGCGTAACTCGCGATGCGCGTCAGGAAGTCGTCGAGTAGTTGCCGGGCACCGCTCATGCCGGCCGGTATCCGCAGGTCGGCGAGGTTGCTCGGCGCGAAGCCGAGTTGCTCGAGGGTCGGCAGGTGACGGTCGAGCGCGCGCGGCGGCGCGGCGAAATGCTTCTTGTAGGTTTCGACCGGGTAGGGCTTCAGGTCGAACGCATCCAGTTGCTTGAGCCATGCGTTCTTGTACGGTGTGAAGACCGTGAACGGCTTGCGCTGGCCGGTCAGCACTTCGTCGCGCTCGAAAATCACCTGGTCCTTGAACGTCAACCACTGACGACCGGCTTCGGCGAGCCGTTCGTTGACCGTCGTATCGCGCTCGATCGCGGCCGGCTCATAGTCGTGGTTCGCAAATACGGCATCTACTTGCAGTTCCGCGGCAAGCTTCGGCACCAGTTCGGCGGGATCGCCATACAGCACGATCAGGCCGCCGCCGTTGGCGCGCAGCGCGTCGTCGAGTTCGCCGAGCGACGCGAGAATGAAGTCGATGCGCCGGTCCTGCACAGGCTCGTCCGGATGGCGCGACTGCCAGGTATCGACGAGCGGCTGCAGGATCGTCGTATCGAACACGAACACGCACCACACACGCTCGCAATGCTTGAGCGCGTAATACAGCGCGGCGTGATCCGTGTCGCGCAGGTCGCGGCGAAACCACACCAGACCGGTGTCGAAGTTTTCGTGCAAGCGTCGGGCTCGGGTCATCGGGGCGTTGATCGGGATGAGGAGGTTGAGAGCCGGCGTCGCAGATTGCGTGCCGCGTGCGCTAAAACGGATCAGCGCTCGCCCCTATTGTGCAGGGTGCGAGCGCTGTGGTGCTGCGAGGCTCAGGTGGTTCACGTACCTCGCCGCGCGGGGCGCGTGGTTATCGCAGCAATTGTCGCTTCAGTTCGCGCGGCGCGATTTGCCGAAGCAACCGCCCCGCGCAACCCTCAGCGCCAACTTAAGCGATGTGCAGACGAACGTCGACGTTATTGCGCGTGGCGTTCGAGTACGGGCACACCTGATGCGCGGCATCCACCAGTTCCTTCGCGGCGTCTGCGGCAAGGCCCGGCAACGAGATGCGCAGATCGATGTCGAGCGCGAAGCCGCCCTTGTCGTTCGGGCCGATACCGACGTCGGCCGAAACCTGCGTATCGGCAGGCAAAGTCTGCTTGTGCTGGCCAGCGACGAACTTCATCGCGCTCAGGAAGCAGGCCGAATAGCCAGCCGCGAAGAGTTGTTCGGGATTGGTGCCCGCCGCGCCGTTGCCGCCCAGTTCACGCGGTGCGGCCAGCTTCACGTCCAATGCATTGTCCGACGATACGGCGCGGCCGTCGCGGCCACCGGTGCTCGTTGCGCTTGCCTTGTAGAGGATGCTCATGGTGTTGCTCCTTATCTGGGTTGTCAGGGTTTGCATGCTTGCCGCTGTGTCCTCACTCGCCGGTCTGGCGAAGCGTTTGCGAAGCGGCATGTCGGTAAGATAGTACACAAATCATTTGTGTGCAAATGAAATTTTGATGATCGGTTCGATAGGGGCCATTGGTTGACGCATCCGCTGCGCCTCGCAGCCGCCAGCTGTGGCGGCCGCAGGCTGCTCGCTACTGATCCATGTAATCGTTGAGCGTAGCGCGTAACCGTGTCAGGTCTTCGCGCAGACGCAGCAGGAATTCCGGCGTCTGCTGGGTCGCGCAGAAGATTTCGGCGGGCACCTCGCGTGCCTGCCGCTTGAGTGCCTTGCCCGCGGCCGTCAGGCGGATATAGACGAGCCGTTCATCTTCGATACCGCGCACGCGTTCCACGAGCCCCTGGGCTTCGAGGCGTTTGAGCAGCGGTGTCACGGTGGCCGGATCGAGATTGAGGCGCGCGGACATGTCCTTGACGGTGACGTCGTCGGTTTCCCATAGCACGAGCATCGCCAGATATTGCGGGTACGTGAGTCCGAGCCTGTCGAGCAGCGGTTTGTACGCTTTCGTCATCGCGAGCGAGGTCGAATAGAGCGCGAAGCAAAGCTGTTCGTCGAGCGTGAAGGGGAGAGCGGGAGGCTGGGTCATGGTGCATCTCGGCTAAAAGTGCGTACGAATGGATTGCACGCAAATCATTGTGCCGCAAATCGATGCAGGGTGGCGAATGCAACCGGGCAACTGCGCGAGGAAGGTGGCTGTGCCTCGAAGAGGTATGCCGGAGAGGCAAGCGCGGGCGCCAGAACAGCGCCCGCGCGAGAATGGACGATCAGGCTGCCGGCTTGGTCGGCAGATCCGGCGTTTGCGGCGCCTGCACGCCGAAGCAGCCGCGGTAGGTTGCGTAGAACGAGCAGTACAGCATCGTCGTGACGATCATCGTGGCGGGCATCAGCACCGCGTACGCATACTCGACGGCGCCGAGCACCTGCATCAACGTGGACAGCCCGAACGACACGACGGTTGCAACCGCGAACCACAGCGCCGCGAACACGACGAATGCACCGCGATTGCGCCAGCAACTGACGACGCTGAAAAACATCGCCTTGACGGGCGGCACGTCATGCCACGCGGCGAGGATCGGCGAGAACCAGAAGATCATCGCGACCGGCACATAGAACGCGAGCGCGGTAAGCACTGCAAGCGGGATATTGCTGCTGGTGATTGCGTTTTCATCCATCGGCGTGGTGCCGAGCATCACTTTCAGCAGCATGCCGCCGTCGGCGAGCGCCGAGCCGACCAGCACGAGCGCCATCGCGATCACGTAAAGCACGCCGAGCACGAGCAGGCGCCGCGCGACCACCGGGCCATACGAATGAAAGCCGTCGACGAGGATGGTCGGGAACACCGGCTTGCCGGCAATCGTATTGCGGCACGCCGCCATGAAGCCGACCGCGACGCCCGGAATGAACAGCAGCGGCAGCACGCCGCCGATCACCGGAATCTGCGAGACGAGCGTCATCACCAGCACGTAGGTGAAAAACAGCGTGAGGAAGGCAAGCGGGTTTTTGCGGAACAACCAGATGCCTTGCCGGAACCACACGTAGCCGGTTTTCGCGGGGACTTCGATCAGTTGCATGGAGTATGAATGCCAGGATTCGCGACGCCTTTCAGGCGCTCGCGCAGAATGCGTTCGAAATGGCCGGGATCGTGCGGCTTGAGCAGTTCGGCCGCCCGCGGCAGGTGAAAATCATACAGGCGCGACACCCAGAAACGGTACGCGCCGGCGCGCAGCATGTCGCCCCAATGCTGGTTTTCCTCGACGGTGAATGGCCGCACCGTCTGGTAGGCGCGCAGCAGCGCTTCGGTGCGCGCGTCGTCGAGCTTGCCGGTGGCGAGGTCGACGCACCAGTCGTTGACCGTCACCGCGACGTCGAACAGCCACTTGTCGCAGCCGGCGAAATAGAAATCGAAGAAGCCGCCGAGCCGTACTTCGTGGCCGGTGTCCGGTGCCGCATGCGCGAACATCGCGTTGTCGCGGAACAGATCGGCGTGGCAAGGACCGGCGGGCATCGCCGCGTAATCGGCGGACGCGAAGAACGCTTCCTGATGCGCGAGTTCGGAGGACAGCAACTCGCGCTGCTCGCCTTCGAGAAACGGCAGGATCGTCGGCACGTTTTCGCGCCACCATGGCAGGCTGCGCAGATTAGGCTGATAGCGCGGATAGTCGCGGCCCGCGAGGTGCATGCGCGCGAGCATCTGCCCGACTTCGACGCAGTGCTCGACACCCGGCGCGAGTTCGGGCGTGCCTTCGAGCTTGGTCACGATCGTCGCGGGCTTGTCGAGCAGCATGCCGAACAGCGCGCCATCTTTGCGCGGCATCGGGTCCGGCACCGGCACACGGTGCGACGCGAGATGGCGCATCAGATCCAGATAGAACGGCAGTTGTCCGGCTGTCAGCTTTTCGAAAATCGTCAGCACGTATTCGCCGCGCGTCGTCGTCAGAAAGAAATTGCTGTTCTCAATGCCGGACGAGATGCCGCGAAGTTCGACGACGTCGCCGAGATCGTAGTGGCTCATCCATTCTGCGAGTTGGGATTCGTTGACTGCGGTGAAGACGGCCATGCGGAAAACGTCGGGTCAGGTTGTTCGGGCTGGGCGCGCTGCGGCCAGTGCGAGGTAAGGCAAACGAATGCGGCGGATGGAGCGAATGCGGTGTCGAAGTACGGGGCTCGGTGCTGGCGATCCATGCTGCGCGTCGAACGCGGCAAGTGCGGCATCGCTACGCCACTTTTACCGCCGGGTTACAGCCGTGTAACCGGAATCACGCTCAGCGACAAGGTGCGAGCCTCGCCAGCCCGCGGCGACAGCCGTTGCCGGCGCGCCGCTCATGCATCGATCAATAGTGCAGATTCACCGAAGGGTAACGCGTGCTCGGACGGCCGCTGTCGTGGACAGTGGGTGATGTATCGAGCGGCGCGCTCATCTGATAACGGGTGCCGAAGTTCGATTGCACGTTGATTTCGACCGGCTTGCCCTTGTCGCGGTATTCGGTGATCTCGGTACCGTTTGGGCTGACTTCGTGAAAGCTTGGCGTGCGCGGAACGTTGTTGATGTCGACCTTCGAGCTGACCTCCGCTGCCGGACGGTTGATCTTGTCCAGGTCCGGCAGACCGGCCCGTTCGTTGGCGGACTGGGGCGCGTCGGCTGGCGGCGGCTCGTCGACGGGCTGGGCAGCCATCGCGGCGCTGCCGAAGGCGAAAGCCAGCGCGGCGGCGATGGGGAGGAGCGGCTTCATGGTGATTCTCCGAGTGGGTGCCCGGATTCTAGCAAATCCGGCCTGGCGTACGGGCGCGAAGCCTTATTTTGCGCCGCTTTCGCGCAACATGCGCGGGCGTCGCGCGAACCGTGTTGCAAGTGCGGTGAGGCCCGTTTGGCGGCGGCGAGTTCCGTGGTAAGGTCGTCTCACCTATAGGGGTGAACGATGATGAACAACGATATCAATCAGCGCGCGGTACAGACTCCCGCCAACAGCTTCCCAACCGAGGGCTTCGACGACGCAGCCGAGGCCGTCACCCGCCTCTCCGCGATTTACGAGGCAAATACATCGTTCCTGCGCGACGCGTTCGCGCGCTATCGCCGCAACGAGCTGTTCGAGCATCGCGTGCGCGCGTGCTATCCGTTCGTGCGAGTGCGCACCGACGTCAACACGCACGTCGACTCGCGCCGCTCGTACGGTTTCGTCGCCGGGCCGGGCGTGTTCGAGACGACCGTCACGCGGCCCGATCTGTTCGGCAACTACTATCGCGAGCAACTGCGGCTGCTCGCGAAGAACCACCATGTGCAGATCGAGGTCGGCGTGTCCGATCAGCCGATCCCGATTCACTTCGCGTTCGCCGAGGGCATTCACCTCGAAGGCGATCTCGACCGCGAGCGCCTGTTCCTGATGCGCGACATCTTCGACACGCCGGACCTCGCGCTGCTCGACGACCGCATCGTCAACGGCACGTATGAGCCGATGCCCGGCGAGCCGCATCCGCTCGCGCTGTTCACGGCGGCGCGCGTCGATTTTTCGCTGCACCGGCTCAAGCACTACACGGCAACCGCGCCGACGCACGTGCAGAACTACGTGCTGTACACGAACTATCAGTTCTATATCGACGAATTCGTCAAGCTCGGCCGCAACATGATGGCCCATACCGACGACGAGGAATTGCGCGCGTACCGCAGCGAATACACGTCGTTCGTCGAACCCGGCGATGTGATCACATACAACGAGAATCTCGGCGAACAGGCGCAGGAGGGCACGCCGCCGCCGCGTCTGCCGCAGATGCCCGCGTATCACCTGAAGCGCGCGGACGGCAGCGGCATCACGATGGTCAATATCGGCGTCGGGCCGTCGAACGCGAAGACGATCACCGATCACATTGCGGTGCTGCGTCCGCATGCGTGGATCATGCTTGGCCACTGCGCGGGGTTGCGCAACACGCAGCGTCTGGGCGACTACGTGCTGGCGCACGGCTATGTGCGCGAGGATCACGTGCTCGACGCCGATCTGCCGCTGTGGGTGCCGATTCCGGCGCTCGCCGAGGTGCAGGTCGCGCTCGAGCGCGCGGTCGCGCAGGTCACGCAGCTCGACGGCGCGGAGTTGAAGCGCGTGATGCGCACGGGCACCGTCGCGAGCGTCGACAATCGCAACTGGGAGCTGCGCGATCATCGCGAACCGGTGCAGCGGCTGTCTCAAAGCCGCGCGATCGCGCTCGATATGGAAAGCGCGACGATCGCCGCGAACGGCTTCCGCTTCCGCGTGCCTTACGGCACTTTGTTATGTGTGTCGGACAAGCCGCTGCATGGCGAACTGAAACTGCCGGGCATGGCGGATCAGTTCTATCGCGCGCAGGTCGATCAACATCTGCAGATCGGCGTGAAGGCGATGGAGCTGTTGCGTATGAACGGGCTGCATCGTTTGCATAGCCGCAAGTTGCGTAGTTTTGCCGAGGTGGCGTTTCAGTAAAAGAAAGGGTGTGCCTCAGAGACGCGCAGGCGAGCTGGCCGCTTGCCTGCGCGTTGTCGTTGTTCATGCATCGACGGTCTAGACGTCGGTCGGCCGGCTCGCGCAGCCTCTGCCGGCTCGTGCCTCACATCTGCCCGAACCCGGTCAGCCCGATCAAGCTGCCGGCCGCCAGCAGCCACAGCGGATGAATGCGCGTTTTCGTCGCCATCACGGCGGTGAACGCGGTGATCGCCCACGCGATCGCGGTCGGGTTCGACGCTCGCGCGATCACCGCCGCACTGGCCGCGACGATGCCGGCCGTCACCGGCACGAGGCCGAGCTGCGCATAGCGCCGCCACGGCCGGTCCTTGAAGCGATCCCACGCATGCAGCGCGAGAATCGTCACCACCGATGACGGTCCGAACTTCGCAATCGACGTCACCAGCATGCCGGCCCAGCCGGCCACATGCCAGCCGACCAGCGTAACGACCATCAGGTTCGGGCCGGGCGCGGCCTGCGCGAGCGCGAACAGCGCGCTGAATTCGCTGGCCGGCATCCAGTGATGCACGTCGACCACCTGCCGCTGCATCTCCGGAAGAATCGTATTGCCGCCGCCGAACGCGAGCAGCGAAAGCTGGCTGAAAATGACGGCGAGCGAAACGAGCGTGTCGTTCATCGCGCGCTCCTCGCGGCAAAGTAGATGCTGAGCGGCGTGAGCACCAGCATCGTCGGTAACAGCGGCAGCCGCGCAATCGCGATCGCGACAAAGCCAAGCACCGCGATCAGCGCGGCCATCGGTTTGTCGCGCAACGGCAGCACGATCTTGATTGCCATCGAGATCAGCAGGCCCGAGGCCGCCGCGGCAAGTCCCGCGAACAGATGGCGCACGCGCGGATCGTTCTGCGTGTGTTCATACAGCACGCCAAGCCCGATCACGATCAGCGAAGGCCCGGCGATCAGTCCGAGCAACCCGGCGAGCGCGCCGGGCACGCCGCGAAAGCGCATGCCCATCGCGACCGAAAGATTAATGACATTGCCGCCCGGCAGAAATTGACAGAGGCCGAGCAGGTCCGTGAATTCCTCGGCGGTGAGCCAGCGGCGTCGTTCGACGAGCGCGCGGTACGCAAGCGGCAGTGCGCCGCCGAATGAAATCAGCCCGAGGCTGAGAAAGCCGCCGAAGATTTCCCGCAACGTCGGCGTGGGCGCCAGCGCGGACTCGGGCGAGGTGAGTTCGTTGTTCATGTTGTTCAAACCGCGGAGCTTCGGGTACAAGCCCAGCAGGTTAGCGCCGAACGCGCGGCGAGCAAAACGATTTTTACGAGATTTTTATTCGAGCGCTAATGATCGTAAGCGCGCTGCAAACTGGCCGACAAAACGAAAACGGGCAGCCCGAAGGCTGCCCGCTGGAAATTACCTCGCCGCTTGCGCGACGCGATCTCACAAATAGAACATCCTGTCCTCATCCGACTTCACCGGATGCTGGTCGCCTTCCTCGCGGTCTTCATAGAACTTCAGCACCGCTTCGAGTACCTGGTCCGGATTGTCGATGACCTGCATCAGATCGATATCGGTCGGGTTGATCAGGCCCATCGGAATCAGCGAACTCTTGAACCACGCGAGCAGGCCTTCCCAGAACTCGGCGCCGACCAGAATGATCGGCACATGCCGCGACTTCTTGGTTTGAATCAGCGTGAGCACTTCGGCGAGTTCGTCGAGTGTGCCGAAGCCACCCGGCATCACGATCACCGCGTCGGAGTTCTTGACGAAGGTGACTTTGCGCGTGAAGAAATGGCGGAAGCGCAGCGAGATGTCCTGCCACTGGTTGCCCGATTGCTCGTGCGGCAACTCGATGTTCAGACCGACCGACGGCGCCTTGCCCGCATGCGCGCCTTTGTTGGCTGCTTCCATGATGCCGGGGCCGCCGCCGGAGATCACGGCGAAGCCCGCGTCCGACAGCTTGCGCGCGATTTGGGTAGCGAGTTTGTAGTACGGCGAGTTCGGTTTCAGGCGCGCCGAACCATAGATGCTGACCGCCGGGCGAATCTCCGACAGGTACTCGGTGGCCTCGATAAACTCTGCCATAATCGTGAACATCTGCCACGATGCGCGGGCTTTTTTGGCCGTTGCGCGCTCTTGATCTGCGAGCGATCGCAGACTCGGAATCACTTTTCTCTTAGTCATAATGCCTGAAGAACGAAGCCTTGAAGGTAAGACCCTGCTGTTGGTCGACGGTTCGAGTTATCTGTACCGGGCCTACCATGCGATGCCCGATTTGCGCGGCCCCGAAGGTGGTCCGACAGGTGCGCTCTACGGGATGATCAATATGCTGCGGCGCATGCGCAAGGAAGTCACAGCAGAGTATAGCGCGTGCGTGTTCGACGCCAAGGGCAAAACGTTTCGCGACGACTGGTATCCCGACTATAAGGCGAACCGCCCTTCGATGCCGGAAGATCTGTCGCGTCAGATCGAGCCGATTCACGTCGCGGTGCGCGCGCTCGGCTGGCCGTTGCTGATGATCGAACGCGTCGAAGCCGACGACGTGATCGGCACGCTGTGCACCGAGGCGGAAAAGCTCGGCATGAACGTGGTCGTGTCGACGGGCGACAAGGACCTCGCGCAGCTCGTGTCGGAGCGCGTCACGCTGGTCAATACGATGACCAACGAAACGCTCGATCGTGACGGCGTGATCGCGAAGTTCGGCGTGCCGCCGGAGCGCATCATCGACTATCTGTCGCTGATCGGCGATACCGTCGACAACGTGCCGGGCGTCGAGAAGTGCGGGCCGAAGACCGCGGTCAAGTGGCTCACGCAATACGATTCGCTCGATGGCGTCATCGAGCATGCGAGCGATATCAAAGGCGCGGTCGGCGACAATCTGCGCCGCGCGCTCGACTTCCTGCCGATGGCGCGCAAGCTCGTCACCGTCGAGCGTCATTGCGATCTGACCGGCCATATCGCGTCGATCGATGAAAGCCTCGTGAGCCGTCCGGAATCGCGCGAGGAATTGCGCGACGTGTTCACGCGCCACGGCTTCAAAACGTGGCTGCGCGAAGTGGAAATCGCCGATGCGGTCGAAGGCCCGGAAACCGATGTGCCGCCCGCGCTTACGGTCGATCAGGAACGGCACTACGACACCGTGCAGACGTGGGAGCAGTTCGACGCGTGGCTCGCGAAGATCAACGCGGCCGAGCTGACTTCGTTCGATACCGAGACCACGTCGCTCGATCCGATGACCGCGCAGATCGTCGGGCTGTCGCTCGCGGTGGAAGCGGGCCGCGCCGCGTATGTGCCGCTCGCGCATCGCGGCCCAGACGCGCCGGTGCAATTGCCGCGCGACGAAGTGCTCGCGAAGCTCAAACCGTGGCTCGAAAGCGAAGACCACAAGAAGGTCGGTCAGCATCTGAAGTACGACGAGCAGGTGCTCGCGAATTACGGCATCGAAATGCGCGGCGTCCAGCACGACACGCTGCTGCAATCGTATGTGCTCGAATCGCACCGCACGCACGACATGGACAGCCTCGCGCTGCGTCATCTCGGCGTGAAAACCATCAAGTACGAAGAGGTCTGCGGCAAGGGTGCGCAACAGATCGGCTTCGACGAAGTCGCACTCGACCAGGCCGCCGAATACGCGGCAGAAGACGCCGACATTACGTTGCGTTTGCATCAGGCGTTGTATCCGCAAGTTGCCGCGGAGAAGTCGCTTGAGTACGTGTATAGCGCAATCGAAGTGCCGACCTCGCGCGTGCTGCGCAAGATGGAGCGCACCGGCGTATTGATCGATGCGGAGAAGCTGCGTCAGCAAAGCAGCGAGATCGCCACCCGTCTGATCCAGCTCGAAGCGGAGGCATACGAGTTGGCCGGCGGCGAATTCAACCTCGGCTCGCCGAAGCAGATCGGCCAGATCTTCTTCGAGAAGCTCGAGTTGCCGGTCGTCAAGAAGACGCCGAGCGGCGCGCCTTCAACTGACGAAGAGGTGTTGCAGAAGCTCGCCGAAGACTATCCGCTGCCGAAGATCCTGCTCGAACACCGCGGTTTGTCCAAGCTGAAGTCGACCTATACCGACAAGCTGCCGCGCATGGTCAACGCGCAAACCGGCCGCGTGCATACGAACTACGCACAGGCCGTCGCGGTGACGGGGCGGCTCGCATCGAACGATCCGAACCTGCAGAACATTCCGGTGCGTACCGGCGAGGGCCGCCGCATTCGCGAGGCCTTCATCGCGCCGCCGGGGCACAAGCTCGTCTCCGCCGACTATTCGCAAATCGAGTTGCGCATCATGGCGCATATCTCCGGCGACGAATCGCTGATGCGCGCATTCTCGCAAGGCGAGGACATTCACCGCGCCACTGCGTCGGAAGTCTTTAACGTGACGCCGCTCGAAGTATCGAGCGATCAACGGCGTATCGCGAAGGTCATCAACTTCGGCTTGATCTATGGCATGAGCGCGTTCGGTCTCGCGTCGAATCTCGGCATTACGCGCGACGCGGCGAAGATGTATATCGACCGCTATTTCGCGCGTTATCCGGGCGTCGCTCGCTATATGGACGAGACACGTCTGAGCGCGAAAGCGAAGGGCTACGTCGAAACCGTATTCGGCCGCCGCCTATGGCTGCCGGAGATCAACGGCGGCAACGGCCCGCGTCGTCAGGCCGCCGAGCGCGCCGCGATCAACGCGCCGATGCAAGGCACCGCCGCCGACCTGATCAAGCTGTCGATGCTCGCCGTGCAGAAGTGGATCGAAGACTCGAACATCGGCACGCGCATGATCATGCAGGTACACGACGAACTGATTCTCGAAGTGCCGGACGCCGAATTGTCCGACGTACGTAAGCGCTTGCCGGAATTGATGTGCGGTGTCGCCGCGCTGAAGGTGCCGCTCGTCGCCGAGGTCGGCGCGGGTCTGAACTGGGAAGAAGCGCATTGACGCGCTCATGACACGCGCGCGATAACGTCGTGCGCATGTCACACATCTGTTTTGATGACTTGTGACAACCCGTGTGGGTCGAGGACAATCGTTTCGGACGGCGCATTGATGCGCAGCGTCGCGACGCATAATTCATCGGCTAACACGGAGAAGTTCAATGCATCGATTTATCGTCGTTGGCGGAGGTGCGGGCGGGCTGGAACTGGCGACACGCCTTGGCAATCGTTATGGCGCCAGCCGGCGCAATGGTGACGTGCAAGCCCAGGTCACACTGGTCGACCGTTACCCGACGCATATCTGGAAGCCGCTGCTGCATGAGGTGGCGGCGGGCAGCATGGACCCGTTCACGCAGGAGCTCGAATACGCGGCGCAGGCGCGCTGGCACGGCTTCGAGTTTCAGCAGGGCGAACTGGCCGGGCTCGATCGCGCGAACCGGCGCATCACATTGGGTGCCGTGCTCGACGACGACGGCGCCGAACTGCTGCCCGAACGGCAGCTCGAATACGACACGCTGGTCATCGCGATCGGCAGCACCACGGCCTTCTTCGGCGTAAAAGGCGCGGCCGAATTCTCCATTGCACTCGATACCGTCAACCAGGCTGAGCGTTTCCGCAAACGCCTGATCGCGGCATGCATGCGCGCCGAGCACCAGGTACATGAGCCTGTCGAATCCGGGCACGACGCATCGGCATCGGGCGAGCCGCGCATCCAGGTGGCGATTGTCGGCGGCGGCGCGACCGGGGTCGAACTGTCGGCGGAATTGCGCAATACCGCGCAGGTGCTGTCCGCGTATGGGCTGCACAAGCTCGACCCGCGTCACGACGTCGGTATCGTGCTGGTCGAGGCCGGGCCGCGCATTCTGCCGGCATTGCAGGAGCGTGTCTCGACTGCGACCGCGGACCTGCTCGTCAAGCTCGGCGTGAAGCTGATGACCGGCGAGACAGTCGCGGAGGTCGCGCCCGGCATCGTGCGCACCGCGAGCGGCAAGACCGTGCGCGCCGATCTGACCGTGTGGGCAGCGGGCATCAAGGCGCCGGCGGTGCTCGGCCAACTCGACGGGCTGCCGGTCAACCGGCTCGGCCAGCTGATCGTGCGCCGCACGCTGCAAACCGAAGTCGACGACAACATCTTCGCGCTCGGCGACTGCGCCGCGTGCGAGTGGCCCGGCAATGAGCGCAACGTGCCGCCGCGCGCGCAGGCCGCGCATCAGCAGGCGACTTTCCTGCTGAAGGCGATCGCGGCGCGGCTCGACAACAAGCCGCTGCCGGAATTCACGTATCGCGACTTCGGCTCGCTGGTGTCGCTCGGGCATTTCAGCGCGGTCGGCAATCTGATGGGCGGCGTGATCGGCGGCAACATGCTGATCGAAGGGCTGTTCGCGCGCTTCATGTACATGTCGCTGTACCGGCTGCACGTCGCCGCGCTGCACGGCTATCCGCGCATGGTGCTCGATACCTTCGCGCACTGGCTGCGGCGCACCACGCTGCCGCGCGTCAAACTGCACTGACGCGCGCGCTGCCCGCCTTCCAGGGGATCTGCAACGGGACGCGCACTTGGGCGTATCCTGTTGCCTCCTACAAATCCCCGAGGAGCGCCGCATGCTGAAACCCGAAATCGACAGCCTGGTCCCGCACGTTCCCTTCAACCGTCGTACCTTCATCAAGGCAGCGCTCGGCACCGGTTTCGCGGCGTCCGTGCTGCCGGTCTCGGCGCAAACCGTTCATACCGACAGCGACGGCCTCGAAGCCGGCGAAGTCGCGTTTCACTCCGGCGACACACTGGTGCCGGCCTATCGCGCGCAGCCCAAAGGCAAGACGCATCTACCGGTAATCCTCGTCGTGCATGAGATTTTCGGCGTGCATGAGCATATCGCCGACGTTTGCCGGCGTTTCGCGAAGCAGGGCTACCTGGCGATTGCGCCGAATCTGTACGAGCGCGAGGGTGATCCGACCGTCTATACGAGCATGCAGCAGTTGAATGAGCAACTGGTTAGCAAGGTGCCCGACGCGCAGGTGATGGCGGACCTCGACGCGGCCGCCGCATGGGCTGGCGAGAACGGCGGCGATCTGAACCGGCTTGGCGTGAACGGCTTCTGCTGGGGCGGGCGCATTGCGTGGCTGTATGCGGAGCACAATCCGCGCGTGAAGGCGGGCGTCGCCTGGTATGGACGCGTGACCGGCGCGAAGAATGCGAGGATGCCGGCCAACCCGCTCGACCGTGTCGCGGATCTGCATGCGCCGGTGCTGGGTCTATACGGGCGCCAGGATCAGAGCATTCCGCAGGACACGCTCGAGCAGATGAAGCAGGCGATTGCGCAAGGTCCGCAGGCGGGACGCGGCTCGCAGTTCGTCGTGTACGACGACGCGGGTCACGCGTTTTTCGCCGACTACCGGCCGAGCTACCGGAAGGCCGACGCGGAGGACGGCTGGCGTCGTGCGCTCGTGTGGTTCAAGCAGCATGGGGTGGCGGGAGATGGCACGCCGACTGTCGCGCATCGGCGAAAGGCCGCGAACGCCGACGCGAGCTGAGCTGACCGCAGGCTTCGACAAGATCGTCGCATCGCGTCCCGTTGATCCGACGAATGACGACAAAAAGGCCGTTGCCGCTTCGATGCGGCAACGGCCTTTTGTCTGACTGCCAGCGGCTATTTACCGTGGCGTTGGCTTTGGGTTCAAGGATTCGGTCCTGTCGCGATCGGGCGCTTCGGATCGGCACTCCATTCGCTCCACGATCCCGAGTACAACGCTGAGCCGTGCAGGCCGGCGATCTCCATCGCCAGCGAATTCACGCAGGCCGTCACGCCGGAGCCGCATTGCAGCACCACGTGTTCCGGTGGCGTATCGCCGAGCAGCGCGTGGAATTCCTCGCGCAGCGTATGCGCGGGCTTGAAGCGGCCATCGGCGGTGAGGTTGTCCTTGAAGAAGCGGTTGAGCGCGCCCGGGATGTGGCCGCCGACGCGATCGAGCGTCTCGTTTTCGCCGCGATAGCGATCGGCCGCGCGCGCATCGACCACGACGCGCTCCTTCGAGCCGAGATTGCGTTCGACCGTCTGCGCATCGACGGTGACGGCGAGCGGCGCGCCTGCGCTGAAGTCGCCTGTGTTTTGCGCGGGGGCGTCCTGGGTCAGTGGTTTGCCGGCGGCTTCCCACGCCTGCAGTCCGCCATCGAGCAGCGCGACCGCATCGTGTCCAAGCCAGCGCAGCAGCCACCAGACGCGCGCCGCGTACATGCCGCCTTGCGCGTCATACGCGACGACCTGCTGGCCTTGCTTGAGGCCGCGCGACTCGAGCGTCTCGACGAGCCGTGCGCGATCCGGTAGTGGATGGCGGCCGTTCGAGCCATCCTTCGGCCCGGATAGATCGCGGTCGAGATGCAGATAGTGCGCACCGGGCAGATGGCCGGCCAGATAGGCTTTCTCGCCCGCGTCGGTATCGGCGAGATCGAACCGGCAGTCGATGACGAACACGCTGGCCGGCGCGGCCGTGAGCCGCTCCGCGAGATTGGTCGCGGAGATCAGGGTGGTGTAGTGAGTGTGGGGCATGGTGACTCCTCGATGCGGGCGATGACGGCTCCGGCTGCACGCTCTCCAGCGCGCGGATAAGTGGCCGGTCTATCTCGGTAGTCTAAACAAAAAAGACGGGCCGAAGCCCGTCTCTTTGCGTTGGTACATGTGGCGATCGCGGTGACTCAGATCTTGCCGAGTTCGCGCCGTAGAAACTCGTGGAAGTGTTGCATGCCGTCTTCCATCGGGCTCTGATACGGGCCGACCTGCGACTCGCCGCGCTCCATCAGTGCGCGCCGCCCGGCGTCCATGCGCTCGGCGATCTCGTCGTCTTCGCGGGCCGTTTCCATATAGGCGGCGCGCTCGGCTTCGACGAAGTCGCGTTCGAACAGCGCGATTTCCTCGGGGTAATAGAACTCCACGACATTGGTGGTTTTCTGCGGCCCGCGCGGGATCAGCCACGACACGACCAGCACGTGCGGATACCACTCGATCATGATGCCGGGGTAGTACACCATCCAGATCGCGCCGAATTCGGGCGGATTGCCATCGCGGAAGCGCAGCACTTCATCGTGCCACTTGCGATAGGTCGGGCTGCCGGGCTGCTCGAGCGCCTTGTGCACGCCGACCGTCTGCACGCTGTACCAGTTGCCGAACTCCCACGTCAGGTCGTCGCAATTGACGAAGCTGCCGAGGCCCGGATGGAACGGCGCGACGTGATAGTCCTCCAGATAGACCTCGATGAAGGTCTTCCAGTTGTAGTTGCACTCGTGGACTTCGACGTGATCGAACATGAAGCCCGAGAAGTCGAAATGCCGGCTCGGGCCGAGACGGGCGAGATCTTTCGCGACGTTGCGTCCCTGTGCTTCGAACAACAGCCCCTGCCAGTTCTGCAGCGGCGTTGCGCCGAGGTTCAGGCACGGGTTGTCGGCGAAATGGGGTGCGCCGAGCAGCTCGCCCTTCAGATCGTACGTCCAGCGATGCAGCGGACAGACGATGTTTTGTGTCTGACCGCGGCCGTTGAGCATGATGGCTTGCCGGTGGCGGCACACGTTCGACAGCAGCTGGACTTCCGATTGCTGGTTACGAACGAGCACCCGCCCCTCGCGTTCGCTGGGCAAGGCAAAATAATCCCCCGCTTCGGGCACCATCAGATCGTGACCGATGTAGCGAGGACCTTTCTTGAAAAGGGTGTCGATTTCGCGCGTAAGAAGCGCTTCGTCAAAGTAAGCCGTGACTGGCAGCTGGCTGTGAACAGACCGCAACTGCAATGCATTGCTCAGATTGGACATTCCCACTCCCGATGAAGACGTGAAAGCAGTGAACAACCCAACCATCGAAGATTCGATTTAGGGAACCGGCGATTATACCCGTTTCCCCTCTGCTGGGGCACTTAAGTATCTGATTTGGGTTAAAAATGCCAGGAAAGTTCGGCATTTTCGCCGCAGACCTAGCCGCTTTTTTCTGCGAGACTTCGGGGTCGAAGCAGCGAAAAAGCGGGCTGAAGGCGAGGTCGAACCGAAGTGGGGCGCCGCCGCGCAGGCTGGCAAGCGGGTCGGAAACGGCGCTTTTGCCGTAGAATGTCCGACTTGTTTTAATTTTGCGACTATTCATGGCGAAGACTGCATCGAAAGATACCGCCGGTATCGCCGCCGCGCCAGCCGAAGGCGGTGATATCGCGCCGCTGCCCGAGAACTACGAGGCCGCGCAGGCGGAACTCGAAGAACTCGTCGCGCGCATGGAAGGCGGTAGCTTGAGCCTCGAGGAATCGTTGGCTGCGTATCGCCGCGGAGCGGCGCTTGTCGCATTCTGTCAACAGCAGCTCGAGAAGGTCGAGCAGCAGGTGCGCATACTCGATGGCGAGACGCTCAAGCCTCTGCCCATGAATACCGCAGGCACAGCCGCTACTGAAAGCGGGGACGACGATCTATGACATTCGAACAATGGATGCGCTCGGTGCTCGAACGCGTCGAAACGGCGCTCGATCACTATCTGCCCGCTGAGGCGACCGAACCCGGCACGCTGCATCAGGCGATGCGCTACGCGGTGCTTGGCGGCGGCAAGCGCGTGCGGCCGCTGCTGTGCCACGCGGCCGGCGAACTGACCGGCGCGCGCGCCGAATGCATCGACGCGGCGTCGGCGGCATTGGAAATGATCCACGTGTACTCGCTGGTCCACGATGACATGCCGTGCATGGACGACGACGAACTGCGCCGCGGCAAGCCCACGGTCCACGTCAAGTATGACGAAGCGACCGCGCTGCTGGTCGGCGACGCGCTGCAATCGCAGGCATTCGTCGTGCTCACCTCTGATGTTTTGGCGGCGCAGCAGCAGGCGTCGCTGGTGCGCGAACTGGCGCTCGCGAGCGGTTCGATCGGCATGTGCGGGGGCCAGGCGATCGATCTTGCCAGCGTTGGCCATACGCTCACGCGTGCGCAGCTCGAAACCATGCATCGTATGAAGACCGGCGCATTGCTGCGCGCGGCGGTGCGCATGGGCGCGCTGGCTGGTGAGGCGCCGAGCGCCGATGCGATGCGCTCGCTCGACGCCTACGCCGCCGCGATCGGCCTCGCGTTCCAGGTCGTCGACGACATTCTCGATGTCACGACCGATTCCGCGACGCTCGGCAAGACCGCCGGCAAGGACGCGAAGGACGGCAAGCCGACCTACGTGTCGATTATCGGGCTCGACGCGTCGCGCGCTCTCGCGGCGCAACTGCGCAGCGACGCTCACGCCGCGCTCGCGCCGTTCGGCGCGCGCGCGCAGCGTCTTGCCGAACTGGCCGACCTGGTGGTGAACCGGGTCAGCTGAACGCGAAAGCCCGCCGCCGCGCACCCTCCATCCCCGGGGTGCATGTATGAAGTGCGGGCGCGTAAGTTTTCCTACAATGGAACGACGATGTACGACTTGCTGAAAACCATCGACGACCCGGCAGCCCTGCGCCGCCTCGATCGCCGCCAATTGCAACCGCTTGCCGACGAGTTGCGCGCTTTTGTGCTCGACAGCGTATCGCAGACGGGTGGCCATCTTTCGTCCAACCTCGGCACGGTCGAGTTGACCATTGCTCTGCATTATGTGTTCGACACGCCGCACGACCGGATCGTCTGGGACGTCGGCCATCAAACCTATCCGCACAAGATCCTGACGGGCCGCCGCGACCAGATGCACACGCTGCGTCAACTGGGCGGCATCTCGGGCTTCCCGAAACGCGACGAATCGGAATACGACACGTTCGGCACCGCGCACTCGAGCACGTCGATTTCGGCTGCGCTCGGCATGGCGGTCGCGAGCAAGCTGCAGGGTGACAACCGCATGGGCATCGCCGTGATCGGCGACGGCGCGATGACGGCCGGTATGGCCTTCGAGGCCATGAACAACGCGGGCGTCGAAGACGACGTGCCGCTGCTCGTGATCCTCAACGACAACGACATGTCGATCTCGCCGCCGGTCGGCGCGCTGAATCGCCATCTCGCGCGCCTGATGTCGGGCCGTTTCTACGCGGCCGCGCGTGCCGGCGTCGAACGCGTGCTGCGCGTCGCGCCGCCGGTGCTCGATCTCGCGCGCAAGCTCGAAGAGCACGCGAAGGGCATGATCGTGCCGGCTACGCTGTTCGAGGAGTTCGGCTTCAACTACATCGGCCCGATCGACGGTCACGATCTCGACTCGCTGATCCCGACGCTGCAGAACATCAAGGAACTGCGCGGTCCGCAATTCCTGCACGTCGTCACGAAGAAAGGTCAGGGCTACAAGCTGGCCGAGGCCGACCCGGTGCTGTATCACGGTCCGGGCAAGTTCAATCCGGCCGAAGGCATCAAGCCGGCCGCGACGCCGTCGAAGAAGACCTACACGCAGGTATTCGGCGAATGGCTGTGCGATGCCGCCGAACTCGATTCGCGGGTAGTCGGCATTACGCCGGCTATGCGCGAAGGCTCGGGCCTCGTCGAGTTCGAAAAGCGCTTCCCGGACCGCTATTTCGATGTCGGTATCGCCGAGCAGCATGCGGTGACGTTCGCCGGCGGTCTCGCCGCTGACGGCATGAAGCCGGTCGTCGCGATCTACTCGACCTTCCTGCAACGCGCGTACGATCAATTGATCCACGACGTCGCGCTGCAAAATCTGCCGGTGGTGTTCGCAATCGACCGCGCGGGCCTCGTCGGCGCTGACGGCGCAACGCACGCGGGCGCATACGACCTCGCGTTCATGCGCTGCATCCCGAACATGACCGTGATGGCGCCGTCGGACGAAAACGAGTGCCGGCAGATGCTGTACACCGCATTGCAGCAGCCGAACCCGACAGCGGTGCGCTATCCGCGTGGCGCAGGCACCGGCGTTGCAACGGTCAAGCAGATGGCCGCACTGCCGATCGGCAAGGGCGAAGTGCGTCGGGAAACCTCGGCGCCTGCCGGCAAGCGCATCGCGATTCTCGCGTTCGGCACGATGGTCGCGCCGTCGCTCGCCGCAGCCGAGCAACTCGATGCGACGGTCGCCAACATGCGCTTCGTGAAGCCGCTCGACACCGAACTCGTGCGCCGGCTGGCTGAAACGCACGATGCAATCGTCACTGTCGAGGAAGGTTGCATCATGGGTGGCGCGGGTTCGGCCTGCGTCGAAGCCCTGCTCGAGAGTGGGGTTATGCGACCCGTACTACAATTGGGCCTCCCTGACCGGTTCATCGATCATGGGGACCCGGCCAAGCTGCTCGCCGCGTGTGGTCTCGACGCCGCGGGTATCGCCCGGTCGATCCGCGAACGCTTCCTTACGAGCGGCGCGGTCGGCGGTCAATCGTCGGTGAAGCGCGTCGCGTAAAGCGCTGTCGCTGTCGTACCGCTCGATGCCGTCGTCATGCGACGGCGGTTCCGGTAATTTCCAGTTTGAATCGACGGGCGTTGCAGCCCGTCACCCAACGCCGGCAGGAGCCGGCGTTCGCCGTTGCGCGCGCTGATCCGCACGGCCGCTGGGCGCCTCGAATCTGTCGTTGCGCGGCAGTCCCCGATGCAGCGAACCCTTGGGGTGGCCCGGCGTTTTCCAGAAAGGACAAAAAGATGAATCAGATGAACCCCGCCTTTGTGATGCCCGACGTGCAGAGTACGCCCGACACGCGCCAGATCCCGATTCAACGGGTTGGCGTGAAGGGTGTGCGCCATCCGCTGACGGTGCGTACGCAAGCCGGTGACGTGCAGCCGACGGTCGGTACATGGAATCTCGACGTGCATCTGCCGGCTGATCAGAAGGGCACGCATATGTCGCGTTTCGTCGCGCTGCTCGAAGAGAACAAGGCACCGCTCGACGCAGCAGCGTTCCGCGCGATGCTCGCGACGATGCTCGAAAAGCTCGAGGCCGAGGCGGGCCGCATCGAGGTTTCATTTCCGTACTTCGTGAACAAGACCGCGCCGGTATCGGGCGTGCAAAGCCTGCTCGACTACGAAGTCACGCTGACGGGCGACACGCGCAACGGCGCTACGCGGCTGTTCCTGAAAGTGCTGGTGCCGGTCACGAGCCTGTGCCCGTGCTCGAAGAAAATCTCGCAGTACGGCGCGCACAATCAACGCTCGCATGTCACGATCGACGCTGAGTTCAACGGCGACGTTGCAGTGGAAGAGCTGGTGCGCATCGCCGAGGAAGAGGCGTCGTGCGAACTGTGGGGCCTGCTCAAGCGCCCGGACGAGAAGTTCGTCACCGAGCGTGCGTATGAGAATCCGAAGTTCGTCGAAGACCTCGTGCGTGACGTCGCGCAGCGTCTGAATGCGGATCAGCGCATCGTCGCGTATGTGCTCGAGGCCGAGAACTTCGAGTCGATTCACAATCACAGCGCGTATGCGGTGATCGAGCGGGATAAGCGGGTGAACTGAGAATTGGCTGGACGCATGCGCCGCTTCGCTGCGAGCGCATCGATGCATAAAAAAAGCCGCTTTGATAAGCGGCTTTTTTATTGGGCTGGCGCCACGGCTCGAATCGATTCAGTGCGCGAGCGAGGTTAGATCCCAGCGCGGCTTCACGGTGAACGCGTAGTCGTTGCCGGCCTGCTCGGGCCAGCGCTGCAAGCGCAAGGCGCCGGCTAGCGCGATCATCGCGCCGTTGTCCGTGCATAGCGACAGGTCCGGGTAGTGCACATAGAAGTTGCGCTTTTGCGCGGCGGCCGACAGCGCTTCGCGCAACTGCCGGTTTGCGCCGACACCCCCCGCTACCACGAGCCGGTTCAGCTTCGTGCGCTTGAGCGCCGCGAGCGACTTCGCCGCCAGCACTTCGACTGCGGCATCGACGAACCCGCGCGCGAGATCGGCTTTCGCCTGCTCGCAGATATTCGCGCCGCCGAGCTTGTTCGCATGCGTGAGGACGGCGGTCTTCAGGCCGCTGAAACTGAAATCGAGGTCGCCCGAATGGAGCATCGGACGCGGCAGCACGACCGCGCCGGGCGTGCCGAATTCGGCCATGCGCGAGACTTCGGGGCCGCCCGGATAGCCGAGACCGAGCAACTTGGCGGTTTTGTCGAACGCTTCGCCGGCGGCGTCGTCGAGCGTTTCGCCGAGCGTCTCGTAGACGCCGACGTCGGTTACGCGCATCAACTGCGTATGGCCGCCCGACACCAGCAGTGCGACGAATGGGAACGGCGGCGGCTCATCGACCAGCAGCGGCGACAGCAGATGCCCCTCGAGATGATGGATGCCGACGGTTGGCTTGTCCCACGCCATCGCCAGCGAATTGGCGATGCTCGCGCCGACGAGCAGCGCGCCCGCGAGCCCCGGCCCTTGCGTGTAGGCGATCGCGTCGATGTCGCTTCGCGCCACCTTGGCGCGTTCCATCACCTCTTCGAGCAACGGCAGCGCGCGGCGGATATGGTCACGCGACGCAAGCTCCGGCACGACGCCGCCATACTCGCGGTGCATCGCAATCTGCGAATGCAATGCGTGCGCGAGCAGACCGCGCTCCGTGTCGTAGAGCGCGAGACCGGTTTCGTCACAGGAGCTTTCGATGCCGAGAACGAGCATGATGAATCGCTTTGAGCGGGCGCACGGACGCGCGCCGGAAAGTGAAAGGTAAGCCCAAAAGTATAGCAGCGCGGGCTTAGGGCCGCAGACGCCGCAAGTCCCGCGGGTACAATGCGGCCCCATGGAATCCTTCGATATCGTGGTGATCGGCGCGGGCGCGGCCGGCATGATGTGCGCGTCCGTGGCCGGGCAACTGGGCCGGCGCGTGGCGTTGATCGACCACTCGCAGCGTCTCGCGGAGAAAATCCGCATCTCCGGCGGCGGGCGCTGCAACTTCACGAATCTGTACGCGGGGCCGGCCAATTATCTGTCGGCGAATCCGCATTTCTGCCGTTCGGCGCTGGCGCGCTACACGCCGCGCGACTTTATGGCGCTGCTGAAGCGCTATCGCGTGACCTGGCATGAGAAGCACAAGGGGCAACTGTTCTGCGATCAGTCGAGCGATGCGGTCATCGACGTGTTGAAGAACGAATGCGACGTCGGCGGTGTCGCATGGCGTACGCCGCTGGCCGTCGACGAAGTGCGCCACGACGGACAGGGCCAGTTCATGCTCGGCACGTCGGCGGGGACGATCTCCGCACGCGCGCTGGTGATCGCAACAGGCGGCCTGTCGATCCCGAAGATCGGCGCGACCGATTTCGCGTACCGGCTCGCCAAGCAGTTCGGCCACAAACTGATCGACACCCGCCCCGCGCTGGTGCCGCTGACCTTCGCGCCGGCGGACTGGGAGCCGTTCGCGGCTCTGTCCGGCGTGTCGCTCGAGGTGCAGCTTGCGACCGGCAACAAAAAGACCGGCGCCGAATTCACCGAGGATCTGCTGCTCACGCACCGCGGCCTGTCGGGCCCGGGCGTCCTGCAGATCTCGAGTTATTGGCAGCCCGGTGAGCCGATCCACATCAATCTGCTGCCGGAGCGCGATGCCGCGTCCGCGCTGATCGACGCCAAAAGCGGCACGAAACGGCAGATTGCCAACCTGCTGTCCGAATGGGTGCCGCAGCGGCTCGCGCATGCGTGGCTCGACACCCACCAGGTAGCTGCCGACGCCCGCATGGCCGATCTGCCGGACAAGGCGCTGCGGCGCATCGGTGAGGCATTGTCGCGCTGGACGCTCACCCCGAACGGCACCGAGGGCTATCGCAAGGCCGAAGTGACGCGCGGCGGCGTCGACACGCGCGGTCTGTCGTCGTCGACGATGATGAGCGAGCGCGTTCCGGGCCTCTATTTCATCGGCGAGGCGGTGGACGTGACCGGCTGGCTCGGCGGCTACAATTTTCAGTGGGCTTGGGCCTCCGGTGTCGCGGCTGGCGAGGCCGCCGCGGAGTATGCGCGGGGGGCTTGACGGCGCGGTAGCTTTGTGAGAAAGCTCTGCTATACTCATCAACCTTTACAAAGTTCCGTTATTGAAAAATGACGACCATCCGCGTAAAAGACAATGAGCCGTTCGAAGTCGCCATGCGCCGTTTCAAGCGCACGATGGAGAAAAACGGTTTGCTGACGGAACTTCGCGCTCGCGAGTTTTACGAAAAACCCACAGCCGAACGCAAGCGCAAGAAAGCAGCGGCGGTGAAGCGTCATTTCAAGCGTCTGCGTGGCCAGATGCTGCCGAAAAAGTTCTACTGATTCTGACGTTGCCGTGATCTCGCTTCGACGACGCGGCAATATCGAGGCCGATGGTGGCACGACCGGTGTCATCACGGAAAACCCGGCCCATCGGGCCAGCCGGCAGGGTCGCATCCAATACATATATTGTGCCAACCCGCTTGAGGAAAACGTCCCAAGCGGGTGTTCGTGTTGATGTCGCGGTAGCGCCGCCATCGATCCAGCCGGTTTTCAACTTTCAACGCAATTCAGGTGAGTGATGAGTCTCAAGGACCGGATCAACGACGATATGAAAGCTGCCATGCGGGCGCGCGAGACCGAGCGTCTCGGCACGATCCGCCTGCTGCTCGCCGCGATCAAGCAACGCGAAGTCGATGAGCGCGTCACGCTCGACGACGCCGCCGTGACCGCCGTCGTCGACAAGATGATCAAGCAGCGCAAGGATTCGATCAGCCAGTTCGAGGCCGCCGGCCGTACCGATCTGGCCGACAAGGAAAAGGCCGAACTGGCCATCCTGTCCACCTACATGCCCGAACAGATGTCGGAAGCGGAAATCGTCGCCGAAGTGCAGGCGGCCGTCGCGCAAACCGGCGCCGCCGGCCCGCAGGACATGGGCAAGGTGATGGGCGTGCTCAAGCCGAAGCTCGCCGGCCGGGCCGACATGACCGCGGTCTCGGCTCAGGTCAAGGCTGCGCTCACGAAGTAACGCCGTCTGGTTGTCCGCGCCGCGCGCGCCTCGCTGATCGAACGCGGGCGTGGCGCGCGGTCGCGGAGTGGTGCCCGGATTCCGGGCCTGGATTTTGAAGCTTTCCTGGCAGCGTTATTTACTGTGATCCCACCGTCATTCCTGCAGGATCTGCTCAACCGCGTCGATATCGTCGACGTGGTCGGACGGTATGTGCAGCTGAAAAAGGGCGGCGCGAACTTCATGGGGCTTTGTCCGTTTCACAACGAGAAGAGCCCGTCGTTCACGGTTAGCCCGACCAAGCAGTTCTACCATTGCTTCGGCTGCGGCGCCCATGGCACGGCCATCGGCTTCCTGATGGAGCACGTGGGCGCGTCATTTCCCGAGGCGGTCAACGAGCTCGCGCAATCGGTTGGCCTGACCGTGCCGCACGAGCCTTCGCCCGGCTATGGTGGCGCGGGCGGCGGCGGTTCCGGCGGCTATGCGCCGGCGGCGTCCAAGGCCGTTACCACCGCGCTCTCCGATGTGATGCAGACCGCCTGCGACTACTACCGCAAGCAGTTGCGCGGCGCGCAGGGCGCGATCCAATACCTTAAAAAGCGCGGCCTGACCGGCGAAATCGCCGCGCGCTTCGGCCTCGGCTATGCGCCGGACGGCTGGCAGAACCTTGAGACAGCGTTCCCGAACTACCGCGATGACGCGCTGGTCGAAGCCGGTCTCGTGATCGTCAGCGAAAAGTCCGATGCGCAGGGGCAGAACCGCCGCTACGACCGCTTTCGCGAGCGGATCATGTTCCCGATCCGCAATGTAAAGGGACAGGTGATCGGCTTCGGCGGGCGGGTACTCGACAGCGGCGAGCCCAAATATTTGAATTCGCCCGAAACACCTCTATTTAACAAAGGCAGCGAGCTGTACGGGCTGTTCGAAGCGCGTCTCGCGATCCGCGAGCAGCACTATGTGCTGGTCGTCGAAGGTTATATGGACGTGGTCGCGCTGGCCCAACTGGGCTTTCAGAACGCGGTCGCGACGCTCGGCACCGCATGCACGCCGATTCATGTGCAGAAACTGATGCGCCAGACCGACACGGTCATCTTCAGTTTCGATGGCGATTCGGCCGGCCGTCGCGCCGCGCGCCGCGCGCTCGACGCCTGTCTGCCGCACGCCGCCGACAATCGCACGATTCGCTTCCTGTTCCTGCCGTCCGAGCACGATCCGGACAGCTACGTGCGCGAATTCGGCACCGAGGCGTTCGCCGAGCAGGTCGAACGCGCGATGCCGCTGTCGCAGTTCATGCTCAACGAGGTGCTGACTGGCAAGGAGCTGGATCAGCCGGAAGGCAAGGCCCGCGCACTGTTCGACGCGAAGCCGCTGCTGCAGGCGCTGCCGGCCAACGCGTTGCGCGCGCAGATCATGCATATGTTCTCGGACCGGCTCGACGTGCCGTTCGACGAAGTCGCGGCGCTGTGCGAGGTCGATGCGCGGATCGCGGCGGCGGCCCGCGGGGCGCCAGCCCGTAAGGACCGCCGCAGTGTGACCGGGATCGAGGAAAAGACGCTGCGCAATCTGGTGATGCATCCGCGCACGGTCGCGATGCTCGACGAGGAGGCTGAAGAGGCGTTGGTCAGCGTGACCCGGCACGCGGAATTGTTCGCCGAAGTGACGACGCATGCGCGCGCGCTGGGCGATTCGGCGGAGTTTCAGCTGTTGTCCGATCTCTTGCGAAATGGTGCGAACGCCCCAACTTTCGAGGAAATCTTTCGCAAAATTCTAGACTATGATGAAAACGTCCGGGATTTGCTGCTGAAAGACCCGCAGGATACGGCCGTCATCGAGGAACGGCGCGAGCAGGAGCGGATTGTCGGCGAGGAATTGAAAGCCGCGATCCTGAAGATGCGGTACGACGCTTATTGCGACCGACTCGAACAGCTTTCGAGGCAGTCGAGGCACACGCCGGAAGAATTTGCCGAGTTTTCGGACCTCAACCGCAAGCGTGCCGAGATGAAGCGTCAGCTCGGGCTGTAACGGGGGGCTGGAACCCCCGGTGCTATAATTGAAAGTTTCTAGCGGTTTGTTTTTTCAAGGGTTTTCCTAGCAAAGGCGAAAAGGCGATGCGATGGCAAAGACGACAGGCGGAAATCAGACAACAGGCTCACGCGCGAAAGAGCGCACCGGAAAAGTTACCGAAGCCAAGCTGACTGCATCCGCCAGGAAAACGTCTGCCGTCAGTGTCGCGCCGGCTGCGGGGAAGAAGTCGTCGACTACCGCGGCCGCGCATGCGGCTCCGGTCCGGGCGGCGAAAGCTGTAGCACCGCCGGCAGCGAAGCGGTCAGGTGTCAGAAGCGCAAGGGAAGCGGCTACCGTCGAGGACGATGCGGCGGCGCGCGTGACTTCAGTATCCACGGCTCAACCGGCTGTTGTCCAACAGCCGGAAGTCGAGACTACAGCCGGTACGGCGAACTCCATGACGAAAAAGCTGAATGAAGTACCCGTCGATGACGAAGCAACCCAGACCGAAGAAACCGCTGCCGCCGCACCGGGCAAGGTGGAGAAGGTCAAGGCTCGCGACCGTCGTGCAAAGGAAAAAGCGCTGCTGAAAGATGCGTTTGCGTCGTCACAGCCGGGCACGGTCGAGGAACTCGAGGAGCGCCGCTCGAAACTGCGCGCGCTGATCAAGCTCGGCAAGGAGCGCGGCTTCCTCACCTACGCTGAAATCAACGATCACCTGCCGGACAACTTCACCGAGACCGAGGCGATCGAAGGCATCATCAGCACGTTCAACGACATGGGCGTCGCGGTCTACGAACAGGCCCCGGACGCTGAAACGCTGCTGCTCAACGACAACGCACCCGCGGCTTCGTCGGACGACGAAGTCGAAGAGGAGGCGGAAGTCGCGCTGTCCACCGTCGATTCCGAATTCGGCCGCACGACCGACCCGGTCCGCATGTACATGCGCGAAATGGGCACGGTCGAACTGCTCACGCGCGAAGGCGAAATCGAAATCGCGAAGCGGATCGAAGACGGCCTCAAGCACATGGTGATGGCTATCTCGGCCTGCCCGACCACGATCGCCGACATCCTCGCGATGGCCGAGCGCGTCGCCAACGACGAAGTGCGCATCGACGAACTCGTCGATGGCCTGATCGACGCCGACGCGGAAGATGCTGACGGTTTCTCCGCGCAGGAAGCGGAAGCGATCGAAAGCGAGGATGAGGAAACCGAGGAAGAGGACGAAGAGGACGAGGAAGAAGACGACGGCACGGCGCAAGCCACGGCCAACGCCGCGCAGCTCGAAGCACTGCGCCGCGCGTCGCTCGAAAAGTTCGCGTTGATCAGCGAATGGTTCGACAAGATGCGTCGCGCGTTCGAGAAGGAAGGCTACAAGTCCAAGTCGTACCTGAAGGCGCAGGAAACGATCCAGAACGAACTGATGACGATCCGCTTCACCGCGCGTACGGTCGAGCGTTTGTGCGACACGCTGCGCGCGCAGGTGGATGAAGTGCGTCAGGTCGAGCGGCAGATCCTGCATACGGTGGTCGACAAGTGCGGCATGCCGCGTGCGGAGTTCATCGCGCGTTTCCCGGGCAGCGAAACGGATCTGGAATGGGCCGACAAGATCGTCGCCGAAGGTCACGCGTATAGCGCGATCCTCACGCGCAACATTCCGGCGATCCGCGAACAGCAGCAACGTCTGCTCGATCTGCAGGCGCGTGTCGTGCTGCCGCTGAAGGACCTGAAGGAAACCAACCGTCAGATGGCGGCCGGCGAACTGAAGGCGCGTCAGGCGAAGCGTGAAATGACCGAGGCGAACCTGCGTCTGGTGATCTCGATCGCGAAGAAGTACACGAACCGTGGTCTGCAGTTCCTCGACCTGATTCAGGAAGGCAATATCGGCCTGATGAAGGCGGTGGACAAATTCGAATATCGTCGCGGCTACAAGTTCTCCACGTATGCGACGTGGTGGATTCGCCAGGCCATTACGCGTTCGATCGCCGACCAAGCTCGCACGATCCGGATTCCGGTTCACATGATCGAAACGATCAACAAGATGAACCGCATCTCGCGCCAGATTCTGCAGGAAACCGGTCTTGAGCCGGATCCGGCAACGCTGGCCGAGAAGATGGAAATGCCGGAAGACAAGATCCGCAAGATCATGAAGATCGCGAAGGAACCGATCTCGATGGAAACGCCGATCGGCGACGACGACGATTCGCATCTGGGTGACTTCATCGAAGATACGAACACGGTCGCGCCGGCGGATGCCGCGTTGCACGCGAGCATGCGCGATGTCGTGAAAGACGTGCTCGACTCGTTGACGCCGCGTGAGGCGAAGGTATTGCGCATGCGCTTCGGTATCGAGATGAGCACCGATCACACGCTCGAAGAAGTCGGCAAGCAGTTCGACGTGACGCGTGAGCGGATCCGTCAGATCGAGGCGAAGGCGCTGCGCAAGCTGCGTCATCCGAGCCGTTCGGACAAGCTGAAGTCGTTCCTCGAAGGGAATTGATCGCGGCCGGCGCCTATAGCCGGCACTGATGTGAATTGAAGGGGCCTTCCGGTCGTTTCGCATGAGCGAAGCGGTTGCGAAGGCCCCTTTTTCGTGTAGTATGTCGGCCAATCGACGAAATGGCCCGGCCTTTACGACCGGGTCTTTTTCTTCTCTGGGCTGGACGCCGTGTTGGTTGCAGGCAGTGGACTCATAATCCACCTCCGAAAGGACATCGTGGGTTCGAACCCCACCCGGCCCACCATTCGTTATTCCGTCAACTTCCCCTGTTGAGTTCCACAGTTTCGTTGGGAAGCTTTTTTTGGGGTATGCCGCCTTTTCCGGCAACGGATATCCCCACGCCCCTCTCCGATAATTTAAAAAAAAGCCGCTTGCGTCCGGGGTCTACCCAACTGCAACGCTATTTCAGATCGGAAGCAGCGTCTTGCGCCGGCGCGGTCTGGCTGGCTCCGGCCGCGCGCACGGCAAAAACTCGCCGCGTCCTGCCTTGCCACAAGGAGTCTGGCCGTCCCACACGACGTCACCGCGCGACATCGTCAGCGCTGGCCAGGCGCTTACGCGCATGCCTTCGTACGGCGTGTAATCGACGTTGTGATGCAACTTCGCATTGGTAATCTCGACTTCACCGCTCTCGTCCCAGATCACCAGATCCGCATCCGCGCCGATCGCAATGCTGCCTTTGCGCGGATACAGTCCGTATAGCCTGGCCGCATTCGTCGAAGTCAGCGCGACGAAGCTCTGCGGCGTGATGCGCCCGCGCCGCACGCCTTCGGACCACAGTAGCGCCATGCGCGTCTCGACGCCCGGAATGCCGTTGGCGATCTGATCGAAGGACACGTTTTCGCCATGCACTTTCTTGCCGTCCGGACCATCGAAACGGAACGGCGCATGGTCCGACGAAAACACTTCGAACGAGCCGTTCTCGAGTCCGTCCCAGATCACCTGCTGATTGGCCTTGTCGCGCGGCGGCGGACTACAGATGCATTTCGCGCCTTCGAAGCTGTCGTCGCAACCGAGCGAATCGGCGGTCAGAAACAGATATTGCGGACAGGTTTCGCCGTACACCTTCAGACCGTGGCTCTGTGCCCAGCGAATCTGCTCGACCGCTTCGCGGCCGGATACGTGCACGATCAGAATTGGCACGTCGACCACTTCGGCAAGCGAAATCGCGCGATGCGTCGCTTCGCGCTCGACCAGCATCGGCCGTGACGTCGCGTGATAGCGCGGCGCGGTGTGGCCCGCTTCGAGCAGCTTTTCGGTCAGCCATGCGATGCAGTCGGCGTTTTCCGCGTGGATCATCACCATCGCGCCTTCGTTGCGCGCCACCAGCAGCGTATCGAGAATCTCGCGATCGGAGAGCTTCAGCGCGTCGTACGTCATGTAGATCTTGAACGACGTATAGCCCTCCGCAATCAGCGCGGGCAGTTCCTCCTTCAGGATCTGCGGCGTCGGGTCGGTGACGATCAGATGGAACGCGTAGTCGATCACCGGCTTGTTACCCGCGCGCCGATGATAATCGTCGATCGCTTCGCGCAACGTGTGGCCCTTTTGCTGGCACGCGAACGGAATCACCGTGGTGGTGCCGCCGCAGGCCGCCGAGGTCGTGCCGGACAGGAAGTCGTCGGCCATGATGGAGCCGTCGCCGGTCGGCTGGTCGAAGTGCACGTGGCTGTCCACGCCGCCCGGCGTCACGTGGCGTCCAGCCGCGTCGATCTCGCGCGCGCCCGCGTCGAGATCGAGACCGAGCGCGACGATGCGTCCGTCGCGAATGCCGATGTCGCTGGTGAAGATGTCCGCGGCGGTGACGACGCGCGCGTTGCGGATGACGGTGTCGAAGTGCGGCATATCAGATTTCCTGCAGAAGTCGGCCCCAGCCGTCGATGCGGCGGGTATCCACGCCAAGACGGCGCAACATGTCCCACACCACGGTCGTCACCGTGTCGAACACCGGCACGCCGTGCTGCTGTTCCCAATGCGCGACGCGATGCGCGGCATACAGATTGGTGCAGTAGGTCGCGATCGCCTGCGCGCCCGCCACCGCCACCTCGGCCACCTGGCGGTCGAGCGTCGCTTCGTCGACGAGCGCGAAGGCGAAATTCTCCTGAATGCCGAGATGGCTTTCGCACGACGCGTCGATGCCGAGCGCCGCGTAGTTGTCGACGATCCTGCACTGCACGTCGTCGAGATACGGCGACACCAGCCCGAGACGGCGCACGCCGTACGCATCGAGCGCGCGATTGAGCGCCAGCACCGAGGTGCTCGCGGGCACGCCGGTCGCGCCGGTGATCGCTTCGCACAGCGCGACGTCCTGATCGAAGCCGAGCCAGCCCGCGGCGGTGCCGCTCCAGCCGATGATGTCGACGTGCGCATCGGCGAGCAGCCGCGCGGCGGCGAGAATGCGATCGCTCTGGAACTGGCCGAGCGCGTCGGCGCTGAGCGCGATCTGCGTGACGGAGAAGCGTGCGAAATGCACGCTGACTTCCGGCAGTCCCGCGACGAGCCGCTGCGTGAGCGGTTCGAGCGAAGTATTGGAGGATGGCGTGAGAACGCCAAGGCGCAGACGTCGGCTCATGGTCGGTTGGAAGAAACGGGTGGATAGGCGCGCAGCGGCTGCGGACAGCGCCGCCAGACGGCTCGGCAGACGCGCTCGGCTTCGGTGCGGATCGCGTGTTCGTCGACGCAGATCGCGCGGCCCGCTTCGATCACGAAGCGGCCGTCAACGATCACGCTTTCGACGTCCGCGCCGCTCGCGTTGTGCACGAGCAGGGCGGCGGCGTCGATGCAGGGTGTCAGGTGCGGGCGGCGCGTATCGACGATCGTGAGATCGGCGAGTTGCCCGACGGCGAGACGGCCGAGGCGCGCGCCCCAGCCGAGCGCGTCGGCACCGTTGCGCGTCGCCATCGCCAGCACGTCGCGCGGCTGCCAGGCGGGATCGATGGCGCCGCTTTGCAGCCGGCCCATTGCCAGCGCCCAGCGCATTGCTTCGAGCATGTCGCCGTGCATCGTGTCGGTGGCGAGGCTGAGCGGCGCGCCCGCGTCGGCAAGGCGGCGGGTCGGCGCAATGCGGCCGGACATCGCGTTGCCGAGCGGAATATGCACGACGTGCGCGCCGCTTCTGCCGAGGCGCCCGATGTCGCCGTCGTCGACGTGGATGCAGTGGCCGGCGAGGAGCCGCGCGTCGAGCAAACCGACGTCGTCGAGCAGTTCGACCGGCGAGCGGCCATGCGTGGCGCGCACCCATGCGACTTCGTCGGCGCTCTGCGCGAGATGCGTGCTGACCGGCAGGTTCAGACGACAGGCGAGCGCGCCGATGTCCTTCAGCAGATCGGCGGAGCAGGTGTCGGGCGCGTGCGCGGTCAGATGCGCCTGGATGCGGCCGTTCGCGCGACCGGCCCAGCGCGCCACAAACGCGTCGGCGCGTTCCAGCTGGCGCTCGCCGCGCGCGCGATCGAAGCGGCGCTCGCCCGCGAGCACGGACGCGAAATCGACGTCGGCCAGACGCTGACTCGCGAACACGCGCACCCCGGTTTGCGCGATGCCTTCGATCGTCGATTCGGCGTGCACGAAGCTGTCGACGAGCGTCGTGCAGCCCGCGCGCAGCGCTTCGAGCGCACCGAGCCGCGACAGCGCCCACGCTTCGTCCGGTTCGAGCCACGACGCCTGCGGCAGCCCCGGCGTATACGACGGCGCGAAGCCGCAATCGGGCGCGACGCCGCGCGCGAAATTGAGGCCCGCGTGATAGTGCGCATTGACGAAGCCAGGGACGATCACGCGGTCGGGCAGCGACAGCACGCGCGCCGCTGTCGGCAACGGCGCTGCCTGTTGCGACGATTCGCCCAGCCAGGCGATCCGCGGTCCGCGAATGCCGAGCGCCGCCTGCCGGGCCACGCCGTCCGCGTCGACGAGCGTCGCGTCGGTGATCAGCAGATCGAGCGGGGGTGGGGCTTGCGTCGGCGTCATGCGGCCATCCAGCCGCCGTCGACCATCAGCGTGGCGCCGGTGGTGAAGGTCGAGAGGTCGCTGGCGAGAAACAGCACCGCGCGCGCGACGTCGTCGGGGTCGCCGAGACGCGGCCACGGCGTGCGGCGCGTGGCGCGCTCGAGCACGTCCGGATCGAGCGCGCGGCCGCCCGCGCCGGTCTGGATCTTGCCCGGCGCGACCGCGTTGCAGACGATGCCTTGCGGCGCATAGTCGGTGGCGATCTGTCGCGTCAGGTAATCGATGGCGGCCTTGCTGGCGCCGTACGCGAGATCGCCTGGCGCGGCGATCATGCCGTGCTGCGACGACAGATTGACGATGCGTCCGCGCACGCCGCCGATGTCCGGCTGCGCGATCATCTGGCGCACGGCTGCGCGGCAGCATCGATACACGCCGCCCAGATTCACGTCGATCACGCGTTGCCAGTCGGCTTCGTCGAGATCGAGCAGGGGCCGCGCGTGGCGGATGCAGGCGTTGTTGACCAGTACGTCGAGATGCCCGAAACGCTCGACCGTCCGCGCGATCAGCGCGTCCACCTGCGCGGTGTCGCTGACATCGGTGGCGATCGCGTACGCGTGGCCGCCGTCGCGTTCGATCAGCGTGGCGGTCGGTTCGCCGCCTTCGATGACCGTGTCGGTCACGTCGGCGATCACCACGCGCGCGCCGTTGGCCGCGAGCTGGCGCGCGATTGCGCGGCCGATGCCGGAGGCGGCGCCGGTCACGATGCAGACCTTGCCGTCCATCGCGAGGCTCGCGGCGGAGTAGGGAGCGGGCGTCGTCGTCATGTCGGGGTATCGAGCCAGCGGTGGAAATCGGCTTCGGCGTGCGCGAGATCGAAGTGCGGCACGAAGGGCGTATCAGCGACGAGGCGTGCGATGTCCATCGGCGCGCGATCGTACGGTGCGTAGTAGTCGATGTTCGGCGTGTCGTCCGGTGACGCGATGCGCCACGCGATACGCGGATCGCGCGCGGCGAGCCGCTCGCACCAGTCAACGACGCTCCATGCGAAACCGGCCGCGAGGTTGTACAGGTCGTGCGCGAGCGCCGGCGTATCGAGCAGCGCGACGATCGCCGCGGCGGCGTCGCGCACGTACAGCCAGTCGCGGCGGTGCGCGCGCGGCAGGATCGCGGTGTCGCCACGGCGCGTGCATTCGAGCACCTGCAAGGGCGCGCTCAACGTGTCGCGCACGCCGCTGTCCGCTTCCCACGGACCGAAACAGGTGCCGAGCCGGCCGATGGTCAGCGGCAGACCGTAAAGCCCGGCGATCCGCCGGGCGGCGTCTTCGGCGGCGCGCTTGGATATGCCGTACAGGCCCTCGGGCGCGAGCGGCGTGATTTCTTCGACGAGCCGACGCGCATGGTCGCGGCCGCTTTCGCCGTAGACCGAGCCGGAACTGATGTGCACCACGCGGCCGATGCCGCCGCTGCGCGACGCGGCGTGCAGCGCAGCCAGCACGCCGCCCACGTTGACTTCGAAGATCGTCTGCGGCATGGCGCGCTCGCGCTGCGCGTCGGCGGTGATTGCCGCGAGCGTGACGAGCCGCGACGGCCGGTGCGCGCGCATCGCCGCTTCGAGCGCGTCGGCGTCGCGGACGTCGCCGGTCAGCGGCACGAAGCGGCCCGGCAGCGCGGCGAATGCGCGGCAGGCGGATTCGCGCGGCGGATGGCGATCGAAGCCGATCACCGTGTCGCCGCGCGCGAGCAGATGCTCGGTCAGCGCGAGGCCGACGAAACCGCTGCTGCCCGTGATGAACACCGTCATGTCAGGCCGTCTCCGTGACCGTTTCCGGGCGCAGCAGCGACAGGATGTGGCGCTTGTAATCGTTGAAGGCGGCGCCGGTCGGATCGCGCGGGCGGTCGAGTTCAATGGGGATCAGTTCGCGGATGCGTCCCGGCCGCGCCGACATCACCGCGACGTGCGTGCCCAGCGCAAGCGATTCGTCGATGCCGTGCGTGACGAACACGATCGTGCTGCGGCTCTCGCGCCAGATGCGGATCAGCTCGGCGTGCATGTCCATCTTCGTCTGCTCGTCGAGCGCGCCGAACGGCTCGTCCATCAGGATCACTTCGGGATTCATCAGGAGCGCCCGCGCGATGCCGACGCGCTGGTTCATACCGCCGGACAGTTCGCTCGGAAAGTGATTTTCGAAGCCCTTCAGCCCGACCATCGCGATGTAGCGTTGCGCGCGCTCGCGCCGCTCCGCTTTCGCGACGCCGCGCATCTTCAGATGGAACGCGACGTTTTCCCAGACCGGCAGCCAAGGCATCAGGTTGGCCTGCTGGAACACGACGCCGCGATCGGCGCCCGGCTGCGTGACCACCGATCCGCCGACGCTGACGGTGCCCGACGACGGCTTGTCGAAGCCGGCGATCAAATTCAGTAGGGTCGACTTGCCGCAGCCGCTCGGGCCGAGCAGGCACAAGAATTCGTTGCGCTCGACCTTCAGGCTCACGTTGTCGAGCGCAATCACGGTCTGCTTGCGTTTGCTGTCTTCGAACGTGCGCGACACGCCGTCGACGGTAATGAGTGCCATGTGCCTAACCTCCGCGTGCCTGCAAGGTGGAACCGTGCTGCCAGCGCAGCGCGCGGGCAGCGATCTGCTTGATCGCCCAGTCGCTGACGTAGCCGAGCAGCCCGATGCTGACCATCGACGCGATCACGATGTCGTAACGCAGGAAGTAATACGAATCCCACAGCACGTAGCCGACGCCGCTCTTCACCGCCACCATTTCGGCGGTCACGGTCAGCATCCACGCCGAACCGATCGCGATACGCAGGCCGGAGAAGATGCTCGGCAGCGCGGCCGGAAACACGATGTGCCGCAACAACATGCTGGGCGTGCCGCCGGTCATCGCACCCGCGCGCAGCAGATTGCGGTCGCAGGTTTTCACGCCGTGGATGGTGGACAGCAGGACTGGAAAGAACGAGCCCATGAACACGAGAAAAATCGCCGGTTTGTTGGCGATGCCGAACCAGATGATCGCGAGCGGGATCCACGACACCGGCGGGATCGGGCGCAGCGTCTGCAAGGTCGGCTCGACCAGCGATTCGACCGCGCGCGACCAGCCGATCGCCATGCCGATCGCCACGCCCAGCACGGTGGCGATGCCGAAACCCGCGAACACGCGGCCCGCACTCGCGGCGATGTCGAAGAGCCAGTGGCCGGAGTAGGTCTGCGTGTTGCCGTCGGTGGAGAAGATCCAGTCGGCCCACGCGATCAGCACCTGCGACGGCGCGGGCAGCAGCGCCGCCGGCAGGATGCCGGAGCGCGAGAACGCTTCCCAGCCGGCAAGCAGCAGCACCGGCACGATGCCGCGCTCGATGCGCCGGTAAAGACGTGACGAGGACAGGGATGCCATTGCGATTTCCTGTCAGTAGCCCAGTTGCGTCTTCGGCTTGCCGGTCACTTTCTCGAGGAAGCTGTAGTCGAGATTCTTCTGCACCGCATCGCTGACATCCGAGTTCACGTACTTCAGGTCGTGCATCATCTTCGCGATCGCGACCGCCGAAGTACGGTACATCCTGTAGTCCGGATCGAGGTTGTCGACGGCGCCCGCGGCGATGGTCCTGTCGAGGCCCGTCACCTTCTGGATCGTGTCGATGAACAGCGGCTTGTTCGACGCCATCAGATCATCGACCTTGACGATCGCGCGCACCGTTTCGAGCACGCCCTGCGGATTGTCCTCGATCACATCCGGCCGCGTGACGATCAGGTTGGTCAGCTTGCCGGCGGCCTGGTCGTACGGGAACGCGAAGAACTTCGCGGCCTTCACGTCGCGGATCTGCGTGGCGAACGGCTCAACGGAGGTGATCAGTTCGACCTCGCCGCGGCGCAGCGCCTGCACGTGATCGGACGGGTTCGGGATGTTGACGAACTGCACGTCCTTGTTGATGTCGATGCCGTGCGTGAGGAACGCGCCGCGCATGTGAATATCCTGCGCGTTGCCGCGCGAAGCGGCGACGCGGAACGGCTTGCCGTCCTTTTTGTACTGCATGATCAGCTTCTTCAGGCCGTCCCAGTCGCCGGGCTGCACCGGCAGATCGTTGGCGATCAGGATCTGCGAGCCGCCGTTGATCTGGCCGGAGACAGCGACCACCTTGAAGCCTTTGTCGAGCGCGGTCACGTAGTGTAGGTAGGTGACCTGCGCGACGTCGATACTTTTGGACAGCAGCGCGGTCAGCACGTCGTTGCCGGTGTTGAACGATATCGCCGAGAGCTTGACGCCGGTGGCGTACTGCGGCGTTAGCGACAATGGCGTGCAGTGCGCGCATTTTGCATAGCCGAGCTTGACGGGTTCGGCGTCCCTGGCGTGAGCGGCGACAGGCAAGAACGCGGCGGCCACCATGATGGGCGCGACGAGCGTGCGGGCGGCGCGCTTCAGGGTGGCGAGAGACAGGCGGACAAATTGCATCGAAGAAGCTCCGTATTGTCACAAAATAATTTGAATTTGTGACAAATAAAGCAACTGCTGTGCCAATAGATGGATCTCGATAGCCGGCCTTCCTGCTTGGGAAGGCGTGAACGCCGATGACGAATGCCTTGCGGCAAGGTGCGCGGCAGGCGGGCAAACGCTCGATGGACCGCACTGGATGACGGACGCTGGCGACCGCGGCACTCATCTCGTGCGTTTACCGAGCGAAGCCGCGCTGCGGTGGTGCTCGCGAACATCGGTGGTGCAAATTCAGAAGTTCCGTTTTGTGTTGTGACAATCTAGAATCACATTGACACAAAATGAAGTAGCAAGGACATCGAGCGTGTTGACCGAGAAAGAGACCCCGCGAGTGCGCAGGACGCGCAGTACCCGACAGATCCTCGGCGTCGACGATCACGCCGATCCGATTTACGAGCGCATCCTGACCGCCGTCATGGAGCACCGGTTGATTCCGGGAACCAGGCTCGTCGAAGAAAAGCTCGCCAGCGTGTTCAGGACCAATCGCACGCGCATCCGCAAGGTGCTCGCGCGGCTCACGCACGAAGGTATCGTCACGACCATTCCGAACCGCGGCGCGTTCATCGCGAGTCCGTCGGTGCAGGACGCGCGGCACATTTTCCAGGCGCGTCGCATTCTGGAGCCGGCGCTGATCCGCACGCTGGTCGAACGCGCCAATCCCGACGATTTCCTCCGCCTGCACGCACACGTCGCGAAAGAACGCGCGGCGCGCGACAAGGGCGACAAGCATGCGGTGATCCGGCTGTCGGGAGAGTTTCATCTGCTGATCGCGGAAATGGTGGCGAGCCCGCCGCTCACGAGACTGATGCGCGAACTGGCGTCGCTGACGTGCCTGATCATCCTGCTGTTCGATTCGCCGAACGTGCCCGCATGTCCAAATCACGAGCACACCGAGATCATCGAACTGATGCAGAAGGGCGATCTGGAAGGGGCGATCGCCGCGGCCGTCGGTCATCTCGACCATATCGAAGCGACGCTTGATCTATCGCTGCCCGAAGACGCGGAAGTCGATCTGTCCGCAATCTTCGGCTAATTACGGACTCGCCATGAATCTGCTGATCGTCAATCCGAACATCACGCCGGGCGTCACCGAGCTGATCGAAACCGAGGCGCGCCGGGTCGCGCACGCCGACACGCACATCGAGATGGCGACCGCGGCGAGCGGCGTCGCGTACATCGAGACGCGTTTCGAGGCGCTGCTCGGCGCGCATGCGACCGCCACCATCGCGGGCGAGCGGTATGGCAGCTACGACGCGCTAGTGGTGGCGGCATTCGGCGATCCGGGGCTGCTGGAGCTGCGCGAGGTGCTCGACGTGCCGGTGGTCGGCATGACCGAGGCCGCGCTGATGACCGCCGCGCAGATGGGCCAGCGTATCTGCATCATCGCGATTTCGCGGCGCATCACGGCCTGGTATCGCGAATGCATCGCTCGCTACGGCATGCTCGGCCGGCTCTCGGGCATCCGCCATCTGGACCGCCCGCTGCGCGATCCGTCGACGGTGCAGCGGGATCACGGCGCGCGGCTCGTCGAACTGAGCCGCGAGGCGGTCGAGCAGGACGGCGCGGACGTGCTGATTCTCGCGGGCGCGCCGCTCGCGGGGCTTGCGCGCGAAGTGGCGGGCGAACTGTCGGTGCCGGTCGTCGATGGCGTGTCGAGCGCGGTGTGCCAGGCCGAGACGCTCGCCAGGCTGAAGCCGATCCGGCCAACGGCCGGCAGTTTCGCGAAGCCGCCGGCCAAGCCGAACGCGGGGTTGTTGGAGAGCGGGATCGGGCGATTGCTATCTTCGGCAAGATAGGCGCGGATAGCCGCCTCGCTTTGGCGAGGCGGGTCGACATGGCATCTGTCTGCTCGCGGATGCCACCTCTGTCGAAGCTGCCGCTCGAGAGCCTGGGTACGCGCGCATAGCGAGCCCTCCGTATCATGTTCGGGCACTCGCCCGACCGCCGCGAATCCTTTTTCACGGGATAGGGCAGTGCTTATCCCGGTCTCGTGCTCAGCTAACTGCAGCCTGTTGCTCGCATAAAGTCGCTGCCCCGCCGCGACATTCGCGCATTCGCGCGTCGTCGCCTCCTACGCGTCACACGTGCCGCACCGAATTCGACCGGCGACTCCATCGCGCGCTCGCTTCGCCGCGCCTTCTTCTGCGTCCAACCTCCCCATTTTTGCCACGCCGGGCAACCACACCCGCGTCCTCCACAACTCCCCGTTCGCTAGCTGCCGACCAGGGTAAACGCCGCCATAAAAAGCATCACGCATGAGGCGGATTGCTACTTGCGTCGTCTTTTTGATCGGCATATATTGAAATACACCTACTAACTATTGCTATGCGATAAAAGATGAGTGAAGACATCCTGTTGTCCCAACATGGCCGCGTGGCGGTCATCACGCTGAATCGTCCCGACAAGCTGAACGCGTGGACCACGCCGATGCGCAACGCGATCATCGAAGCGCTCGAACGCTTCGATGGCGATGACGATATCGCCGCGATCATCATGACGGGCGCCGGAGATCGCGCGTTCTCGGCAGGGCAGGATCTGTCCGAGGCGCACGATTTCGACGGCGCGCGCGCGGTGGAATGGGTCAAGGAATGGCAGCGCTACTACGCGGTGTTGCGCGGCCTGAAGAAGCCGCTGGTGATGGCGCTCAACGGCACGGCCGCGGGCTCGGCATTTCAGGTCGCGCTGCTGGGCGACATCCGCGTCGGTCATCCGGGCGTGCGCATGGGGCAGCCGGAGATCAACGCGGGCATCGCCAGTACCACGGGCCCGTGGATCATGAACACGATGCTCGGCATGTCGCGCACCATCGAACTGACGCTGACCGGCCGCCTGATGGACGCGGAAGAGTGCAGGCAGATCGGCCTCATTCATCACCTCGTCGCGCAAGAGAAGGTGTTCGACAAGGCACTGGAGATTGCCACCGAGCTTGCCGCGAAGCCGCCGGTCGCGATGCGTCTGGACAAGCAGCGCTTCCGCGAAATGACCGAAGCGGGTTTCCAGGACTGTATCGAAGCGGGCATCCGCATCCAGCGCGAGGCTTACGACTCGGGCGAGCCCGCTCGCATGATGGAAGAGTTCTTCCGCAAGCGCGCGAAGTAACACGACACGCGCATCCACCACACCACGCACCACCACGCACGATTTCACAGACCTAGCTAGCGAGCGGGAGACCATAGCCATGACGCAGAACTTCAACGAAAAGCGGCGCCGGGTATTGCAAGGCGCGGGCGCAGTCGCGCTTGCCGGCGTGATGCCGGCGCTGGTGCACGCCGACGACAAACAGATCGTCGTATCCGATCCGGGCGGTCCATACACCACTGCTTATCGCGAGGCGTTCTACGATCCGTTCGAAAAGGCGACCGGCATCAAGGTCGTGAGCGTGGCGCGGGAGTCGCAGCCGGTCGCGCAATTCGAAGCGATGGTGAAGACGAAGAACTACGTGTGGGACGTGACCACGCTGACGCTATCCGCCGATATTCCGTATCTCGAAGCAAAAGGTCTGATGGAACCGATCGGCCTGAAGGCCTCGGACTTTCCGGACGTGATGCCCGAGGCGATCACGGCGGACTGGCTTGGCGTCGATGTGTATTCGACGGTACTCGCGTATCGCGCCGACAAGTTCAAGGACAACGGCCCGAAGTCGTGGGCGGACTTCTGGGACGTGAAGAAATTTCCCGGCCGCCGATGCCTGCGCCGCAGCCCGCTCGATACGCTCGAACAGGCGCTGCTCGCGGACGGGGTGCCGCTCGACAAGCTCTATCCGCTCGACGTCGATCGTGCTTTCAAGAGTCTCGACAAGATCAAGCCGCACATCGCGATCTGGTGGACCTCCGGCGCACAGTCGATGCAAGCGATCCAGAGCGGCGACGTCGACATGATCTCGCTGTGGAACGGTCGCGCGCAGTCGGCGAAAGACGCGGGCGCGCCCGTGACGATCGTCTGGAATCAGGGTCTTTATTCGATCGAAGGATGGGGTATTCCGAAGGGCACGCCGCGCGCTGAAATGGCCAAACAGTTCGTGCGCTTTTGCGCGGATGCCAAACGCCAGGCGGTGCTCACGCAGACGCTCGCGTATGGCCCGACCAATCGCAAGTCGTTCGAATCGATTCCCGCGCAGCGCGCACCGCTGTTGCCGACCGCGCCCGACAACATCAAGACGATGAAGCTGCCGAGCCCGGAGTGGTGGCAGGCAAACCGTCAGAAGGTCACCGAGCGCTTCAACTCGTGGATCATTTCGTGACGCACTGAACGCGAGGCATTGTCATGACCGCAAAACTGGAAGCGATCGGGCTCGGCAAGCGTTACGGCGAAACCGTCGCGCTGGAGCCGACCGATCTCAGCGTGCAGGCCGGCGAGTTCCTGACGCTGCTGGGACCGTCGGGATCGGGCAAGACGACGCTGCTGCAAATGATCTCGGGGCTCGTCGCACCGAGCTCGGGCCGCATCGAGATCGACGGGCGCGATGTCACGCACGTCGAACCAGGTAAGCGCGGCATCGGCATGGTGTTCCAGAGCTACGCGCTTTTTCCGCATATGAGCGTGTGGGACAACGTCGCGTACGGCCTGCGCATGCGCGGCAAGCCGCGCGACGAAGTGCGTCAGGCAGTCGACGGCGCGCTCGCGATGGTACGCATGAGCGAGTTCGGCAAGCGCTTTCCGAAGGAACTCTCCGGCGGCCAGCAGCAGCGCATCGCGCTCGCGCGCTGTTTCGCGTACCGGCCTTCCGTGATCCTGCTCGATGAGCCGCTCGGCGCGCTCGACAAGAAGTTGCGCGAGCACATGCAGTCCGAGATCCGTCGTCTGCACAAGGAATTGGGCGCGACCTTCGTCTACGTCACCCACGATCAGGATGAGGCGCTGACGCTGTCCGATCGCATCTGCCTGATGAACAACGCGAAGATCGAACAGATCGGCACACCGGCGGACCTGTACGACCGGCCCGCCACGCGTTTCGCGGCCAGCTTCATCGGTCACTCGAATCTGCTGGAAGGCGCGCTCGCCGATGGCCCGGATGCCGGCGCCGAACCGATCCTGCTGGCAGCGGGCGCGCGCATTCCATTGCCGCGCACGGCGAGGCCTACGCCGTCCGCGCGTCATACGTTGCTGGTGCGTCCCGAGGCGCTGGAACTGGTCGAGCCGAGCCGCGGCTTTGTCGATGGTCGTATCGACGATGTGGTGTTTTTCGGCAGCGATACGCACGTGCAACTGTCGCTGCCCGACGGCAGCGAACTGACCGCGCGATGCGCACGCACGCTGAGTCCGCGCGTCGGCGCAACGGTCGGTCTCACATGGGACCCGTATCGCACCACGCTGCTATACGCCTGATACCCGCTTGACGCGCCTTCGCCACCAAGGATCTTTCATGACTCTCGCTTTACGCGTGCATCCGGCCGATGCGTCGCGCCGCCGCGGCGCATGGCTTGCCGCGTCGCTACGGATCCTGCCGGTCTTGCCGACACTGCTGTTCCTGCTGGTGTTTTTCATCGTACCGGTCGGCGAGATTCTGCAAGGCGGGCTCGTATCGGGCGACGGCACGTTCGGCCTCGCGCAGTTCGCTCGCATTGCGCGCACGCCGGTCTACGCCAAGGTCTTGTGGATCACGTTCGCGATCTCGTTCATCACGGCCGCGTTTTCGATCGTGCTCGGTTATCCGGTTGCGTATCTGTTGAGCCGCGTGTCGGAGCGCGTGCGCGAACGCTGGCTGCTGTGGATCATGCTGCCGTTCTGGACCAGTTACCTCGTCAAGACCTACGCATGGATGCTGCTGCTGTCGAAAACAGGCGTGCTGTCGACGATTGCGCTCGCACTCGGTCTCGTCCACGAAACCACGGGCACGATTCCGTCACTGACCGGTGTACTGATCGGCATGGTGCATTCGATGCTGCCCCTCGCGGTGATGACGATGCTGCCGGTGATGCGCGGCATCGACGATCGGCTCGCACAGGCTGCGGAGACGCTCGGCGCCGAGCGCAGCACGAGCTTCTTCACGGTTTTTCTGCCGTTGTCTTCGCCGGGCGTGGCGGCGGCGGGGCTGCTGGTGTTCATCTCCAGTCTCGGCTTCTTTATCGTGCCGTCGTTGCTCGGCTCTCCGCGCGAAACGATGATCGCGCAACTGGTGATTTCGTCGGTGCTCGAACTGTTCGACATGCACTTCGCGGGCGCGCTTTCGACTGTGCTGCTGGTCTGCTCGATCGCGATCTTCTTCGTCTACGACCGCGTGGTCGGGCTCACGTCGCTGACCGGTGAAGTGAGCGACAAGCAGCGCGGCTCACGCGCACAGGGGTTCAGGCTCGCGTTGCTGATCGCGGCGGGCCGCCTGTGCGCGCCACTCGTGCGGCGGCGCGGCGGATTGCAACCGCAATACGACGGTGTGCGCGTGTTCAGCCCGCTTGGCCTGTTCACGATGGCGATCCTGATCGTGCTGGTGGTGCCGGTGCTGTCGGTGATTCCGTACGCGTTCACGAAGAGCGATTTCATTGCGTTTCCGCCGAAGCTTTTCAGTCTGCGCTGGTTCGGTACGTTCCTCGGCTCGCCGGTGTGGCAGAGCGCAACGATCCGCTCGTTCGAAGTGGGCTTCGGCACCGCCGTGCTGTCGCTCGCACTCGGCTTCGGCGCGACGCTGGCAATGACCCGCATGCCACAGCGCGCGACCAAGCCGCTGTTCGCGCTGCTCGTCGCGCCGCTGATCGTGCCGCGCATCGTGGTCGCAGTGGGGCTCCTGTATCTGCTGAGCCGCTTCGGCCTGACGGGTACGAACACCGGTCTGATCATCGGCCATACGGTGCTGGCGATTCCTTATGTGGTCGTCACGCTCGCTGCAGGCTTCCGGCGGTTCGACTGGCGACTCGACGATGCCGCGCGTGTGATGGGCGCATCGCCGTGGCAGCGCATTCGCACCGTCGTGCTGCCGCTATTGATGGCCAGCGTGACGGCGGCGTTCCTGTTCGCTTTCCTCGTGTCGTTCGACGATCTGACGATCGCGATCTTCGTGAGCGGCGGCATCAACACGACGCTGCCCAAGCAGATGTGGGACGACATCCAGCTCGCTATCACGCCGACGCTCGCCGCGGTTTCCACCACGCTCGTCGTGCTGATCGCGCTGGTGATCGCGGTGTCCTCGTGGATCAAGCGCCGCGCGCGCTGACGAACTATTCGATATTCAGTTTTCAGAACGACAAGACATGCACCGGTATCCGAATTATTTTCCGCATCGTCATCCCGACGACGAACTCGACTGCGTGCCGCTGCTCGCGGCGGCTCTGACTGCCGATCCTGCACGCGCCTTTCTTCAATTCGACGACCGCGCGATCACCTGCGGCGAGGCACTCGCGCATATCGCGCAGTGGCAGGCGTGGTTTCGCGAGCAGGGCCTCGCGCAAGGCGATCGCGTCGCGGTGATGCTCGGCAACAGTGTCGAGCATATCCACCTTATTTACGCGCTGATATTGAGCGGCATCGTGTGGGTGCCGGTCAATACGCGGCTGCGCGCGGCGGGGCTCGAATACGTGCTGCAACATGCGGAGCCGAAGCTGTTCGTGATCGACGACGAATTCGACGCAGTCAGCGCAAACATCGACTGCGCCGGTGCAACGCGCGTGCGCTTGCCGTCGTTCGAATCTGGCGCACGGCAAGACACTCTCGTTACGCCCGCGATCGGCGTCCACGATCCTCTGTGCATCATCTACACGTCCGGCACGACAGGTGCTCCCAAGGGCGTCGTGTTTACGCACCGGATGATGCGCATTGCCAGCGAGGCCGCGTTGCGCGTTGCGGACGTGCGCGACCGCGATCGGCTCTTTATGTGGGAACCGCTCTGCCATATCGGTGGCGCGCAAATGTTGCTGCTGCCGTTCCTGATGCCGGTGAGCCTGCATGTCGTGCCGCGTTTCTCTGCGTCGCAATTCTGGCCGCAAGTGAAGCGCGCGGGTGCGACCCAGTTGCATTACCTTGGCGGTGTGCTCGATATCCTGATGCAGCAGCCGCCGGGCACCGAGCCGAGCGATCACACGTTGCGTGTCGCGTGGGGCGCGGGCGTTGCCGCATCGGCGTGGCATGCGATTGAACGACGCTTTCACGTGCAATTGCGCGAATGCTACGGCATGACCGAATGTTCGAGCTTCGCGACGCTCAATACGACCGGCAAGCCGGGCTCGATTGGTCGGGTGCTGCCATGGCTGGAACTCGAACTGCTCGACGAACACGGACGCGAGGTCGGCATCGGTGAGCCGGGCGAAATCGTGCTGACGAGCAAGGTGGAGGGCGCACTGCTGCCGATGTATCTGAAGAACGACGAAGCGACGCAAAGCGCGCTGCGCGGCGGCAAGCTGTACACCGGCGATCACGCGCGGCGCGATGCGGACGGTGATCTGTTCTTCATCGGCCGTCGTACCGACAGCATGCGCGTGCGCGGCGAGAACGTATCGGCGTGGGAGATCGAGCGCATTTTTGCGGCGCATCCCGCGGTGCGGGCGAGCGCGGCGATCGGTGTCGCGTCGTCCGTCGGCGAGCAGGACGTTCTGCTGAACGTGCAGTTCAAGGACGACCCGGTGTCATGGGAAGCACTGCACGCATGGGCCAGCGAACGCCTCGCGAGTTTCCAGTTGCCACGTTACTACCGCGCGGTCGCGCAGTTCGAACTGACCGCGAGCGAACGCATTCGCAAGCATTTGCTGTCGCGCGACGTGGGCGACGCGTGGGACCGTCTGCGGCATTGACGCACGGCAGATGGGTGATTAACGCAGCTATTGCGATTAGATAGGGCAATAGCGGTATGCGATAATGGGCGCGTCATGCAACGCCGGTTACCGATCGTGAATCCTACCCAGCCCAAGGCCGCTCGCAAACGTACTTCGACCGCCGCGCGAGGCGAGAAGAAGGTGGCCGACCCGACCGAGTCGTCGCTTTACGTGCAGTCCGTCGAAAAGGCGATGAAGGTGCTGACCGCGTTCGACGGCAGCAAGCGGCAACTGTCGCTCTCCGAGATCGCCGCATTGACGGGCTTCGACACGAGCGCGACGCAGCGCTTCACGTTCACGCTCGCGGCGCTCGGTTATCTGTTCAAGGATCCGGATAGCCGCAAATACGAATTGTCGCCGAAGCTGGTCGACTTCACGTACCACTATCTGACTTCGAACGAACTGGTGAGCCGTGCTACGCCGTATCTGCAGCAGCTCGGCTCGGAAACCGAAGAGGCGACCAACCTGACGGTGCTCGACGATACCGACATCGTGTTCGTGCTTCGCATCGTCAGCCGCAACGTTTTCAATGCGCACGTGATCACTGGTTCGCGCCTGCCGGCGTATTGCACCGCGCCCGGTCTCGCGATTCTCGCCACGCTGCAGGACGGCGAAGTGGACGACATCCTGTCGCGCTCGAATCTCGTTGCCTTCACATCGTCCACTGTGTATCAGCCGCGCAAGATCAAGGAGCGGCTCGTGCAGATCCGCAAGCAGGGCTATGCGCACACCGAAGACGAATACTTCGTCGCGGATATTTCGACTGCGGCCGCGGTCACCAATGCGCACGGCCGTGGCATCGGCGCGGTCAACATTGCGGTCGCGCGCTCGCGCTGGCAGGCCGATCGGGATGAAAAACGCTTTGCGGATCTCGTGATCTCGACGGCGTCGGCTATCTCGACACGCAGGCGCGTCGATCAGGCGGGTTGACCGCGAGGCTTTTTCAATGGCGCGGGTCCGCGCTTCGATTCAAGATTCCCGCTCGCCCATCCCACGACGAAATCGAGAAACGCACGCGTTTTCGCGGGAATGTAGTGCCGCGACGGATAGTAGACATAGAGCGGAAAGCGTTCGTCCGGCCAATCCGGAAAGAGATTGGTCAAGCGGCCTTCGGCAATCAGGTGCTCGGCACCGAGCAGAAGCATCTGCGCAATGCCTGATCCGGCCAGGCACGCGTCGAGCAACGCACCGGGATCATTGACCGTCAGCCGCCCGTTCGTTGTGACCACGATCTGTTTGCGCTTGCGATGAAATTCCCACGGGAATGGCTTGCCCGTTTCCGGGTCGCGAAATTCGAGGCATCGATGTGTGGGCCCTCCGAGATCTTCCGGCCGCATCGGGCGCCCTCGGCGGGCGAGATACGCGGGCGCCGCGACCGTCACCACCGCGGTGTCGAGCAGCTTCCTCGCGACGAGCGTCGAGGTTCGGGGCCTGCCGAACCGAAGCGCGACATCGAAGCCTTCGGTAACAAGATCGTCCAGCCGATCCCTGGCGATAAAGTCGATCTGCAGATCGGGATACGCGTCCATGAACTTATCGAGTTGCGCGCCGAGAATCGCCCGATAGCAGACTGGATCGAGATTGACGCGGAGTTTTCCTCGCACCTTCGACATGCTGCCGGATGCCGCCGCGGCGGCTTCTTCGAGCCCCGCGAGGTGGGGAATCACCTGCTCATAGAAGCGGCGCCCCTCTTCGGTCAACGAGATCGACCGCGTCGTGCGATTGAACAGCCGGATCGCAAGCCTCTTCTCCAGCCTCGCAATCGCGCGGCTCACACCCGGTGGCGACATGCCGACCACGTCGGCCGCGGCGGCAAAAGTCCCGGCATCGACAACCGCGGCAAACACGCTAATCCCGCTGGACACATTTTCGAGCTTTGTTTTCACTGTCGTCATTCCGGTTGCGCCTGCTGCTGGCGATCATCTCCTATTCGTGACTCGATGTCACTTATCTAGTGCCACGTACGACATTTAGTTTCGATCGCGATTCGCCCAGAATGCGTATCACCGAAACGGACCGAGGCAAATGCATTGCTCGCTGGCGGCGTGACCGAACGCTCGCAATGCGTTGCCATGTTGACGCCGTCCGTGAATTTCATCGCTTAAGGAGGGTATCGAAGTGTACGCAATCACAGGAATCACCGGTCAGGTAGGGGGCGCACTCGCGCGTGAACTGCTGGCATCCGGGCAGCCGGTGCGAGCAGTGGCTCGCAATGCCGAGCGCGCGGCATCATGGGTCGCGCAAGGGTGTCAATTGGCGACGGCGCGCATGGATGACGAAGCCGCGCTTGCCGATGCGTTTAGCGGCGCAACGGGCGTGTTCATCGTGTTGCCGCCTGTGTTCGATCCGGCGCCCGATTTTCCGGAGGCTCGCGTGGTGATCGATGCCGTATCCGCGGCAATCAGGAAGGCGCGCCCCGCGAAGGTTGTTTGTCTGTCGACTATCGGCGCGCAGGCGCACGAGAGCAATCTGCTTACGCAGCACACGTTGATGCAACAGGAGCTGAGCACGCTGCCAGTACCCATCACGTTTCTGCGCGCCGGCTGGTTCATGGAAAACGCCGCGTGGGACGTCGCGTCGGCACGCGACGATGGCGTCATCGCCAGCTATTTGCAGCCGCTCGATCGACCCGTGCCGATGGTCGCAACCGACGACATCGGCCGTGTCGCCGCGACGCTGCTTCAGCAAACGTGGAGCGGTGTGCGCATCGTTGAGCTGGAAGGTCCGCGTCGCGTGAGTCCCAACGATATTGCCGACGCGTTTGCTCGCGTGCTGGGTCGACCCGTGCGTGCCGAAGCGGTGAACCGGCAGGATTGGGAGTCGCTATTTCTGTCGCAGGGCATGAAGCATCCGCTGCCGAGAATGCGCATGCTCGACGGCTTCAACGAAGGTTGGATCAGCTTCGAACGACCCGACGATGAAATCGTCCGAGGGACGACTGAACTGGACACGGTACTCGACGCGCTGGTCAACCGTTCGGTGTAGCAGCAAGCATTCGGGCCGGCGGTGTGCTATGTATGCAAGCACAAGCATTTCCGCCGGCTTCCGGTACGATGACGCTCACGATCGACCACGCCGTTCAGCGTCAGCACGAACTTCCTTATGTCGTCGCAAATGATGCCAAAAATGTCATTTGTGACTATAGGCAGTGGACCCCGTTGCGACTAGACTGCACAGCATTCCCGGCCATCGCGATGCGTTGGCCATACGTTGAATGCAAGGGGCAATCATGTCTGAGATGGAAGTCACGAATGAAGCTGTCGGCGCGGACTCGCTAGACAACGTTATCTGGAACGCACTCACCGGCAGGCAAGGTCGCTTCGCGGTGGGGAACGATCGGGCACTGCGGTTCGCGTCGTCGGTCGCGCCTTTTACCGCGATGATCGATTCGAGTGCGGCATCGTTCGATGCGTTGCGCGAACTGATCGACGAGCATGGTCCCTTGACGTTGGCGACCGTCAACGAAATCGAGCCGGATGCCAGGTTCTCCGTCACCCGGCGAGCATCGCTGCTGCAGATGGTCTGGCAAGGCGACCCCGCTCCGTCGACGGACGTGCAATACGTGAATCTCGACGAGCGCGACGTACCCGATATGCTTGCGCTCACCGCGGCAACGCAGCCGGGACCTTTCGGCCCGCGCACCATCGAACTCGGCGACTATATCGGCACGCGCCAGGACGGAAAGCTGGCCGCGATGGCGGGCGAGCGCATGAAGATCGACGGTTACACCGAAGTCAGCGCAGTCTGCGTGGACCCGGCTTTTCGCGGGCAAGGACTCGCCGGTGGCCTGATGAAGCGGCTGATTACTGCAATCTGCGCGCGCGGCGAGACGCCATTCCTGCACGTGCTCGCATCGAATCACGGTGCGCTGGCGCTCTACCGCGCAATGGGCTTTGTCGTGCGCCGCGAGTTGCATCTGATGGGACTTCAACGCGCGTAGCGTGGAGCACACGCGGCGCATTCCGTTTATTGCGCCGCGTGCGCGTTTGTGAACTGCGATCAAAGATCCAGCACAAGTTCTTCCGATCGCGCGCGCGATACACAGACCATGATCTGCGCGGACTTCTCGTCATCGCGCAGCACGAGATCGCGATGATCGGCTTCTCCCGAACACAGCCCCGTGCGGCATGATCCGCACGTACCGCTTTCGCACGAACTCGGCACGCGCACGTTCGCGGCGCGCAGCACATCGAGAATCGAACGGTCGGCGGGAATGTCGAAAGACGTGCCGCTGCGCTGCAGCCGAACCGTGAATGGCGTGTTGTCCCGCGCATCCGCGTTGCTTGCGCCGAAGCTCTCGAAGTGAACGGTACCCGACGGCCAGTGGCCGGTCATGTCGCGCACAGTGTCCATCAACGCCTGCGGTCCGCAGCAATAGACGTGCGCCTGCTTCGGCCGTTCGAACAGGCTCCAGAAATCATACGATTTCGCCGGGTCGCCGAAGTCGTGGTGAATCGTCACCGAAGAGCGCCATTCGCTGCTGCTGAGTTCGTCGAGAAACGCGGTGCCCTCCGGGTCGCGGGCGAGGTAGTACAGCTTGAATTGCCGCAGTCCTTCCGCTTTCAATTGCCGCGCCATCGATAGCATCGGCGTGATCCCAATGCCGCCCGCGATAAGCACGAACGACTTCGCGCGCTCGTCGAGCGGGAATTCGTTTCGCGGCGTCGACACGAGAATCGTATCGCCCTGGTTCGTTTCGTCGACAAGGCTTTTCGAGCCACCGCGTCCGTTTTCGTCGCGTTTCACGGCGATCACATAACGATCGCGTTCTTCCGAGTCATTGCACAGCGAATAGCTGCGACGTGCTCCATTGGGCACCACGACGGTCAGGTTCGAACCTGCTTCGAACGGCGGCAACGGCCCACCTTGCGGGTCGGTTAGCTCGAAGCGCCAGATATCGCGCGCAATCTTTTCCTTTTCCGCAATCTTCAGACGCAGAAAACCGTCTTGCTGGGTGTCCATACCCGTCTCCCTTCACTCGATCCAGTTTCGTTCGGCCTCAGTGTGACGAATCATATTGCTAGATATCTAATAATGCAAGTGTCTATGTCAGGAGCGAGTTTTGGGGTCGTCGGTATAAACCCGCACTTGCCAGCGTCATCAACGCCCCTTACGCTAATTGCTAGATGTCTAATTATATGGCGTACAGACAAGGCAAATATCGTCGGACGAGCAAGCCTGTTTGTTCTCAGCCACAACATCAGCGAAACACGGAGAGACTTGGAAATGGCAGATTCAGCGTTGCGCTACGGGGAGACATCCGGTCTTCCCATAGCGGATTCGGCAGTCGTGGAGGGGACGTATCGCAAGGTCACGCTCAGGTTGATGACCTTCCTGTTCTTTTGCTGGGTACTGAACTACCTCGATCGCGTCAACGTCAGCTTCGCGCAGTTGCAGCTGAAGCATGACCTTGGCTTGAGCGACGCCGCGTATGGCCTTGGCGTGAGTCTGTTTTTTATCGGCTACATCCTGCTCGAAGTGCCGAGCACGTTGCTGCTCAGACGCATCGGCGCACGCAAAACGGTGACGCGAATCATGGTGCTGTGGGGCGCGATTTCGACGGCGATGGCCTTCATGACGGCGCCGTGGCAGTTCTATCTCGCGCGCACGCTGCTCGGCGCGGCGGAGGCGGGATTCTGGCCGGGGATCATCCTGTACCTGTCGTACTGGTATCCGGCGAAACGCCGTGCGCGTATAACCTCGCGGTTTCTGCTTGCGATTGCGGCGGCGGGCATCATCGGCGGCCCACTGTCGGGATTCATCCTGCAGAACTTCATGGACGTCTGGGGCTTTCGCAACTGGCAGTGGCTGTTCTTTCTCGAAGGCCTGCCCGCGATCATTGCCGGTGTCGTCGCTTTCTTCTATCTGACCGATAAGCCCAAAGACGCGGCGTGGCTTACCGATGAACAGAAGCGCATCGTCGTGGACGCACTCGAAGAGGAAAACCGTCAGAAGCCGCACGATGCACCGAGCCGTCTGTTGACCGCGCTGCGCGATCCACGCGTGTACGTGATTGCCGCCGGCTGGGCGACGGTACCTATCTGCGGCACGATTCTCAACTACTGGACGCCGACCATCATCAAGCAGGCAGGGGTGTCCAACTTGCTGCAGATTGGCATGTTGTCGGCGCTGCCTTATATCGTCGGCGCGATTGCGATGCTGCTGATTGCACGTAGCTCCGACTTGCGGCTCGAACGCCGCTGGCATTTCGTGCTGTCGACGACCGCCGGCGCAAGCGGCGCCGTTCTGCTGACGATTCTCACTCACAACTGGCTGGCCGCAATCGCGTGCCTGAGCCTCGTGTCGGTCAGCTATTTCGCGGCGGCCGCAATCATCTGGACCATTCCGCCGACGTACCTCAAGGGCGAAGCAGCCGCCGGCGGCATCGGCGTTATCAGCAGTCTCGGACAGGTGGGCGCGTTCTTCGCACCGATCGTGCTCGGCTGGGTCAAGAGCGTCAGCGGCAGCTTCTCGGCGGGCATCCTGCTGGTCGCCGCGTTGGTTTTTATCGGCGGCATTGCGGTGTTTTTCGGTGTTCCGCGTGAGAACCGGACGCCGCAATCCAATACGTGATGGTGCGTGCCGAACAGAATTTCGACAATCAGACAGGAACAGGAATGAGCAAGCTTCAACTTTCGATCGCGGTGGGCAACTACGATCGCATGCGCCCGCTGATCGATGGGGATGTGCAGATCGATGGCGTGGATCCCGTGTTCATGCTGCAGGATCCCGAAGAGATCTTCTTTCGCGCGTTTCGTCACGCGGACTACGACATTTGCGAGCTTTCGCTGAGCAGCTATTCGGTGAAGACAGCGGCGGGCACGTCGCCGTATATCGCCGTGCCG